>JAIYDQ010000074.1 GCA_027487375.1 Planctomycetaceae bacterium
ACCGGTTTACGCCGTCAACGATCACGGAGAAAATGACGGACCCGCCTGCGGAACTGTCATTGATACCGATCGTCGACTTGAAGGCGGTTGCACCACCGACTGCGTAGTCAACATAGCCGACGCTTCCGGACGGATGAGTTCCCAGGCCTCGGCTGTAGGTAACACCGTCCAAGACAATCGCCCCGCCGCCAACGTGGGCATCATTCCAGTAAGTGCCACTATAAAAATTCCCGCTGTTTGCGGTCGGAGTCATCGTCGAAAGATACCGAGCCGCGACAACGTCCGTCGGTGCATCGTTAGCACCTTGGATCGTGACGGTTATCTGCGTCGTGCTCGTCAGACCTGCCGTGTCGCGCATCGTGTAGGTGAAAACATCGCTCAGCGTATTGGATGTTGTTCTTAGTGCTTGAACGGCTGTATTGCCATTATCGACCGTGTACGTGTAAGCACCATTGGCCGCGATGTTGATCGAGCCGAAAGTGCCTGTTACTGCCGAGCCAACATTGGCGGCGGCTGAAGCCTGGACTCCAGCGATGACACCGGTGACAGTTCTGGTATCGCCAGCATCGACGTCCGTGTCGTTTGTGAGTACGTTCCCAGTCGGGTTGGTACCCGCAGTGCCGTTGGCAGTTCCACCCGCTTCGACGGCCGTAGCTGTATCGGCAACCGCCGTCGGTGCTTCGTTGACGTTCGTCAAATCAATGGTGACGGTCCTGTCAAAAGTCAAACCACCAGTGTCTGTGGCTCGCACCACTACCGTGTGGCTTGTGTTGGCTTCAAAGTTGAGCAAGCTACTATTGGCCACCGTGATCACCCCAGTCGAAGAAGCGATTGCAAACCGACCACCGGCCGTATCGGTCAAGCTGTAGCTCAACGTAGGCATGTTGTCTGGATCGCTGGCTGTCACGGTAGCTACAGTGGTACCGTTGGCCGAGTTCTCAGCGATCGTTGGGTTCGTGTTGGCATATACTCGCACATTGTCGAGGTCTATGTCGTTGGTGCTCGATGTGCCCGAGTTATCTGTAAATCGAAGCGTGGTCGCCGTGCTCGTTGCCGTGAACGTGTACAGATAACGCTGCATGCCTGCCGCTGACCAACTGCCACTCGATGTCGGGTCCGTGATCGTCTGGTCGATCAACGAGGTGGCTCCGTCGAGTGCCTGAACACGGAGCACTTGAGGAACGGTCCCGGCGCCAATCGCACCAGCGTCAAACTGGAGCGTGTAGGTCGTTCCGATCACAGTAGTCAGCGACTGGCTGAGCACAGCGCCCGACGTCGTGGACCAACCGTTGAGAGCCAGCGTCTTGGTTCCGTCTGTTGCTCGTCCCGGCTGTGAGACGCTCACGCCGCCAGAGCCAGTCATCGTCCAACCGGTAGGCTGCGACTGATCCGTCGTATCGACCTCGAACGAACCGTTCGTAACGAGGTTCGTCGAGCCAACCACGGCAATCGCCGTCGGGGCTTCGTTGACGTTGGTGACGTTGATCGTCATGACTTCGTCGTATGTCAAACCACTTTGGTCAGTTGCTCGAACGGTGACAGAGTGCGACGTGTTGGCTTCGAAGCTGAGCAAGCTACCATTGGCAACGGTGACGACACCGGTTGAGCTGTTGATCGCGAATCGGCCACCGGCGGAGTCGGTCAATGAAAAAGTTACCGTTCCCGTTCGATCGGGATCGATGGCTGCTGCTGTTACCACGACCGTTCCGTTCGAGCTGTTCTCAGCCACATTGACGGTGTTGTTGGTTCGAACGGAAACAATTTCGACTTGATGTTGGTTTGTTGCACCACCGGTTGAAGCGGTGAAGCCGAACCAACCGCTGGCATTGCCGCCCCAGTCGGTGGCGACGACATCGTAGACTTTCGAATCGATAGCTAGGCCGTCGAGCGAGTAGCTAAGCGTTTTAGACGTCGCGTTCCAACTGACCACCAAGTCACGCCACAGGCCGTCTTCCAGGTTGTCGTGAGCATTCGCCACATCGAAGCCAGTCCCTTGGTTGTTCACCGCGCCTTGACGGAAGAACTGCGAGAAGTCCGAGTTGATTTCGTTGTCTTGTCCATGAAACCACGTATCGAACTGGACTCCGAAGGCCCCCGTTATGTTAGCACCCTTACTCGTAAACGCTCCTCCAATGGAGGTGCTACTTTGATTCTGCAATACGAAAGCAAGGCCTTCTGCACCTCCGTCATTCGCCCCAAAGAAGGCTCTCGATGTGACGACGAAATCCTGATTCAAGTTGACGCTGCCCCAGACACCGCCAACTTGCGATCCGAGATTCGGAGTCAACTGATAGGTTGTTCCGCTAACCAAGCTCGCATTGCCTGCGGTCGTTAAACCCGTCGGTGCCGAACCGAGCGTGATATCGATGGGTGCTTCGTTAACGTCGGCGACCGTTATCGTCGCCGTTTGATCGGTAGTGGCCCCTGCCGTGTCGGTAGCTCGAACCACGAGTGTGTAGCTGCTGTTGGCTTCGAAGTTCAATTGGCTTGAGTTCGCGACGGTGACTTGACCGGTCGAGGAGTTGATCGCAAAGGTGCTGTTCGTATTGCCCGAGAGAATCGAATACGTCACGCCGTCGCCCGAATCGACATCGCGACTTCGGGCTTCGAAAACGTTGGTTCCATTGGGCGAGTTTTCGGTGATCGATTTCAAGACTACTGTCGGTGCAGTTGCGGTCGACGCCATCGTGGCCACTTCACCGGCGGTTAGGGCTCGATCAAAGATCGCAATGTCATCCATGGCTCCACGGAATTGGCGATCACCGGTCCAGTTCGACGCTCCAATAAAGTTATTTGTCCAGGTCGAGTAGTTCAGCGCGGAACTCAGCGTGACGTTGCCCGCTGACGCTCCATTGATGTACAAAGATGCGTTATTGGAAGAGTCGACAGTTACTGCCAAATGCATCCAATTGCCGACTTGTCCAGCTAAAGCATTGGCGGCAGTAATCGTACCGATAGCCGTCGAGCCGCTAAAACCACGTAGATAGAGATTGTTTGAGGTTCCGTCTCGCGACAGAAAGAGGTTGTTGGTAGCCATTCCCCCACCGAAATCGAACACCCTCTCGAAGCCCCAAGTCGATGACAGTTGATCGAAACGTACCCAAGCGTTAAACGAAAATGCGTTACTGGTCGCGACTGCAGGAATGGACGCCAGAGAAACGGGCCGCGTCGTGCTATCGGCATCCGTCGTGAACAACAATCCATTGCCCGTCCCAAAGCGGCTGGCCGCGTTCGAGTAAGCGACCGCACCACCGACCGTCATCGCCGGTCCACCCGCCACGATCGACGACGCGTTGCCACTGCTACCATCGAAATCATAAGCCGCTACGGATCCAGTCACTTGTGAAACCGTCGGTGCATCGTTGGCACCTTGGATGGTGACTGTTATTTGAGTCGTGCTCGTCAAGCCAGCCGTGTCACGCATGGTGTAGGTAAATACATCGTTCAGCGTATTCGATGTCGTGCGCAAGGCTTGTACGGCCGCGTTGTTGTTATCAACGGTGTAGGTGTAAGTCCCGTTTGCCGCAATCGTGATGCTGCCGAAGGTGCCAGTGACTGCTGAGCCAACATTGGTCGATGCAGATCCGACGACACCTGCTGCGACACCACTGACTGTCCTCGTATCGGCGGAGTCAGGATCGGTGTCATTGGTCAGAACGTTGCCCGTTGGATTCGTGCCCGCCGTTCCGTTGCTTACTCCGCCTGCTTCTACAGCGATTGCCGTATCTACAACGGCAGTTGGCGTATCGTTAACGGCGGTGATCGCAATATCGCGAGTCAATGCGGAGGACTGAGCGACACCGTCATTGACGCTGAAGGAAACCGTTCGTGTCAACGCGCTCGGTGCATCGCTGGAGTTTTGATAGGTCACCGCTCGTAGGGCTGCCTGATAAGCGACTACCGTGTCGTTTCCGGTAAGGGTTAAGGTTCCGGTGGTACTGTTCCAGCTTGCCGTGATGTTGGCGGTATTGGTAAAGGCAAGAACGTCTTGTGCGCTGCTATAGTTACCGGTGATCTGGACGGTTGCGGATTGCAGCGTGGCATTGTCGGCATCGTTTAAAACGATGGTAGGCATGACTGCGGTTGGCGATGCATTCTCGGTGTAAGCCAATGCGGCTGGGACGGGATTCGTCAGCCGCATGTAGACTTCGGTATAGGGAATCGCGTGATTCTCGTTGCCAAATTCCCACATGAAACTGGTGGCGGAATTATTGTCAGTTCCCAGAACGCTGTTGCCATAGGAGAATCCTTTCCTAAAATTGTGTCCATCCCATCCCCATGTAAAGATCCGGTCTGCATCATTGCCCATGGCGATCATGTCATTTGTCGAAACACCATTCGATGTGCCTGTTGATGCGCCTGGTAGTCCACTTGGTGCGTTGACTTGTTGTTGCGTTATGTTGTACGCACTATCCTCGATGTTCCAAGTAAACTGATTGGAATTGCCGACAAAATTTCGCCAACGAACATCTTGATAAGTTCCCGTTCCATCGGTTGTGCTCGCACGCATGATGCGAAGTTCTACGTTGGACATGTTCGTCCCAGCACGCGTTAACATGTCGTTGATGATCGCATCGGAGTATGCCTTCGGCGCAAAGGCAGATACCGTACCTAGATTTTGTACGACTTCACTCGCTGCACCTTGACCATCGGTATCGAATTCCCACCCTTCACGACCGCGACCAATCAGTAACCAACGGCTGCCGTCATAGTCGGTGACCTTCGCGGTAAAGGTTTGGCCACCGGCAATGAACGTATAGTCTCCGGCATCAAGACCATTAAACTCGGTTCCAATCGTTGCTGTATCGTTCGCACCTTGGATGGTAACGGTAATCTGAGTCGTGCTGGTCAAGCCAGCCGTGTCATGCATCGTGTAGGTGAAGACGTCGTTAATGGACTGCCCTACCGCCAAGGCTTGGACAGTTGCGTTGCTGTTGTTCACTGTGTAGGTGTAGCTACCATCGGCGGCGATCGTGATGCTG
>JAIYDQ010000180.1 GCA_027487375.1 Planctomycetaceae bacterium
ATAAGCTCATCACGGTCGACGATGATCGTCTTCTTTGCTTCGATCGCAATTGCCTTGCCGCCAGCACGTTTCATGCGATCAATTGTTTGGAGTCCGATTGTTGGTAAGTCGAATCGGAAATCTTGTTGAGGCTTAGCAACCTTGATCAACGTGAAGCCTCCGCGCGGGCATAGACTGGCTGTTCGTTCGATGCAAGCGTCGGTGCCTTCCATCGCTTCCACGGCAAGTACCGCTTGGTCGCGCACGGTGATGCTTTGACCAATGTCCAGGCCGCCCATTTGCTTTGCAATGCGCCAGCCGAATTCAATGTCTTTGCGTTGACCGAATGAGGGTTTCGTCCGAGTTAGAACTCCTTCCTCGGCGAGTAATTGTGGTGCGTAATCGGTTCCCGGCACAATCTCCATTCCTTGCCTTTCGTAGGACTTCACGACAGCCATCATCAGTGAATCATCGTTCTGATCTTTGCGACGAGTCACAACGATATTAAAAAAAGCTCGCATGGTAGTCACATCGGGTAGCAATCCAACCCAACCACCGCGACTGTAGAGAATTCGATCTTTGAATAGCTTGCCAGCCAAGACAACTTTTTCAACGCCATGCTGTTTAAAAAGTCTTTGATGACCGCCGATTCGAGCGACTCCGAACCAAGCGATCTTGTCTGCAAATTTGGTAAGCCGTGAATCGGCGTGTTGATTAATCGCCGCGATTACTACTCGTTGGTTCGACGCCTGTAACGTTTGCGCGACGATCAATGGGTAGTTTCCCCAGCCTGCAACAATACCGATTGGTGGGCTCATGCAGCAACTCGCTTTTGTATCCCTGAGCCGTAGGCGATAGCCTCGGGTAACGAATTTCTATCAAGTGGAACGTCTGTCCTAGTGCCACCCGTGGTTGGCGCCATCGGCTCAGGGATCGACATGCTTGCCATCTGCTTGATCAGATTATTCATTTGGTTTTCTAGCGTTTTGATCTGCTTGCGAATCTCGGGCAATCTTCGCGAGTGAATCCACATTTGAGTTGCCTCTCGCTGTGGTAGCGCGGGAGACCCAAGTACCGATTCACCGGCAGGTACATCATTGGCGATACCCGCTTGGGCAGCAGCCATGGTTCGGTCACCTAAACGCAAGTGATCGCGAACACCAACTTGTCCGCCAAGTACCACGTAGCTTCCGGTCGAAGCGCTCCCTGCAATTCCAACTTGAGCGCATAACAAATTGTGCTCGCCGATGTGAACGTTATGCCCAATTTGAATTTGGTTGTCGAGCTTGGTACCTCGACCGATTCGCGTTGGCCCGTAAGTCCCGCGATCAATCGTCGTTCCTGCACCGATCTCGACATCGCTTTCCACTTCAACCCATCCAAGCTGAGCGGTTCTTACGTGCACATTATCGTGCTGTCGATAGCCAAAACCGTAAGCACCCAAAACAGACGACGCATGGAGCATCACTCGCGCGTGGAGGATTGTTCCTTGATATAAAACAGCATTGGAGAATATTTCGCAATCCTCTCCAATGGTGCAGTGCCCAGCAATTTGAACTCCCGAATGAATGCAGGTACGTTCTCCAATCGTGCAACCTGCAGCGACAGTTACAAAGGGGCCGATGTTGGCGGATGCTGCAACGACAGCTGTAGAATGGATAACCGCGGTAGGATGGATTCCTGTCCAACAGAACTTCGAACTTCGCTCACCTCGCAGCGCGACAATTGCTGCTTGAAAGGATTGGTGTACGTTATCGACTCCGATAATGATTTTACAACGCGTTTCTTGAGGGGCTGCGTTCGGGGCGGTTAATGCTGCCTGCGATTTCAGGAACAGCTCTTCTGCGATAGCGATCGGCGCAAAAGCAACCAACGCAGGCGATGCAAGCCAAGCGTCTAGATGAAGTAATGAATCAACCAAGGTAAGATCGCTTTCCCGGGCGTCTTGCAATGGCATGGCGTCTAAAAGCGAAACGTTCTTCCACAAGTTGATGGACTCTGAAGATAGCTTGCTATCTCCCAAAACGTCGTTCGTTGGATGAAAAACTCGTCCGTTGACAAGTTTAGAGATGGATTCAATCGATTCTGGCATAGCTAAGCTTCCTTGCTTAGGCACGTAAACGGGTTATCTGGGAAGTGATAACCTTTTGACCATAATCAGTGCAAGATAGATTGCCGCGTCTTTCTTGGTGTAAGCCACGTAGCTGTCTCTCTCTGAGAGACAGGCACCAGACTGCTGGGCTCGCGTCTGCGGAGAGACGCTGCTACGTGCCACTCGAAACTAAGTCTCGATCGCTTCACTTGGGTTGATGATCGGCTGTTTTTTCTCTTGAACTTCCTGCTTTTCTCGCCAAGGTTTTTTGTCTCGATAGGAATCAAGTTCTTTCTGGAGTTGGTCAAGCTGCTCGTTGGTCTCAGCCTTGCCTAGTTCAACCGCTTTTGCCGACCACTTCATCGCTTCCTCGAAGTTTCCGACTTCTGCGTATGCTGCGGCGAGCGTGCTAAGAATATGTGCTTCCTTATATTCGGTTTCTTCGCAAGCCTTGGTACCAAGCTCGATTGCTCGCTTGCCATCCCGCAGCGAGTCGTCCGGCGAGGTTGCAAGAATCCAGGCTAAATTATTCAGTAAGCCTGCCTTTTGGCCGTCTCCTTCTTGCATCATATCCAACGCGCTTTGGAAATCGACAATCGCTTCCGCTTGATCTCCCATGCTTAGGTAAGCGTCACCGCGAATCCGGTAAGCGTTTGCTCCACCGGTTCTGCTTCGAATCAATTGATCGGAGATCTTGACGGCCATTCCAGGGCGACCATCGAGTTGATAAAGAGTTGCAAGCTGAAGCAAGAAGATAGGCTCATTCGGCTTGTTCTGAGCGAGTATCGTCAGGTCTTGAATAGCTTCGTCGTATTTCTTTTGGCTGCTTGCGATCACGGCTCGCAATCGATACGCCTCGGCAAGTCCCGGCTTCATATCGAGCGACTTGTCTACATCTTGTCTGGCGAGCGACCATAGTTCATCGTCGATTCCTACTTTGTTGACTTCGGCTTTTTGGATTCGTGCATTCGCGCGAAGGATGTAGCCCTCTACGCCAGCCCCATTCAAATCGATTAGCTTGGATGCATCAGCGATTGCTTCATCGAACTTCTCTCCCGTCAGCGACAATTCGAATCGCATTGCGTAGAGCATTGGATCTTCTGGTCGGTCCTTGATTTTGTTAGTCAGCACCTCCAACGCTTCTGCGCGTCGGTCAGTCTTGTCGAGCGCATTAACGTAGGCTCCAAGAGCATCGTTATCGTCGGGGTTGTTGTCGAGATATTTCTTTGCGACTTCCGCAGCCGCTTTAAAATCTTTTTCGTTGATCATGACAGCGATCATTAGCCGCCACGCGTCACGATTTTTCGCATCGAGATCAATTGCCTTTTGCAAGTCTTCACGTCGCAGCGTTTCATCTTCCTGCATTGTCGCGCGAATCAAGTAAGCTTCGGATTGCTTGTCGGGAGATTCTTCGAGCGCATCAATCGCGCGACCCATTGTCTCGATTGCTTTTTCGACATCTTCTGATTTGTAGATCTGAGCCAGCAACAGAAAGGCTTCGCCGAGTTTCGGGTTGTTTTGCGAGGCCTTCTCCAAGTCGGCGATGACACGTTTTCGAAGCCGTTGAGCGGCCCCTTGACCCATGCGTCCTTGCATCATTTCTTGAATTTGCATTTTCGCTCGTTCGAGTGCCGAGCCAGCTAGGAGTTCTTTCGCGAAGGTCGTGTTGTAATCCCCAAGACCCTTCTTTAGCGCCGATTCGCAGCGGTCGATGACGGCCGAGAGCTTGTCGATATCGTTGGCTCCAACCTTCATGTCCATCGCCGCATCCAAGTCTTCTTGGCCAGCTTCCGAATCGCTACCGGTCGTTTCGCTTTTGGGGGTTTCGCTTTTCGGGGGCTCAGTAGCCGCCGCGGTGGGCTGAGCTGGCGTGGCTTCCTGACCTAGAGCGTCTTTCGAGGCGAGATTCGATAGAAATCCCAGAGAGACAAACACAGCAGATAGCGATAACGCCCTACGACTCAAAAGCGACATAAAAAACCCTCCTAGACAGCGCAAGCACATCAAGCTCGATATGAATTCCGACAAAAGTGGAAACAAAAAGTCGATCGCAAACATCCGTTGTCGCGCGATCATCCACCGTTAACCAATCTATCATATCCGATGTGCAACCCGCACACCAAGGGCGTTCCTAACGAATCGTTAAGGTTCCACCGTCTACCGGGTACGCAGCACCGGTGATAAAGCTGGCCTCGTCACTGCACAGAAAAAGCGCCACCGATGCAACCTCATCCGGCCTCCCCATTCGGCCAATGGGTTGCGTTTTGCTGAGTTTTTCAAACATCTCCGCTTCTCGCCCGGGATAGTTCTTTGCAATGAATCCATCCACAAACGGAGTATGAATTCGCCCTGGCAGTACCGCATTGCAGCGGACTCCGAACTCAAGAAAGTCTTTCGCAATCGAGTACGTCATCGCAAGAACGGCCCCTTTGCTTGTCGCGTAAGCAAAGCGATCGGTAATCGCCATTTGTGACACAGTGGAAGCTAGGTTCAGGATAACTCCTCCACCTTTCGCCGTCATGTCTCGCAACGCAGCCTGACTACAGTGAGCGACTCCGTTGACATTAACGCGTTGGACTCGCGCGAAGTCATCGGGAGAAGTATTCAACGCATTGCCAACGTGAGCGATACCCGCATTGTTGACCAGGATATCAATCCGTGAACGTCGCTTGAGAATCGCTTCAAAGGCACCGTTGACAGCCACCGGATCGGAAACGTCGCAACTTTCACCCGCTGCAAGTCCTCCCTCCGATTGAACCTCATGAACAGCGGTTTCGATTGCCTTGCTCTGGAGGTCGATGATTTCGATCGTTGCTCCGTGGTTTGCAAAACGCTTGGCAATAGCCAGTCCAATACCCGAACCACCACCGGTAATTACGGCTGTCTTGCCGATAAGACTAAACGATTGTTGACTCATTATTCCAAGTATCCCAAAGGATGATCGACGATAGAAAACAACTCAAGTACATATAAACATAAGCACGTGCTAATCAAATCACATGCTAACGAAGGCTCACACTCGCAGCTAATCACCAAGGGTAGACCGCGTGCTGACATGACTCGCCAAGACCTTCGATTCCCAACTTGATCACGTCACCTGGCTGAAGGAAGACTGGCGTTGGCTTGAGTCCAAGTCCAACTCCTGGCGGAGTTCCCGTGCTAATCACATCACCAGGTAGCAGCGACATAAACTGACTGATGTAGCTGACCAGCTGGGGAACGCCGAAGATCATCTGTGCTGTCGTGCTGTTCTGACGCATTACACCGCTGACACTTAGCCACATCTTCAGATTATGGGGATCGGGTATCTCATCGCGAGTTGCTAGAAACGGCCCCAGTGGTGCAAACGTATCGCAGCTCTTTCCCTTGACCCATTGGCCTCCTCGCTCAAGTTGCCATTCTCGTTCGCTGTAATCGTTATGCAACGAGTAGCCTGCGACGTGGTTCATCGCATCGGCTTCACTAACGTAACTTGCTTTCTTACCGATAATGATCGCTAGTTCGACTTCCCAATCGCTCTTCTTGGAATTACGCGGAATAATCAGATCGTCGTTAGGTCCCACGATAGAGCTTGTGCTCTTAAAAAACAGAATTGGCTCTTTCGGTATCTCGGCCCCTGCCTCACGAGCGTGATCGGCATAATTGAGTCCAACGCAAACAATCTTACTTGGACGAGCAACGCAAGGTCCAAGCCGCACGCTTGCATCAACGACCGGTGCTGTGGCTGCATTCGCTTTCGCCCAAACTGCGAGCCGTTCGAGCCCGTCTCCTCCCAAGAATGCTTCGTCATAGTCACTGCCAAATGCCGAAGCATCGATTCGACGGCCGTCTTCTAGAATAAGCCCTGGAAGTTCTTGTCCGGGCTTGCCAAAACGTATCAATTTCATGGTAGACCTATTGAGGCGCAAACGAGAATGGGAGGAGAAAACCAAACGGGCAGGATAACGACACTTCTCGACAATCGCCAGTAGTTTACGGTTATAAGCACTCCAACAATTTTAGGAATTCGCCAACAGCCGTACCGTCTAATGGTAAATTAATAGCTTACCCGCCTGCCAAATTCACTGGCGTATAGATCTCGAATAACGAAACTTCGTTCACTTGTCTCTCAAGGTGCATGCGATGAATACGAACAATGGTATTGCTCATTTAGCTCGACTAACCGCAATGAGAATCATGCTTGTTGTTTCTGCGGTTTGCCAATCGTGCTTTGTTGTCCGCGGAGAAGAACCACTTGCCAATGAAGCGAAAGTCGCTCTTAGAAAAGCAGTTGCGTTCTTTCACGATCAAATCGCTGTTGAGGGGGGCTATGTATATCAAGTAAGCGAGGACCTCCGGTACCGCGAAGGGGAAGGAGTTGCTGATCCGAAAACCGTTTGGGTTCAGCCTCCAGGAACTCCTGCAGTTGGCTTGGCAATGCTGGAAGCGTATCAACGAACTGGCGAACCAGCCTTACTGAGGGCTGCAACCGATGCCGGCCACTGTCTCGTTCGAGGCCAGTTAAAGAGCGGTGGTTGGCAAGCTCATATCGATTTCTCTCCAGAGTTGAGACCCAAGATGGCGTATCGTTTTGATAGTGCATCCACGAAGAAGTCGAAAAATTATTCTTCCTTTGATGATGACAAAACACAGTCAGCCGTGCGCTTTCTAAGCAAGCTTGACGCAGCACTTGAGTTCCGCGATCCGAAGATTCACGAGTCGGTATTGTTCGCATTGGATTCGATACTCGAGAATCAATTCCCAAATGGCGGCTGGGCACAAGCATACGACAAAGCCCCCAGTCCCGAGTCCTATCCGGTTCTCAAGGCTTCGTATCCTGATACATGGTTGCGTAAGCACCCCGGCGAAGACTATTGGGTTTATTACACACTCAACGACAATAATATTGCTCGGACCATTGAAACACTTTTCAAAGCAGCCGAAAATTACTCTGAGGCTGGGCTGATGAGAACTGAGCCGATGGCGCTAGCCACGGGTGAACGCGCAACGACTTCGGTACCGACAGCACCCGAGGCTAGCGCCATCGGCTCAGGAGCATCAGGCCGCTCAGCTGCCCGTTACCGAGCAGCAGCACTGAAAGGTGCTGATTTTCTGCTGTTAGCACAAATGCCCGAGCCACAACCAGCATGGGCCCAACAGTACAACTTTGAAATGCAACCAGTATGGGCTCGTAAGTTTGAGCCACCTGCCGTTTCCGGTTTGGAGTCGCAGTCGGTCATCAAAACTTTGCTTAGCGCGTACATCGAATCGGGAGATCGCAAGTATCTAGAGCCTATTCCACGAGCTCTCGAATATCTTGAATCATCCGTGCTACCCGATGGTAAACTTGCGCGATTCTACGAACTACAAACGAATCGGCCTTTGTATATGACTCGCGAATACCAACTCACGTACGAGTCAAATGATCTTCCAACTCATTACGGCTTCATTGTTAAAAATGATCTCGCGAAACTTCGCAAGGAGTACGAAAAAGTCTCGCAGATGAATGCAGCAAAGTTGGACGCCCTACGGCTAGCAATAAGAAAAGGTAGCTCGAAAGAAGTCCCTTCCGAAGCAGAAGTACGACGCATCATCCAATCTTTGGACTCTCGTGGTGCATGGGTGGAATCGGGTAAGCTGCGTTACCACAAAGGCAAAGAGAAAGAACAAGTTAGTCGAGTCATCACAAGCGAGACCTTTATAGCGAATCTCAACTTGCTCTCTCGTTACGTGGATGGCAACAAGAAAGCCGATAAGCAAGACAAGTAGCTTGGGACCATATGTCCCGCGCGCTCGTGGAAACAACTGAATTTTTGCAACCGAGAGCGATATATATTCCTGCCGCGGCAAAACAAAGAGAAGTCAGCAAATCGGACTCTCCTTTCCCTAGCGATTGTCATAACGTAATGGTGCAGAATCATATCTTGCTCAAACAACAGGGACGTGCGCGCCAATGACGCGGATCTAAGCGAATGAGGAGCATTGCGTTTCGGCGGCCCTTTAACTTGTTGCATCTAGTACTTGTTAGCGTCGATTCGCGTCATTCGAGGTCAAAATGGGTTTAGCCTTTTCGCGTTGAGTAAGAAATCGCAGAAATGTCGAAATTTTTTTCTTTCGAATCTTTTGGTGTCGTGAAACCCAGTAAAAACTAGCTTTTCGCGATGTCAACCTCAACATAAAGGCAACATTCGGCCTTCTGTACTGCTCTTTCGGACGACCGCTTGCCCGTACACCTAACTCGCGGTTCTGAGCAAAGTCCCCAGGAAAGCGATTGCCATTTCTGGGGTTTATTCGCAAGAGCCGTATTCGCTTCCTATTCCATCAAATTCGTGATTGACACACCGATTCCAACGATTACGGTAGGCCTTGGGGTTTAATCAAATTTTAACAGTTTGGTGGGTTGGGAGATCTATATCATCATGAAGTTTAGACTTAAGCGAATACTTGCCTCGGTTGCCATTGCACTGACTGGAAGCTCAATGGCTTCGGCAAATCTGATTTTGGATACGTTTGAGCGGGGGGGAGTCGCAGCAACGGATCCAGGTTACGCCGTTGTCAACGATGGCACACCCAACGGTACCGTCCAGTTTGGATTCGATTATGTCGCGGCGGGGCTTCCATTAGCACCGCGTTCCGCCCCAGGCGAAGGACGTGGGCTTCGATTAACTGCCAATGACTCGTTAGCAGCCGTTGACGCTTACACCGTTTTTAATAACACGGCCGTCACTGGCAACTACAAACTTACTGTTGACGTGTTCATGGGATTTGGCGTTTTGACCTCATCGACGGAGCACGCACATGTTGGTGTTGGGGGCAACGGAACGACATTCAATAGCATCTTCACTCCGGTTTCAGGCTCCGGTGCGTACATTGCTTTTACGGGTGACGGTGGTTCAGGTTCAGACTATCGATGGTTTCGGAGCGTGGCAAACTCGTCAGCCGATAATCCCGCTGCACCAGGCGTTGTACAAAGTACGACACTTGCCAACAGTCATCCAAGCTATCTTGGACGAGGTTCTGATGGAGGTACCGCCGCGTCCAACGGTGGCACGGGAACCTTTTTCACGAATACTTTGTTTCCAGCAGGCAAAGTTGCTGGCGCGGTTGGAGGGCCATCCGTACTGGGAAGTCCATCAAACATTTGGACAACGGTAGAAGTCACCGTAGATAGCGGGACCATTTCTTTTGCATTCGACGGAATTGAAACGTATCGGGGTGGATATACCGGTACGCTCGACGGTCTTGTAAGTCTAGGATTAGCAGACACTTTCACGAGTGTCGATACGGGTCACGTATTCACCTTGTACGATAACCTCACAGTAACTGCAGTTCCTGAGCCGAGCTCGGTTGCTCTTGTCGGTCTTGGCGTGATAGGAGTTGTTGCTCGTCGGCGTCAGTTGGCGAATCGTAAGCTGGCGAGCTAATTGATTTCCGATCTGATAAAATATTGAAAGCCATCAGGTAGTCTGGTGGCTTTTTTCTTTGGAGTGCTCCGACTTTGTCGGAGCTTTAAGACTTATCTAGCGAGATCCCATCAAAGTGGTTTCTTGCTAACGCGGGGGAGTCTTCTATCAAACAACGCCGCTCTCCCCAAAAGCTGAGGCAAGCCTCAGCACTCCAAAGTCGCGTTACGACTGTCGTTTTTCTTGTTCAGGTACTATGATTCTGATGCTAGTAAAGGCACCAGAAACCTCTTTCGACTGAACATCGCCGCATGAAAAACATTCGCAATTTCTGTATCATCGCCCACATTGATCACGGCAAATCGACACTTGCAGATCGGTTGATTCAAGCGTGCGGTGGTGTGAGTCAGCGGGAGTTCCACGATCAAATCCTTGACTCGATGGACATTGAACGAGAACGTGGTATCACGATCAAAAGCAATTCGATCTCGCTATCCTACAAAGCCAAAGATGGGCAAGATTACTTGCTCAATTTGATCGACACGCCTGGCCACGTCGATTTTTCTCATGAGGTGCGTCGGTCGCTGATGGCATGTGATGGAGCGCTGATCGTCGTCGATGCATCGCAAGGAGTCGAAGCTCAAACGGTCGCTAATCTTTACCTGGCGTTGGAATACAATTTGACGCTTCTCCCAGTCATCAACAAGATCGACTTGCCAGCTGCTGACGTTGAAAAAGTTCGCGAAGAAATCGATGCCGACTTGGGCCTAGATCCATTCGCCGCGATTCCTGTTTCTGCGAAGACGGGTGTTGGTATCGATGATGTCCTTGAGGGAATTGTTACGACGCTGCCGTGTCCTCAGGGTGACCCTGATGCCCCTTTAAAGGCGCTCGTCTTCGATGCTCACTTCGACACATATCGCGGCGTTATTCTTCAAGTACGAGTGATGGAGGGAACCCTCAAGACGGGCGACCTCATTCACTTCATGCACGGTGGTCGCGATTACAAAGTGGACGAGCTTGGTTACAACCAATTAAAACTAAATCCCAAAAAGCAACTTAGCGTCGGCGAGGTTGGCTACATCGTCGCCGGAGTGAAGAGTGTTCAAGATATCGAGATAGGTGATACGCTTACGCATTTGGAACGCAAAGCTTCCGAACCGATCCCAGGCTACAAGAAAGCAAAGCAAGTTGTCTTCTCGTCGATCTATCCGATGAGTACCGACGAGTATCAAGATCTCACGAAGGCTTTAGAGAAGCTCGCTATTAATGATGCGGCACTAACATTCGAAAAAGACAGTTCGGCGGCTCTTGGCTTTGGTTTTCGTTGCGGATTTCTTGGGTTATTGCATCTGGATGTGATCCAAGAGCGATTGGAACGCGAGTTCGACTTAGGGTTGGTTATCTCGGCACCCTCGGTTAAGTACAAGCTGGGACTGAAGGACGGAACAACGATCGATGTAGACAACCCAAGTTACTGGCCCGATCCGATGTCGATTGAATCTACTACGGAGCCGTACATCAAAGCATCAATCTTGATACCCGAAGAATATGTCGGGCCGGTCATGGAGCTATGTCGTGAACATCGTTCCGATAGTCAGACAATGAACTACCTTTCTGCTGGTCGTGTAGAGGTTGTCAGTGAGATGCCTTTGGGAGAAGTCCTGTTCGATTTTTATGGCAAGCTAAAGATGATTACTCGTGGTTACGGTTCGTTTGACTATGAACCCATCGAGTACCGAAAGACTGACATTGTCAAAGTAGATATTCTGGTCAACAAAGAACCAGTAGATGCGCTTTCATATTTAGTGCATCGCGAAAAGTCACGAACTCGAGCACTCCACTATTGTGAACAGCTTGCGGAAGCGATTCCTCGGCATCAATTCAAGATCCCGATCCAGGGTGCCATCGGCGGCGAGATTATCGCTCGTTCGACAATCCAACCATATCGAAAAGACGTGACTGCCAAGCTCTACGGCGGTGATGTGACTCGAAAGAACAAGCTCCTTGAAAAGCAAAAGAAGGGGAAAGCGAAGATGAAGCAATTCGGAAGCGTGAACATTCCTCAAAAAGCTTTCATCTCAGTTCTTCGAAGCGACAAAGATTAAGAGTATAGTGGTATAGGCTTCCAGCTTTGAAGCAACCATTCCCACAGGCGGGAAGCCTATGCCACGTGTAACGCAGAAACCGTGACTCACGCTTCCTCCCCTCCAATCGAAAGCTGCTCATGAGATCCTTCCTCTTTTCGGTGTGTTTGCTTGGCTGCACCTCTTGGTTTTCTGCCCAATTGTTTTCGGGAGAGAAGCCCAACGTCATTTTCATACTAGCCGATGACTTGGGGTATTCCGATCTTGGATGTTATGGAAGCGAGATTGCAACACCGCATCTCGATGCTCTTGCGGCCAATGGTTTACGATTCACGCAGTTCTACAACACGGCACGTTGTTGGCCGACGCGTGGAGCACTCCTTTCGGGCTACTACGCACAGCAGATTCATCGTGATGCCCTTCCAGGCGTCCCGGGTGGCAATCAGGGAACTCGTCAAAGTTGGGCTAAGCTTTTACCGCAGCGATTGAAGGCTGCCGGATATCGAAGCTATCACAGTGGTAAGTGGCACATTGATGGAAATGTACTTGCAAGTGGTTTTGATAAGTCACTCCATGTCAAGAATGACGGAAACTTTTTTACTGCGAAAGGAAACTACATTGATGATGTTGCCGTCGAACCAGCCAAGGATGAGAGTGGCTACTACGTTACGACCGCAACCGCAGATCATGCGATCAGTTGCTTGAAGGATCATGCTTCGAACCACGCGGGAAAACCCTTCTTTCATTACATACCATTCATCGCGCCGCACTTTCCTTTACACGCGTTGCCGCAGGACATTGAAAAGTATCGCGGTAAGTATCTTTCAGGTTGGGACGAAGCTCGCAAAGCTCGATTCGATCGTCAAAAGAAAATGGGGATTACTCAAACAAGCCTCTCGCTACTCGAACGCGATTTGGGTCCCCCTTACGCTTTTCCCGAGGCGATCAAAAAGCTTGGTCCAGGCGAAGTCAATCGTCCCTTACCATGGGTTGAGTTGACACAGGAACAACGGGAATTTCAAGCAACCAAGATGTCCATTCATGCAGCCATGATCGATCGCATGGATCAGGAGATTGGTCGGATCATTGCCCAGCTAAAGGCGATGGGGCAGTTCGAGAACACGCTCATTTGCTTTGCATCCGACAATGGAGCGAGTGCTGAGATCATGGTTCGAGGCGGTGGTCACGATCCAGCAGCAGCCCCTGGAAGCGCAGCCACCTACTTGTGCTTGGGGCCCGGTTTTTCAAGCACAGCCAACACTCCGTTTCGGCGCCACAAAACGTGGGTTCACGAAGGCGGAATCAGTACACCATTGGTTGTTCACTGGCCCGCAGGGATTTCTGCTAAGAATGAACTTCGTCATACCCCCAGCCACGTGATCGATTTTGTTCCGACGGTCCTGGAGCTAGCGGGACTATCGGCGTCTGACAAAACCGGTGCTGCAGATAGTGAAGCGATTCCTCCCGTTCCAGGAAAAAGCTTGGTAGCTGCGTTCGCTAAAGACACAACGATTGAACGCGATAGTTTGTGGTGGCTTCATGAAGGCAACCGTGCGATTCGCGTGGGCGATTGGAAGCTAGTTGCGGCAAAAGGAGAACCTTGGGAGTTATATGATCTCCAATCGGACCGTGCCGAGCAAAACAATCTCGCTGCGACCATGCCCGAGAAGGTAAAGGAGCTAGAGCAAGTCTGGGATAATCAAACTGCAAGCATGACGGAACTCGCCTTGAAGACAGCTCCACAGCAACCCAAAGGGAATGCGAGAAGGAAAAAGAGCTAGGATTTTTCCTTGGCAGAAATGATGATGACCAGCCTTAGCAGAAGTCGTTAGACTTCTGATGATCCGCACTCTACGGCGACACTTGACTGAGTAGCGCAGGTTCGGGCTTCAACTCCGGGGTTGTGTGGGCTTTTGGGGCTCTGATCGGTTTGATCAGGTCCAATGTATATATCGCGTTGGGGATGACTTCGCATTCCGCCCAGCAGCCCACACATTCTCGGACCCAATTTCTTTGATTTCGAGCTATTTGGCTTGCCCAAACCTCTTGAAAGGTCTGACGTTTAAGATTGCCGATGGTCTTGGAATTGAATTGGCATGTTGGGACGTCGCCATTGGGAAAGACTCGAAGGTGCGAGTGCAACGCGACGCATTTCGGGTTGGTCCAATCGGTCTTCGGTGCATCGCTTTGTTCTCCATGTTGGGAGGCGGGCAGCAATCTTTGCTTAATCCCTGTTAGGTAATAGCTCTTGGCCGCTCGCGCCCACCACGGCAGCTTCTTCATGTCCGACTCAATCTCGGAGAAAAGCTCTTCCAGTTCGCTATTGGTAAACTTTCCGCGAGTTGCGAACTCGCCGATTTGTTTTGGGGCAACATCCAAATTTCGTTGCAGGTTGTAGGTTGCACTGGTGTCATAGGCCATCACTGCTTGGTGACGAATCCCGAGGGGGCGAAGTCTTTCGCGAAGCAATCGGTACTGCTCCAAACCTGACGAGTCGACGATCGTTTGGTTCACCGCAAGGTCTAGATTAAGTTCTTTTTGCCTGCCAGCCAATCTTTCAAGGGTCTCGATAGCTGTAGCCCAAGCGATGCTACTCCCTCGAATGCGGTTGTGTTCCTTTTCAACGCCGTCCAAGCTGACCATTAATTGCAGTGGAATCCGCTTGCATCGTTCTTCGCAAAGTTTCAGAATTCGATCAGTCAAAAATCCATTCGTTGTAATATGAATACCCAAAGGCCGTAGGTGACGGACGGCGAGGTCAACAATTGCAGGGAGATCAGTTCTTACGAATGGCTCCCCACCTGTTAGTCGAACTGCATCGAGTTGACCAATTTGGCGGAACACCATTGCGATATCGTCGAGTGTCATATCTCCATCGCCATTCATTTTCCATGAATCGCACATAATGCATTTTGCGTTACAACGAAACGTGACGGTGTACGTAAGCAATCGCGGTCGCAGCGAACCGTCACTCCTGTTGCGAATAGAATCGCGAAGAAAACTAGGCAGTCTCCCCAACGCGACGGGTAGCATCTTCAATGATTGTAAGCTCATAGTGTTACCGGTTCGGTCTCCCAGACATTAGGCGATTGAAAAGGATGCTCATGCGCTATCTCGGGCTCAGGAAGAAAACGTTCGATGAAATCGATTGCGTCTTGATTACCACAAACCGACATGTTTTCTAAGCGTTGCCGAAGAGCCGGTACGGCAAGCAAAAACTGTTGAACAAAGTGCGGCGTAAGTTGACTAAACGAAGTACTCCAGCCTCCTCCCGATTCTTTCACAAGCCATCCGTTCAGCTCTTGTTCGAAGTTGCCGTCTTCCGGAATTGCTAGGACAGGCTTTTTGAGATGATAGGCTTCTCCGACTAGCTGATTTCCAGCGGTACTGATTAGGCATTCAGAGCTTGCTAGATCCAGAAGGAACTCGTCATCGGAAATCCTCTTGAATTGGATGTTGCCACGCGTTGGGCGTTCGCCCAGTCCATACACGATCGCCGATCTGCCAGAGGACGCGAGCGTACTCCAAAGTGAATCTGGTGCTTGCTTGCGTATGTAGACAAGAATATGCCCTTTGGCTGCGGGGGTATTGGTTGCTAAATCCAAAACACTTTGACGCAAAAGGACACCGATTCGCGGAATACCCTCTGTACCCGATCGCGGGGGCAGGTGATGAAACGAGCTGACAGCTTCACCAGCTTGACTGCGATAGAACAGGGGAATCGAACCGCGAAGGAACAATCCTCGCCACCGAAATCGCCACGGCATGCCTCGGAAGTCACTGATGGACAAAAAGTGTTGGTGATCGAGGGATATGCAAGGGATTTTGTGTTTACGCGCTGCTCGAGGAAGTACAGGCTCAAAGTCAGTGATTGCAAGCGAGGGCTTATCGCGATCAATCATATTCGAAACATATCGGACCATCGCCGAAAGTCGCCAAAGGTAAGGTACAGAAGCGATGCAGGATTTCGCGTAATCGACTTTCAATCCGTTGTAAGAAAAGAACAGTCCTGGCAATCTTCGCACGCTAACCAATGGACTATCTTGATAGCGCTCGTAGAGCTGATGATAGGCGTCACGGGCTGCAAGAAGAATGAAACGATGCCTTGGAAGCATTGTTTCCACGATCGTTTGCACGCGTGTAGCATGCCCGCGTCCTTCGCCGCACATGCTGTAGATGATGGTCGACATTGTAATAACTCCGTTTAAACGAGGTAGAACTTAAACCGCCACATTCCAATCCTTCGTGTAAGAAAAATTGCTCAAGCAATTCGATTGCTGTTTATGTAGACTTTTCGAGGCATTGTGGATGAGATTCAGAGCCCCATGAGAGCACTCGTACACAAACGAGCGATGTTCAATCCAATCTCCACAATTGAAATAGGAATGCGATCCGATTTCTTTTTCCGTAGGTAAGTGAATGTGTCCACATACAACGCCATCGCATCCGTGGGCGCTCGCTAACTCCACCATGAACGACTCGAAATTTGCGATATGATTCCTTGCTCGCTCGCTTTGCAACTTCCAATGCGTACACCAATGCGACTGTTCTCCTCGAGGCTGAAAGCCGACTCGATCGAGCCAGTTTCCCCAGCGAACAAGCTTCGGATACAGCCATCCACCAAATCGCTTCCAAGAGCACGAATTGCGTCCGAGTTGAAGGTCGAAAACATCGCCGTGAGCGACTAGGAATCGTTTTCCCGAAAGCGTTTCGTGTAGTGCATAAGGAGCGATTGTCCATCCTGAGTTGTGGAATCGATCCGCTAGTAATTCGTCGTGATTGCCTGGTAGTAGAAAGACCTCCGTTCCCTTGTCATGAAGCGAGCTCAAATCATCGAGGAATCGATGAACAGATTGCTGCTTCGATGATTCTGGTCGATAGATCCATTCAAAGGTGTCTCCAACCAGATACAAAAAATCGGGTTGGGTCTTTTCAAGAAAGCTTCCAAGAAGACTCGTATCGGAGAATCTCCAACCGAGGTGCAGATCACTGAGGAAGACACTTCTTGCGTCGGTCCAAGTGCAGTTCAAGAGTAAATTCCCATCTTTGAGAGATAGCCGTGACTGATCCTTCACTATGGGAGTAGGGATTTTATAGATATATGTTTACGCTTCGTGAACGTTTGATAAAGTTCACGCAAAGATTGTCTTGCTCTTGAGGCTTAGAATTCCAGGGGATGTTCATTTCCAATAGGGGTGTACATAAGCAATCCAGCATTCCTCGCCTACCGTTTGCGAGGCATTTGCCGAGGATTCTCATTGGAAAGCGCCAGGTTTGCGCTGGAGTTCAGGCTTTAGCCGCTTTTTGCAAACTCAAGGTACTCGGCGTCTAAAGGCTGTACTGCAACTACAACACGGGTGCGATCGGTTATCGTGCTCAACCTGGCACTGTCCAGCTAACCTACCGAGTCAATTTGCTCTTTGGACCTGAGTGGCTGTTTTTCTCTAGGAACAGTTGGAAAATCGAGTAGATGCTCAGAGAAGACCCGTCGACGTAGAAGTCGAATAAACGTCTATTCACTCGGCTTGAAGCATTCGCAATGCATCTGCGAGTTCATTTCGAAATCGATTTGTAAGGGATGGTTTCAGTGAGTCGGCTACTCGTTGGAAGTAGACGAGCTTACCTTGGTTATCCATTCGACCGCGTTCGGCATAGATTGCTTTGATGAATTCGGCATCGGACTTGGGTGATTTAACATCGACTGTCGGTGGTAGGTTTTTTGCGGCGTTTAGAATCAGCTTCGAGTTTGGGCCGTGGTGGACTGCACAGGACCAAACAACATCACGAAGCGCAGCGGACCTTTTGTCAAGATCGATGCCGAGTTCTCTTTCGATCAGTTTCACTTGCGGATCGTAGTGTGTTTCTTTGATGTATTGATGTTCTTTACGATGGAATGCTTTAGGGTTTTTGGCTACTGTTTTTTTCCATACTTCCGTGAACTCAGGCGTTCCACCTTTGAGTCCTTTAAAGGTCGATGCAAAGTGCTTTTGAACAAAGCGGTCTGCGTTTCCGAGAGCAGAGGCAAGTTGATAGGTTCCGTAGGAAACCCCACCCGGATCTCCCTTTCCCGTCGAAACCATTTCCGGGCCTCGTCCGCCCGATTCGTATTTGGCTGACAATCGGCCAAGTGTGAGGGATGAGTCTGCTTCGCGGGCCGGGGATGCCTGTAGCGTTACTAGGTAACTCAGTATCGCGAGCAAAAGCAATCTGGAATTTGACGTGTGTATGTATGACTGGTAAGGCATTTTGAATTCACTCAAACTAGAATTCGCAAAACTTTTGAAACTCGTTGGCGAAAGTAAGGAAGCTGTCGAATGGAGTTCTTTAACTCGTGTACGAAGGCAGATGCACGATAAGGCGAAACATCGTAGGTCTGTTCTCTTTAACTGTAATTTGAAGTTTGGATTTGTGTGCGGGTAGATCTATTTTGACTCACGATTTATTTGTCGAAGAATTGTACTTTCGTCTCTAATTGCTACTACGTGACTGAGTTTTTCTGTTTGCAATCCCAGTCTTTTCACACGCGGACTTGGATTCCGAAGCCGAAGCCATTGGAATCGATCTATCCAGCAGAAGTACGAATACGATCGAAAGTAAAGCTTGGTGCGATCGCCGCGAAGATGCGACAAATGCTTCCGGACTATAAGCATCAGCATGCCGTATATGGGCTTTGCTAAGATTTTAGGCGACAGATTGCAAAGGGAGATATCGCAAGAGTTTAGCGAGTTTACGAGGGAGTTCAGGGGACTCCCGTTATCGGATTTCCGATTATCGACTAGAATTCGGCGATGCAATCAAAAGGTACTTCGGCAGCATTGGAAGGAGGACTGGTTCGCCTCCAGCGGGACCCAGATCAGGACGCTTCCCATCGTTCGCTGGACCGAGTTCTCATTAGTCGAATTCTTGGGCTGATGCGTCCCTATCGCGTAAAACGCAACTGGTTGTTCGTGGTCGTGCTTTTGCGATCTTTGCAGCAACCTGCGTTTGTCTGGGCGGTAGCGGCCACAATCAACGGCCCGATTGCGCAGCATCAGTCGACCAGTTCGATCGTGTGGGCCGCGTTAGGCGTGCTCGCTCTGTCTGCTGTCATGCAAATCACACTTCACTTTCGTCAGCGGCTCACTCTCGAGATCGGCGAGGCGGTTGTGAACGATCTGCGTCGCGCTGTGTTCACACACTTGCAGTCGATGCCGATGAGTTTCTACCACAAGACGAAGGTGGGACGAATCATTTCACGAATCAACGGCGATTGTGATGCTGTGCGCATTGGTGTCCAAGACGTTCTTTTTGTTTCGATGGTCGGGCTTGGGCAGATGTTGTTTACGGCTTTATTAATGTTATGGTTCGATCCAGTTTTGTTTGCGATCGTCTTCGCGATGGCTCCAGTACTTTGGGGACTGAATCGGTTGTTTCAGTCGCGGCTCACTCAGGCTTATCGAGAGATTCAAGAGAGCTTTTCGCGAGTCACTTCAACGCTTGCCGAGAGCGTTGCAGGAATTCGAGTGACTCAGGGATTCTCAAGAAGCGAGAAGAACGCTGAGTTGTTTTCAGAGTTGGTGGTCAGTCATGCTGACTACAACATGAAGGCAACGTGGGCTTGGGGGATCTTTAATCCTCTACTGGAGTTGAATAGTGCAGCCGTCACGGCCGCGATCATTGCTGTTGGTGGTTGGCGTGTCGTGTCGCCTGATAGTTTGGCGTCGATAGGCGATCTGATTCAGTTCATGTTTCTTACCGGTCTCTTCTTTACACCGGTACAAATCTTGGGGACACAATACAACCAAGCATTGGCTGCGATGGCTGGAGCCGAGCGTGTGTTTGGGATTCTCGACCAGAAGCCACAGTGGAGCGACATCGAAAGCGCGGTTTCGTTACCGCGGTTGCAAGGACGATTGACCGTCGAAAATGTCACCTTCGCGTATGACTCGGGCACGGTCGTTCTCCATGATGTTTCGTTTGACGTTTCTCCTGGTCAGCGAGTAGCACTCGTTGGGCCAACCGGAAGTGGCAAGTCGACGATCCTGAGCTTGCTCGCGCGTTTTTACCTTCCTACTCATGGCCGAATCTTGCTCGACGGCGTCGACACGCGAGGCGTTACGAGTGAATCGATTGCAAGCCAAGTCGCGATGGTTCTTCAGCAAAACTATTTGTTTACGGGGACTGTCCGTGACAATTTGCAAATCGCCAGCGGTATATACAGTGCTCCTTTTACGGACGAGCAGATTTACGCAGCATTAGAATCGATGGAGTGTCGTGATTTGGTGGAAGGATTGCCTCATGGCCTGGACACGAAAGTAGGTGGGCGTGGTTCGAAGTTATCACTGGGGCAGCGTCAGCTGATATGCTTTGCTCGGGCCTTGCTTGCAAATCCAAGGGTTCTTATCCTCGACGAGGCAACGAGTGCGATTGATACGATGACGGAAGTGAGAATTCAGCGATCACTCCAGCGGCTGCTTTCTGGTCGGACCTGTTTCATCGTCGCGCATCGACTAAGTACAATTAAGAACGTAGATGAAGTTTTGGTCATCGATCACGGTAAGATTGTGCAGCGGGGTACGCATGAAAAGCTGGTACAGCAGCCAGGAATGTATCAGGCGTTGGTGAAACGCTATAGCGGAATGAGTACGATACCGTAACAAAATCGTGATAAGATGTGGTACGTCTTGGGTTCTTTCTTCTTTTTGAATCGGTTGTTGGATGATTGAGTTAACCGAGTTTGGTAAAGATTACGGTGACTTTACCGCGGTCGGAAATATCTCCATGAAGATCGCGGCTGGAGAAATGTTTGGCTTTATTGGCCCCAACGGTGCTGGGAAAAGCACTTCCATTCGCTTTCTTGCAACGCTTCTAAAGCCGACTCGCGGTGACGGGACCGTTAACGGCTTTAGCGTCAATCGCCAGCCAATGGATGTGCGAAGAAGCATCGGATACATGCCAGATGATTTCGGAGTCTATGACGGAATGAAAGTGTGGGAGTTTCTCGACTTTTTTGCGGTCGCTTATCAGATAGGACGCTCGCAAAGGAAAGCGGTCATTGGAGACGTTCTAGAACTACTTGACCTTACGCATAAGCGAGACGATTACGTTAACGGACTTTCTCGCGGTATGAAGCAGCGCCTGTGTCTCGCGAAAACCTTAGTCCACGATCCTCCTGTATTGATCTTAGATGAACCTACGAGCGGGCTCGACCCTCGAGCGAGAATCGAAGTGAAAGCATTGCTTCGAGAGCTCCGGCGAATGGGCAAGACAATTTTGATCAGCAGTCACATTCTCTCTGAGCTTGCTGATTGCTGCACGTCGATCGGTGTGATCGAGCGAGGGCAGTTATTGATGCATGGTCCTATCGATTCTGTCTACCGAAAGATCCGACGTAATCGAATCGTTGAAGTCCGATTCCTTGCAAATCAAGATATTGGCATCTCCATTCTCAGAAGCTCACCTAACCTTCGAGGTATCGACATCGATGGATCGCGAGCGACAGCCGAGATTGATACCGATGACGAAGGGCTTTCGCAGTTGATGAATCAGTTGGTTACCGCTGGTGTCAAAATGAAATCCTTTCATGACAAAGATCCAACCTTGGAAGATGTCTTTATGCTGGTCACGAAAGGCTTGGTAACTTAGCAGGAGGCCAACCAGGGATTAGCTAACGACAAGGCTTTTCACATTTCAGAAAGCCATTCGTACCGTTGAAAGATAGTAAACGCTGATACCTAGTCTTAGTAGCTGTTGTAAGATGTCCGAAGCCGTCAGCTCTTGAGGGTGATGTCACAGAAGTCAGATTTTTCAGGAATTCAACTACTTCGATTCAAGTTGTACGAAGAAAGAGCTAGAGCTATCCGAAGGCTAAGCTGCACGTTTGACTTGGATTGGCACTTTGCGGACCGCAGGGGTTGGAGTTTGCACTTGGGCGGCTTCTGAGGGAGCTTGTCCGGGTGGATCTTGTGTGGTAGGCACGTCCATTTGTGCGGCGATCTTTGCCGAATCGGTGACTTCTGAAACCTCTGACTCGGATAGTGCTTGGCTGGACTTGCTTAACTCCAGTTCGTTCCGCAGGATTTTGACGTGGGGTGGTGCTTCGACACCTATCCTAACCTTCTCTCCCGACACGCGGACAATCGTAAGAACGATATCGTCACCGAGATGAATGCATTCGGATTCGCGTCGAGAGAGAATAAGCATGATAGTTAAGATCGTTGGGCGATTGGGAGGTCAAGAGATTAAAAAACTGTAGTTAGACATCGACATTCGAAGAGATTAGGTGTTACTTTTTTGTTTGCGTTCCGTCTAAGACGACTGGGAACGCCGGGTGTGGACACTTGATGAGCTTCGAACCGTCTAAGTTTTCGACATTCGTCAGGCAGCAAACGATGCTTGGTGGTTCATTGGGAACGTAGCTGCTAAGCTAGAAGTACGTTTTCCCTGTGAGTTGTAAAACAGAATTCGATTGGAATCGATATCGAAGACTGCCGTCAACCGAACGCTTCTTGGTCCGTGAAGACAGAAAAACACTCCGCACGGTGCTCCTTGTTTGTAGAGGATGCGCTCCGTGATCGGAAACGACTCTGGAAGCAAACAATTTTCTGAACAAAGCTGTTCTTCGACCAATTGACGAATTCTGGATAAATCGTGATTCAATGGAAAGCCTTCACTACGAGTGCAAATCATGGTTATCGAACAATTCGCGGCTCAAGCCAGAAACCTACCGGTTGCTGAGACGAGAGTGCTGCGACGAATCTATCGACAACTCGATCGAAGTCGTTGAAGTTCCGATTTGGACATGAATAGTCACTACAGACCAATCAATCGCTATCTCGGGTAGCAGTCGAACTATTCAGATGAAAGCTCATGAGTTCTTCGCTCATCTAAAGCTCAGCGAGATTTCAGCAAAACATTTGATTTTGATTTGGTCCGACGCATTACTCGTTTCGGATTTAACGGTCTGTTAATCTGTGACGCCTCGTAGAGTGTGTTTGAATAAACGCAATCGTGGCTTATCTCCATCACAGGAAGCTTGACGGTGGATACCATGAGCAAAAACGAGAATCAAAATGACTTTCAGCTTTTGAGGATAATAGAAGTTGACCGATTCATAGCTATTGGTGGGCCAAGGCTCCAATTTTCAACACGTAGGATTGTGGCTGCGAGCCGAGCTTCAAGCATCCCACCGAGACGTTGCTTCAAGAGCTTTCTTCTAGGATTGGAGTCTAGTTGGACATCGCCAGGTTTGGGATGGAGTTCATTTAGCCTCTTTTGGCAAATCCAAGGTACTGGGCCCCTAAAGGCTGTACTCCAAAGCGGTTGCGATCGACTATCGTGCTCATCCTAGGGCTGTCCAATTAGATTCCAGAGGATGTTTCAATCAGCCGCATAAATTCCGCGGCCGCTGGAAGTCAAAAAATCTGCTTGGGACTTACACTGATCCAGTTGATGCTTCAAACAAACCTTCAATTCGTTATCAGCCATCGAGTTTAACTGGTCGTAAGCGATCGGTTTTCCAACGACA
>JAIYDQ010000352.1 GCA_027487375.1 Planctomycetaceae bacterium
CCGTACTGTCCTAAGATCATCGCGGAGTCGGCTGGATTGATCGGGAACGCCTCGACTTGCACGATCACCTCCCACGCCGACGGATCGGTTGGCTTTGCGGTTTCTTCGCATTGCGCGACCAGAGACGGTGCTCCGTATCTATGAAAAAATATGTGTTTCATCCCATTTTCCTATCAACGACTTGACTGTGTCGTATATTCCCTTGTTCGATAAAAAATGCGATCCGCAGACAGTCCACTAATCCGCGCATCATCACAGGAACGAACCGTTGCTGCTGCGGATCGCATATCTTCTTTCTGGACGACAATGCTTCGTCTAGAAAATCCCTTTAGATTTCGGTGCTTTCTTCAAGCGACCGTTGATCACGTCAATCGTGTGATCGATTTGTTCACGGGTGTGATTGGTATTGATAAAGAAACGCAATCGGCATTTGTTGCGAGGTACAATCGGATACATCATCGGATAGGTGCAGATGCCATCCTCGAAAAGATGGACTGACATCCAAAGTGCTAATTCCGAATCTCGCATCATGATCGGTACAACGCCCGAGTTGCGGCTGTTGTACGTATCCAGTCCAGAAGCTTGCGCTTTTTCGATAAAGTAAGCCGCATTCTCTTGAAGCCGAAGTGCTCGTTCCGGTTCGGCCAACATGACTCGAAGGGCTTCGAGTGCGGCTGCTGCGTTCGCCGGTGTTGGGGAAGCTCCATAGAGCAAAACGCCTGGAGCGTAATACTTCAACATTGCAACCAATGGCTTCGAACCAGCGACAAATCCACCGCACGTTCCGAACGATTTGCTCAGCGATCCGAACAAGATATCAATCTCGCTTCCCGAGATATTGAAGTAATCTGTTACCCCCATGCCTCGCTTGCCAATGACACCAAGAGAGTGAGCTTCGTCCACCATCAGCAACGCTTGATGCTTCTTCTTGATTTCGATGAAGCGTGGAATGTCGGGAATGTCACCGTCCATGCTATACACTCCCTCCACAAGAATGAAAACTCGTTCAAAGTTTCCTCTATGAGTCTTAAGCAACTGCTCTAACGCATCGTAGTCGTTGTGTGGGAATGCAATTCGTCTAGCACCAGTGATTTTGCACCCAATCAACGCCGAGTTGTGGATCAGCTCGTCGTAAAGGATCAAATCTTGATTGCGACACAAATAGCCGATGGTAAATGCATTCGTGCTGTATCCACCGACAGAAAGAACCGCGTCTTCCGTACCGAGCACGTCGCAGATTTCTTTTTCAAAGGTACTGTGAATGTCGATTTCGCCAGTAATCGATCGCCCTGAACCAGTTCCTACACCGAAGTCGGCAACTGCTTTCATGGCAGCTTGTTTTACTCGATCGTCAAACCCCAACGCCAAGTAGTTATAGGTTGAGTAGTTGATGTACTGGCGATCATGGATCATGACCGTAGCGTCCGAGCCACCGACGTGGGGTTGGAAGAGGTTCTGCGGGAACTTTTGTTTCTCGTAGTACCACTTCATGGTCGTGTACTCTTTGTACTCGGGAAACAATTCGAATTGGTAACAGGCTGGTGTCACATTCGCTTGGGAGGGTTCACTTGCAACGGGTGCCTGTCCTGTTGTAGCAGTCGCTTCGTCTTTGTTTGCTAGTAAGTTACTACGCAATCTTTCAATGCTTGATTTGAAACTCATGATGATGCTGATCTAGAACGGGGAATACGAGAAAGAAATAGCTTCTTGAGACGTGCTCAAGAAACACTGGATTTAGCTGGCGACAGTTGCGACGCCAGCAAGTCCCAACGAAGCGTAAGAACTCTTGGCGAGCGATTGAATGGTCGAATCACCTAAGATCTCCAGCACTGCGACTTTCAGCCCAAGCTTGGTTTCTAGGGCCAGTTGGATTTCCGTTGCCATCAGAGAGTCCACACCGAGTTCATTGATCGGTTTCGATCTGGGGACTTGAGAGGCGTCGGTTTTTAGGATCGTGGCAAGAACATCGGTGATGAGAATCACCAATACCTCGAGTTGCTCGTCCGGCTCCAATTCCGACAACTCCGCAATCAATGCACTGCGAGCTTCAGTGTCTCCGCCCGAGGCATCGGATGCGATCAACTTTTGATAGCGCGGTGATTGCCCCGCACGAATCTCAAAGCGTCCCCAGTTGGCCCAGGATTGGATGATCGTTGCTCCGAACTGGACGATGTCACGCGACAAACAGATCTTCAATAAAGAGAGTGCTTCGGAGGATTCCATCCCACGAAGTCCGACGTACCGAAGAAATTGCTCAAGCTTTTCGTCTCTCGCAACAATGCCTACGTCGGAGATGGCCCCCCAATTGATGCTCGTCCCAGGCAGCCCTGCTTGCCGTCGCATGTGGGCGAGTCCATTGAGGAATCCGTTGGCTGCACTATAGATTGACTGGCGACTGTTGCCGACCAGATTGGCTGCCGACGAATAGAGAATGAAGTGATCGAGCGGAAGTCCCCGTGTCTCTTCATGCAATACCCAAGCGCCGGTCGCCTTGTTTCGCATGACGGTGGAGAGATCATTGAGATTGATCTCCGTAATTGGCTGATCGATGATCGCTGCAGCCGAGTGAATAACACCCTTCAACGGGGGCATCTCACTAGCAATCATGGCCAGCAGTTGCCTTACTTGCATTGGGTCTGCAGCGTCGCAAGC
>JAIYDQ010000358.1 GCA_027487375.1 Planctomycetaceae bacterium
CTAATCGCGACGCACTCTTCAACGGATGGTTGATTGGACGGGACTTCGGTCCCATCCTACGGAAACGAAAACGGCCAGGAATCGCTTCCTGGCCGTTTTATGCTTTTTTACTCACACACGATCCGAAGGACCGGTGTCAGTCAATTCAAATTACGAACCGCATCCGCAGCTGGAAGCTGCTGGAGCTGCACAACCACCGCAAGCTGGAGCAGCTTCGGCTGGAGCCGAGCAACCACCGCAGCTAGCTGCTGGAGCTGCTACAGGAACTTGTACAGTCGAAGGAACCATCTTGCAGACGGTAACTGGAACTTCTTCGGTTACTGTGTAAGGAACACAGACCTTGTAGGTTTCAGTCTTTTCTTCGTTGACAGTGTCCATGACAGTGACGTTGTAAGTCTCGGTCTTGGTTTGTGGAACCATAACGGTGACGGTGACGTCACGAGTCTTGGTTTCGGTGACGCATTCTGTCTTGTTGACAGTACGTTCCTTGGTAACCAATTCGTTGACGCACTTCGAAACCTTGCGAGTCTTGGTTTCTTGAACCATTCGAGGAACCTTGACAGTTCGTGTCTTGGTTTCTGGAGTGTAGACAGTCTTATTGACCGTACGCGTCTTGGTTTCGGTGTTCATTACGCACTTCGAAACTGGACGAGTCTTGGTTTCGGTGACGTAGCTGCACTTCTTAACAGTCTTGGTACGAGTCTCAGGAACCATAACGGTCTTGTTGACAGTACGCATTCGTTGTTCGGTGCTCATGCTGCAGGTCTTAACCGTTCGCATCTTTTGCTCGGTGACGTAGCTGCACTTCTTAACAGTCTTGCTTCGAACTTCGTCTTTGCAGAGGCTTACAGTGTAGGTGTAAGGTTCTTGAACTTGTTCGGTGGTGTAGGTCGTAACAGGGACTTCTTCAGTCACAATGTTAGGAACCCAAACCTTCTTGCAAACAGTCTTGGTCGCTGGTGCTGGAGCACAAGCAGGAGCTGCTTCTGCACATCCACAAGCAGGAGCAGCAGGAGCTGCACAACCGCAACCAGCCGAAGCAGCAACGCCGCATCCGCTAGCAACTGGAACTTCTTCCATCACAGTTTGGTAGCTTCCCATGTCTTTGCAAACGCTCTTCATGGTCGTTACAGGAACGCGTCGGCAAACAGTCTTGGTGCCGGTTCGCTGTTCGGTGTAAGGAACCTTGACGGTGTAGTTGACGACTTCGTCTGTGTAGACAGGAACTTGTACGGTGTAAGGAACTTCCTTGGTGCCGTAGACAGGAACTTGAACTGTGTATGGAACTTGTTCTTGAACAGTCTTGCATACGTTGACGGTGTAGCTAACTACTTCGTCTGTGTAGACAGGAACTTGAACGGTGTAAGGAACTTGTTCAACAACAGTTGTAGGAACTTGAACCGTGTAGGTTTGGGTTTCTTGAACAGTCGAAGGAACTTGAACGGTGTAGGTTTCTTCCTTGTCATCGTAAACGCAAACGTTCACAGTGTAAGGAACTTCTTCAACGATGGTCTTTGGAACGCTGACTTGGTAGGTTTGAACTTCAGTCTTTGTTACAGGAACCGTAACTTGGTAAGTTTCGGTCTTGGTCTGAGTCGTTGGAACTTGAACGGTGACTTCGCGAGTCTTGGTTTCAGTTCGAGGCACTTGCTTCGAAACTGTGTAGGTGCGAGTCTTCTCTTCCATCTTGGAAAGAGTCTTGGTAACGGTCTTCATCTCGGTCACTTGCGTTGGAACCATAACGGTCTTTTCAACGTAGGTAACGGCAGGTGCGCAAGCGGAACCTTCGCTCGCAGGTGCAGCAGCTTCACAACCACCACCACAGGCGGATGTAGCTACTGGAGTAGCTGAACTGGCGGATGCACAACCACAGTCAGCCGATACTTGGCTGACCGGGGAAGCGATTGCTGCCAGCCCAAGAAAGAAAAACGGACGTAACTTCATTGCAGTCTCCTCAAGGAATAGATCGGCCACACGGCCACAAAAACAGTACTTAGCTATCTCAATACCTACCGACACCAAATTCTTTGACTGTCAATGCGGAGGGATAACTTTGAAAAACTACTTGGGAAGCAAGGATATCGTTCAGTCACGTCGAACTATAAGCCCCTTCCCTTCGTGCCCCGAGAACACTTCGGAAACACGCGAGAGTAGAGTCTACCTACCAAAACATCCGGCGAAAGAGGATATTAACGCAATTTACCTATTTTTCGCATTTACCCCAATCGGTGCCCCTTATTGAGTCGATCGAGCCGATCGGATGGGCTGTAGCGGGAAAATCGCGGAAGCCAGCCGGGGCCTGTAACGGGAAGCGGAAAAATTCAGAAATTATTTGAAAAAATGAGCGTCAATTTTTAATCGCTCGACTTCGCATCGCCGTTCGTTCGCTTTCGAATCGTGTCAAACTGAGACAAAACAAAATTCGGGAAATCCAAGCGACGTTAGCGGCTTGGAATGGAGGGCCAAGTGCATTTAAGTCGCGAGTCGAGTGAACAAGGAGTGCCCTGTCGGAATTTTCGAGAAGTTACAAACACTCCAAAATCGCTCTGGATTGCTCGAAGATCCGAAATACCGCATAGATAATGTGTTGATGTTAGGTCGATACGTTCGTATAGTTTTTGATCACAGATCATACTCAGGTGAGGAATTGGAATTGTGACCGACTTTAGCGAATTGGGAACTGAAAGCGAAAGCGTTCTGCATTGCCTTCCGAACGGAGTGGCGTTGGTAAGCTCTGACTTGACCATCCAGTGGGCTAATGGCTGTCTCCGCAGGTGGTTTCCTGATGCAACTCTCGTTGGATCGAACTTCTACTCAGCTATCGGCAATCCTGATTATATTGGTGCCGATGCTTGTCCACTTAATACTGCACTCCAAACGAACATACCCCGCAGTGGAACCATCCAGGTTGGCAGTGGAAAGTATTTTCAAGTCCATGCCTCGAAGCTGGCTGACGAAATTGCATCCAGTCGCTTGGTCGTCACGGTGACCGACGTCACGGAAGAGATTCTTCAACAGCAAAAGATCGCTGCGATCCATCAAGCTGGAAATCGACTGACAGACTTGAAGCCAGATGAAATCTTCGCGATGGATGTCGAGCAACGGATCGAGTTGCTTAAAGACAATATTCGGCACTACACGCAAGACCTCATGGACATCGAAGTCATCGAGATTCGGCTTCTCTCGCAAGCCACCGGGAATCTGATTCCGCTTCTTTCGGTTGGAATCGATCAAGCGGCCTCTGACCGGCGATTGATGGCAAGCCCTCTCGGTAATGGCGTGACGGGTTATGTTGCTGCGAGCGGCAAAAGCTATTTGTGTCACGACACGGCGAATGATCCGCTGTACTTGGAAGCTTTCAAAGGCGCTCGAAGTTCGCTTACTGTTCCGATTATGCTACACGACAGCTTGATCGGGACGATCAATGTGGAAAGCCCTCGGGTGGGTGCTTTTAACGAAAGCGATCAGCAGTTCCTCGAAATTTTTGCCCGCGATATTGCAGTAGCTTTGAACACTCTCGAGCTTTTGGTTGCACAACAAACCAATGCGGCACAGCAAAGCTGCGAAGCAATCCACGCAGCGGTCGCACTCCCGATTGATGATATTCTGCTCGACACAGTGAACGTAATGGAAAAGTACATCGGTCACGACCCTGATGTCGTCAACCGATTGCAAGGTATCCTTCGAAAAGCTCGCGAGATCAAACGATCAATTCATTCGATCGGGCAAACTCTAGGGCCGACCGAAGCAATACCGCTTGGTTGCAATTCCGCACAGCATCAAAAGTTCCGCGGGCGTCGTATCTTGGTTGTCGATGCCGATGTGCAAGTTCGCAACGATGCCCACGCACTGTTTGAACGATACGGCTGCATTGTAGAGACGGCTCATGAAGGCGATGAAGCCGTTTTGATGGTTCGCAACAGTGCCCAGGAAGATAAATATGACGTGATCATCGCTGACATCAAACTTCCTGACTATTCAGGTTATCAATTGATGTTGCGACTTCAGAATATCTTGCCACGGGTACCAATGGTTCTAATGACCGGCTACGGTTATGACCCAGGACATTCGATTGTGAAAGCTAGGCAAGCTGGGCTGCATCCGAAGGGCATTCTTTTTAAGCCTTTCCGAGTCGAACAATTGGTTGCGGTCACTGAGACAATTCTAGACGACTTTCAAAATCCCGCAGCCTAGTCTACAACAACGCTCCGGCGAGCAAGACCCGATAGAGCCTCAGCCGATGGCGTTAGTGACGGGTTTCGACTTTGCCACAATACGCTAGATTTCAACCCGTGATTAGCGTTAAATGGTTCTCACTTCAGTGGCTTAAGAATAATGAATATCGAACAAGGAATGTCGAATTTCGAAAGAAATCATATGACACTTCGTTATTCGACATTCCTTGTTCGGTATTCGGTATTGTTTTTAAACCGCATGTCTAAAGTGAGTGCCATTAAGCTAGCGCCAGAAGATAAGGAAAAATGTTCCTTTCATCCTGCTGTGCAAGCCTGCGTTCGTTAAGTAGTTCGC
>JAIYDQ010000321.1 GCA_027487375.1 Planctomycetaceae bacterium
AAAGATCTCCATCCGCTGGGCAGTCGTTGGGCCACTTGGATGACTCGCAGAGGAAGGCCGATAGAATGTTTGGCGTGGTAGTTCAGTTTCGCAGTCACCCTTGAGTAATACGCTTCCCCGGCGATTAACTCCGGATTTGCGATACAGAGCAGGAAGCGCTTGATGCCATCGCTCGGTAATGTTCAAATCTTGAGCGATCTTTGCAGCATCACTTTGCATGATGGAATATGCTGGTGATGCGGTTCCTAAACCGAGTATTCGAGCGGTACTGGTACGAGTATCTGTAACCCGTTCGACGGAAGTAGAAGCGAGAGTCATGAAGTTACTTTCTTGATAAGTGCTGCTCGGATAGGGTAGATCGAATTGCATAGACGCAGCGTCCAGGCAGCTACGGACAGGCGACGAAGTTGTCGCGATATCCACCAACAAGTTTTTTGCTTTTGACGACGTTGCGAATCCACCCACGTCGTCCATTCCTGCGAAAGCCCCTCATGCCAAGGGCTACTGATAGCTCGGCTTACAAGCGGCATTACCGCCTCGGCACTTGCAAGAGCCCACGACATTCCTTCGCCGGTGAACGGTTCAATGTAACCAATGGAGTCACCAAGTAGAAAGACGCGATCGGATGCTACGCGTTTCGAGCTACGAGTAAGTGCTGGAGTTGCTAGCCAATCTTCTGAAGCATCTGCTTGCAAAGATTTCATCTCGACACCCATTTTCTCAGCAAATAGCGGGCCATCTTTGCAGTCCCCGATTATACGGCAAATAGTTTTAGCAATACCTCCATTACTCGAAATCGCTTTCGGATCGATCGCACCCGCGACGTCAACGAACTCGCCATCAGTATGAGACAAGCCTACATAACCGTCCTTGCTGACAATCATTTGTAACTGGTTAGCCGGGAACGAGCCGCGTAAACCTTCTGGCCGGAATTGGCTCGCTGGAACCATACGCTGCACACCAATTCGCGAACTGGGCTGAACCGTAGAAGTCCATCCGCTTTCCAATCGAAGACTCGAACGTGTCAAACCATCTGCGACCAAAACACACTGCGCATGAAGATTGATGCGACGTCCCTTTGGTTCCGACATATTCTGTAACACGACCTGACGACAGCGTTCATGGGGCGGGTTCGAGTCAGCTCTTGGGACAACTAAACCACTTACGCCATCCAGGAAAAATGTTCCCGAATCGATAGCGGTTCGTACGAGTTCCGTGTCGAGCGTCGACCTCCGCACACTCAAAAGTGTTGGGATGTTCCACACGACAGATGTCTTATCAATCTTTAAGTGAAGCGAAGTGATTGGAATCGCGCCAGCTTGATGCAATTGCTTAAGCACACCAAGTCGTTCCAAAGACGCTTGCGCACGCCGATTCAAACAACCGCCGCAAACTTTCTCTCGCGGAAAAGACTTCGCATCGACCAGCAACGTTCGGAAGCCGCTTCGTGCCGCTAAGATCGCGGCCGCTGCTCCTGCAACGCCCGCTCCGAGTATCACAATGTCCCATTCAGAGCTTTCCAGAGCTTCTAAATGCCCTTCTCTCGATAACTGAAAAGCTTGAGTGGTGAATAGGTTCATTCTTCGGTTTCCCAACTCAAAAGGTATCGCTGGGGCCAATGCCGCTTGACTACCACACCGTCCAGGTGAGCTTGAACCGCGAGTTGCCTCACCTCTTTTTCGCTAAATGCGGCACGAACGGATTGAGGGCCATCGAAGTGAACAACCGGAGAACGAGAAAGCCCGTAACAACCAAGCTTGGCTAAAAGCAAACCCAAATTGGTACGCAAAAGGTCATCAACGATCACGGCCACTTTTGCAAGACGCGTCATGTTTTGCAACACTTCAACGGCTTGCGATTCACTGAAATGATGCAAGAAAAGACAGCAGTAGACGAAATCAAATTGAACTTCCGGTGGTTCAAAAACATCGACTTGCCGGAAGGAAATCAAAGTATTGCGGCGGAGGAGCGATGTACTCGTTGCCTTGTTAGCAATCCACGATTGACTTGAAGCGTTAGCCGTTGCCGCATCACATGCTGTTTGACTTATATCCCAACCTTCGGTGCGGCAAGTGAAACTCTTGGACAGGCTCTTGGTAATAGAGATTGCCACATCTCCGCTTCCACAACCTAAATCGAGCACCGAAATGGAATCCAGCCGGCGACTCTTAGCGATAGACTCAATCTCCTGAGCCACATAGTGCCCCGTACGGCATATCCAATTGATACGACGAAGACCCGCCAGCGCTCGCTGGTGCTCGGCGGGGTCTAATGATGGATCATCCATCAACTCAGGAATTAATGTGCGGGTTCTCAAGCTTCTGATAATAACACAATCAAATCGTTCCGGGAGAATCGAATTATCGTCAAATCGATTCGCAGAGCCGAAAGCGAGTAAAATGCGAGGAGTTCCTTCCGTGATAACTCGCCAGTTTTAAGCAAAGTACTTCCTATGGACGCAAACCCGGTTTCCATTCAGCAAGCCGACCTAAACCGCATTGAGCATCAGAAAGCGGTGCTGGAACTCACGCAGGCCTACGCGAGTGATCCGATGGGAGGGGGAGAATCGCTCAGTCCGGAGGTTCTCGACCGATTGATTCCTGGCCTTCAAGCAACTCCTCATGCATTGATATTTCTTGCGTATGTAGAGGGGAAGCCCATCGGAATCGCAACATGCTTTATCGGTTTCTCGACTTTTCTAGCCAAGCCGCTCCTCAATATTCACGATATTGCTGTCTTGCCGCCGTATCGTGGGCAAGGCATCGGACAAAAACTAATCGCCGCAGTGGAAACCAAAGGAATCGAGATGGGATGTGGTAAACTAACTCTTGAGGTGAAAAGCCAAAATCTTGTCGCCCAACGAACCTATAAACGAGCCGGGTTCAGTAACGATATAAACCCTCAATCCATGGACCACGTTTTCTTTATGGTGAAGTATCTTTAACGATAGGACGCGAATTGAGTTTTTACGACAGAATTGGTGTTCCAGAAGTGTTCCAAAAATTGATAACGAAAATCGCACTTCGGAAAGTGTCTTAGCCTTACTCTAGTTGGACATCGCCACCTTGCTCTGGAGTCCAGGCTTTAGCCGCTTGTGAAGCGTCCAAGGTGCTCAGCGCCTAAAGGCTGTACTCAAGCAGAATGGCGATTGATTGTTAGATTCAAAGTAGCGCTGCCGTATAAGGAATGAAGGACAAATTTCGAGCTCATGAATTTGCCTTGGAGAATATGGTGGGGAATTAGAAATAAATGATGATCGCGTTTTCAAATCGCCAACGATCCGTACGACTCTTCTTACTGAGCTTGTTTTGCTTTTGTGCGATCGTGTCAAAGGGTTCCGCCGATCTACCCGCATTATTGCGGTTATCAGACACACGCCCCATCGAAGCTGACTCGCGAGGTGCTTCGGATCGAAAAGAAGTCGATCGAATGTACTATTGGATCCCCGCATTTGATCGCATCCGAAGTCGGCTGGATCGCGAGTTTACTAGCTTGCCAAGTGCCGATCGGGAAGCAATCAAAAGCGAGCAATCGGTAGCTGAACAAGATATAGCAACAACCGTATCCAAGACCGCGCGACCATGGTCTTCGGGCGATGCAATCGATATCTACCGAAGAATTGTAAGACTTGCATATCTTGGAAATCGCGAAAGTCATTTTGTTCAGACCATCGAGTCATCGATCCTTGCAGAGAAGACGGACAAGTCCTTTTTAGTGATTCAAACAAAAGTCCCCAACGCGCATCCTACCATGGGATGGCCGATGGGAACCTATACCAAAGTTGCAAGTCCGCATTTCGAAGTAACCACTCAAGGAACACCCGAAATCGCTCAACGGATAGCAATCCTCGCTGAGCAGACGCATGCACTTTGGCAACAGGCATTCCTGCCGGCTTGGTGCGACCCGAGCCTGCTTGAATCGGCGATCCTCGAAAGAAGGCCTTTGCCTGATTCTGTAATCCGAAAGGGCAATCATCGCATGCAGATCGTGCTCTTTAAGAATCGCGATCAATACGTTCGAGGCCTCCGTGAAATACAGCCCAACATTGGAATATCTACTGGCTTTTATCACCCAGGATCAGCGACCGTTTTTTGCTATTGGGATGAGAGCGTTTCTGCGAACGTACTCAAACATGAGATTACTCATCAGCTATTTTCGGAGGCGAGTCGTTGGGAACCACTCGCAGTGGATGCTCTGCCCAGAAATTTTTGGATCGTTGAAGGAGTTGCGCTGTACATGGAATCCATGTTGATTGACCCGTCGATTGGCTGTGATCGAGTGACCGTTGGTGGATGGGATTCTCCGCGACTCCAACCCGCAAGGTACCGGCGATTGCACGACGAGTTTTGGATACCCTGGGACGAATTTACACGAGCTACTACAAAGCAATTCCAGCAAGGAGATGCGGTCGGACAGTACTACTCGCAAGCAGCAGGGTTAACCCATTTCGCAATGGACCATTCATCAACCTCGCGCAGCGCATTGATTGACTTTCTTATCGATGTCTACCAAGCGAAAGACACTTCGCAGTCAACTTTATTCTTTAACGATGACAATAAACTTCGAAGTGCATACGATCGCTTTTTGCTCAACGCGGGCCAGCTATCAGCAAGAATTCCACCTCGGCCAAGCCGAAAGGATATCGTTTTATCCAGAACAGATGTCACTTCGGAATCGATGCTAGCTTGGCCAGCGAACACCGCAGTAAAGATCGATTGGTTGGATTTGTCATTCACGAAAGTAGACGACTCGTTATGGACGAATTCGAAAAGCGGACGTTGGGATACTCGAAGATTAAACTTAGAGGGGACGCTGGTCGGTGATAAGTCCTTACCAGCTATTGCAGCAATCAATCGACTCGAAGAACTGGATATGTCGATGTGTAAGATTTCGGATTCCGGATTAGAGTCACTTCGAGGACATCGGTCATTACGAAAAGTATGGCTCACGGGCACAGGCGTTACCGACAGCTTGGTCGATTTGCTGGCAAGTTTGCCTCGACTCGAGGAAGTAGAATTAACGGGTACAAAATTTACTGACGATGGACGGAAAGAACTTCTTCGTCGCGTACCACGACTGCGTCGAAATTAACGCGTCGGGCGGTTATGTCTCGGAGAAGCGTTAACTCTTATCTATCGAAATTCAATCCGAGTGATTTTTGTTAGGCTAGCGATAAGCAATCACGCGCGGCTATTTCTTTTCGTCGCACCGCTCACCCCCGAGCTGTACCAAGTCACAGCACTCTAAAGTCTACTTTCTCAAAAGTTGTTTTCTGGAAGTCCTTCTTGGTGACCGATGTTGTGCACAGGAGCTAAGACAGCTAACACGTCCCGTAGCAAGTCATGGTCGATCGGTTCGTTTGCCCACTCGACCCACTTTCGAATATTGGCAGGATTTGCACTACCAGCAACCGTGGTAGAAATGTCTTCGTTCATCAACGAAAATTGCAAGGCAAGCTTGGCGATGTCCGAGCCCCGCGACTGGCAAAGCTTCGCTGCTTCCTTGGCTGCCAATTGCACTGGCATCGGATCGCGAAACCAGGGAGGAAGCGTGGCGTTGGTCAGTAATCGAGCGCTAAAAGGTCCTGCGTTCATGATGCCGATCCCTTTTTCCTTCAGCATGGGAATCGTTTGATCAGCAAAAGAAGTATTCTGGAGTGTGTATTGGTTGTAAGACATGACGCAATCAATCTCCGTTGCAGATGCGATTGTATGAAAGATCTTTTGCGGGTAGCCACTAATCCCGATATATCGAACTTTCCCCGCTTGTTGAATCTTTCGAAGAGCTGGAATGGTTTCTTCGATGATTTGATTAAGAGGTACAAACTCGATGTCGTGGCATAACGCTATGTCTAAATACTCACACCCTAAACGATGAAGCGAAACATCGATGCTCTCGGCGACTCGTTTGGCTGAAAAGTCAAAATGATTGATGTCGAATCGACCAAGTTTAGAGCACATCAAATAGTCAGATCGGGGCACATCCCGAAGGGCGATTCCTAAGAGCACTTCACTCATCCCGCGACCATAAAATGGGGACGTATCGATCAGCGTAAGTCCCAGATCGCGAGCGACACGAATGCTTTCAAAAACCTCGTCTAGGGAGACAGAGCGAAACTCTTGCCCCAGCGACGAAGCCCCGAATGCAAGCGAGGGTAAGTTTAGATCGGTTTTGCCGAGTTTGCGGATTTTCATGACGTATTCGATACTTTATGGCGATGGTAAAGGTGTCGAGTGTTTATCGAGGAAGTGCAGCACGATTCTTCAAGGCTCAATCTTGCATGAGATTAGGTCTCTGCAAATAGAGGAACGACCTGTTCGCATTAATGTGACGGCATCTGGATGACTTGCAAGTGGGGCGGATTATAGGCGTCGTAAGGGCTGTGCGGAATGTTTGTGGCAAAAATGCGAAACGGCCCACAAACACCATTAAAACATGGAATAATGGAGCCTCCGAAGTACAATCGACGTTGGTTAATTTGTCGATGTAACCAATCATCACGGGTCAGGCATTTTCTGGTTTTAAAAGCTACTTTTGGATGTTAATCGATCAAGAATCCGCTGAAACAACTCCGGTGGCGAAATCCACAGAGCGTTCGCGACTTCTCATCGTTGCTTGTTCATGTGATCCAGATATCACTATGGAAGATCGCAACGGTTGGCATCGGGCTATTCAAGCGGCAGAAGATTTCGACGTGACGGTCCTGACTATTCCCAGTGTGAATACGGAACGACTTTATCGGGCTGTTCCGAACCATCTCCAGGGCCGAATTGAGTTTCTGGGAGTTCCGTTGCCAGCTTATCAAGCAAAGCGACTCGAATGCGATAAGTTTTTTTACCTAGGTTATCGAGCTTGGTTGGTTGCCGGAAAGAAGCTTGCCGAGAAGCTTCATGCAGAACGGCCGTTCGCAATTACTCACCTAGTCTCACTCTGCAGTTATCGGGAAGCGGGGTACTTTTGGCAAATCGATTGCCCATTCATTTTGGGGCCAGTGGGGGGCTCGAGTGGTTTTCCCATTCGATATTTGGGGCTCATTGGTTTTCGAAGTGCAGCTTTCGAAATTGCTCGAAACTTTCTCAACTCCTATCAATTGAATCTAAGCGGACGAGTTCGCCAAGCGATTAAATCTTCTGCCGTGGTCATCGCCGCGAATCGTAGTACGCAACGCGACTTGATGAAAATGGTGAGAGGTCTTACTGTGCCGGTCGAACTAGAGGCGGGCTTAGATTATGCGATTAGTCCTCCGAAGCCCGTTCGCGACATAAATACACCTCTGAAGATATTGTGGTCCGGGCGACTTCGAGCCTGGAAAGCCTTGCCTCTCTTGCTGTATGCGTTAGCCAAATTGCCAAAGGATGTTCCGGTGCAACTTCGTGTTGTGGGAGACGGAGTTGAGCTACCAGCTTGGCGTCGATTGGCAGAGCGACTCGGTCTGAGTGATCATGTTGAGTGGATTTCTCGTCCACCGTACCGCGATTCTCTCGAGTATTATCGGTGGGCAGATGTTTTCTGTTTCACCAGTCTTCGTGATACATCGGGGACCGGGCTGCTCGAAGCCTTAGCCGCTGGAACGCCGATCATTGGAATGAATCATCAAGGGGCAGCAGACATAATGACGGATGATTGCGCGATGAAAATTTCAGTCGATAGTCCGAGAAAATCTATCTCTGAAATAACCGCCGCATTAGTGCTGCTCGCCCGTGATCCGAACCGATTAAAGGAGATGAGCGATGCCGCTTTAAGGGAAGCCCAGGCACACCTCTGGCCGCGAAAAGCGGTCTTTATGAAACAAGTTTACCAGAGTTTGCATGATAATCCGCTGAGTCGTGCGAAGCCTTCGAAGTTACCAAGTGAAACACAGCGGGAAACCAGCGTTCAGGACCATCGCGATTTTGCCACGCAAGCAATTCAAGGCTGACGGCTCTCCGAAATTGACGGAAGGAAGTTATTTCTCCGATGGAACTTGCTCCAGAATCGCAAGCAAGAAAAACCCCATTCTTTTGGTGGGGTATTTGCGCATGCGTCGTCCTGGCAATCTTTCTTCGATCTCTCCCAATCGGAACAAGATCCTTTGAGGTTGATGAAGTCTATGAGCTTGGCCATTTATCAACAAACATCTTCGATATCGCAAAGGATCCTGACGGATTCCCTCCAACGTTTCGGTGGTTGCTAAGCATTTATATCCTTGCATCTGGCGAGGAATTTAGCAGATCACTCTGCGTTTTCTTGGGGGCAGCAACGGTTGTTGTGTGTGCAGTGCTTGGTCGAAAGATCGGTGGAGATATTGTCGGTTTCAATGCGGCCCTTCTCATTGCGGTTTCTGCAAGCCAAGTTGCCTTTGGCCAACAGATCCGCGCCTACACGCTTTACACGCTCGCGATTGCTCTCGTAATGCTTTCGGGTTGGATGCTCGCCCAGAAAAACTCGACGCGAAACTGGCTGTTTTTTCTCGCAAGCTCTTTCCTGGCGATGGGCTCGCATTATTACAGCATCTACTTTCTCGCGATTGTCTGGATTTATGTTCTTTGGAGTTACCCAAAAGTCGAAATCGTGAGGTATTTCGCATACGCGTTCTTGTTCACATGCCTTGCTTTGCCATGGTTAGCATGTTTGCGAGTCGATATGTCTGAGCCATTACCACCGGAATGGATTAGCAAATTCGATCTAAAAGGGTTCGCGTATCTTTATCTGACATTAGTCCAAGGAAAGTTCACCGGACCGTCTCAGACGGAACTCTTAGAACTCCCTTGGCAGCAGGCGATACTCGCACTATCTCTGTGGGCGACAGCAGGATTTACGTTCACTGCAATATTAATGTTTTATGGTATTCGTTCAGTGGGCTTGGTTCGATTGGGCTGGTTGCTATCGATGCTGCTTTTACTTCCCATGGCTGCTGGTACGATTGCGATGATGATAGGTTCGACTTTTGGATCTCGCTACCTTGCACCGTTATCGATTCCGTTCGCAATAGTTATTGCTTGTGGAATGAATTGGCGGCATGGTCCATTTCGGGTTATCGCGACCTACGGATTAATTATTCTTAACCTCGTTTCAGTATGTAACCGTAGTCTCCATCCACGTTATGACAGGGAAAACTATCGCGACTTAGTCGCTACCATATTGAAAGAAGACAAACATCCTGTCGTGATTGTGTTATCGCACTATGTCGCCCCTGCGATTCGTAGAGAACTGATCGATGGTACTCCCTTTTGTTCGCTTGGGCTTGGAGGAACTGAGCCAGACGATTGGCAATCGAATCTAGCAGACTTGTCAAAGCAGATAGGTGATCGTGAGGTTTGCTTTCTTGTAGCAACGTCCACCCAAGCATCAGAAACAAACTTAAGGCAGCGAGATCGACTGGTGGATTTGTTAGATGCAGAATTCATCACACGAGTATCAAACTCGACGGATCTGTTCATTGTTAAAAGTGAAACTCTTAGGAACGCTGTCGCAAGCAATGGCATTACGCGGGAACCTTAGTTTTCCGGAGCACTCTGGCTCATCTGAAGACTTCAGGTTTTGAGTCGTCATGATTATCATCTGAAATTGCACTAGGATAGGCTTCCAGCCGGTCGATTGCGAAACCGACAGGGCTGGAAGCCTATCCTACGACTGGCCATCGTGCTCAAACCTGAGCTACTTCAACCTAAGAGTCGATCTAGCACGAATTTAACAACTCAAGCATGTAGCC
>JAIYDQ010000505.1 GCA_027487375.1 Planctomycetaceae bacterium
AGTACAATTCTGCCAATATTTGGTTTGATTGGGTTCTTGGTAACCAAGTGGTTCTTTCGGAAGTTTCGCCAAGCGACCGGTATCGGCGGAACAACCGTTGAAGTCAGCGAACTCCCGATGATCGCCGGCGGTAGCTACCAACTCCATTTAGTGCAGTACGGGCGGCTTTCTGTTAAGAAACTCTTAATTGTGCTAGTCTGCGAAGAGGTTGCAACATATCATTTTGGTACTGACACGAGGACCGAGCGGCAGGAAGTTTACCGCCATCCAGTCCTTGAGCAGGGCAGATGTCGGATAGATTGGGGCAAGCCATTTGAAGCGGTGTGCCAGATTCACGTTCCCGAAAACGTGATGCATTCGTTTCAAAGTCCTCACAATTCAGTAGCTTGGAAGATACTCGTTGAAGGAGAAGTAAACCGGTGGCCATCGTTCTGCCGAAGTTTCCCCGTCGTGGTTTATCCACGCGTAGCATCACCCCGAAAGTCAGTGCCATCATGATTAGATTGCACGGACTGCATCGCGGCTATATGCCCGGCGAGAAGCTGGAGTTTCATTACTCCGTACACGATATCGATACGACCACGATCAGCGCGATCGAGGCATCCGTGGTTTGGTTCACCGAAGGCAAAGGAAGCGAAGATATCGGTGTTCACTGCTTCCAAAGACTCACGGGGGATTCGATTACCCAGCACGACTGGATGCAACCGATGATCATCAAGACCGACCTTCCCGACGCGCCTCTGAGTTACGAAGGTACATTGGTCAAGATTCGTTGGTGCATTCGCGTTCGAGTTTATCTTATCGACGGGACAGAATTGGTTGCTCAAGAACCGTTCTACTTAGGCGCAATCACGAAGGAAGTCTAACGCGTTGCGGTTTTCCACGTGATGCCGTCGCTGACTTCCGAGTGGGATTCCGCTAGCCCATTTCGCGGGTCAGGCAAATCGCTAAAGGCTCGAGTCGCCATCGCATGGCTGTTGATGGCACTGGCTGTGACAACGGGGGGAGCCGATGGTTGCGAGAATGAGACGGCAGCAGCTTTACTTGCTTGTTCTGCGCTTTGTTTCACCGCGACGCTCGGCGAAACCGCAGGCGCAACAACCGGTCTCGCTGCGAGTGTCCCGCTCGCAATATCCGCAGCAGGTATTTGGCCTTCACTACCAAAAACGTCACCAACATTGGTACCCGTTTCCAATGACCGTAACTGTGCAAGCGTCGCATTGACCGGCTTGAGATTTGTCGAGCTGGTTGGTCCGCTTACCCCTGGCGTTCCGTAGCCTTGAGGAGGAGCAATTGCCCCCGTAGGTGGAGGCGGAATTCGAGTTGGGCTGTTGAGCGTAGACAAGCTGGGCATTCCGTTTAGCCCCGACTGGCACCCACTTACGCTGATCAAGAATCCGAAAACACCGATCGAAAGTAAAGAGGAGGACGATGTGGTTAAACGGCTCATAGCTTTACGAACTCCAAAATGAATAACGCGGCACGCAACAGCAGACCGCACTTTGGCATACCGGATCTTTCCGGCGAAACGCAAGATCAGCTTTCAGGATTTATTAGCCGCACTGAATCTTTTTCATCATTTCCGAAATGCTCTCTAGCCGCATCAGTGAACTTTTCGCTATAGCCACCCATGCAACTTTGTAATACCAAGTAACGCTCACGAAAAAACATGTTCGCAGCTTCCAGGACGAAGCCACTCCATGATGAACGACGATGTGCTGAGAGTCGAAGGACTTGAAAAAACCTATGGGCGCCGCAAAGTCGTTGATGGGGTCAGCTTCCGCGTTGGACCAGGCGAAATTGTTGGGCTGCTTGGTCCCAACGGAGCCGGAAAATCAACAAGCTTTCGAATGACTTGCGGTATCGTCATCCCAGATCGTGGTAAGGTTACCGTAGGTGGACTAGATGTAACGAAGTGGCCGATGTTTCGACGTGCTAAAGACGGTCACATCGGCTATCTACCACAAGAGCCAAGTATCTTTCGTAAGCTTACTGTCGAGCAAAACATATCCAGCATGCTTGAACTGCTTGGCGTGGAACGTAAACGCCGTCGCGAACGAACCGAAGAACTGCTCGGACAATTCGATATCAAACATATTCGGAAGTCACAAGCAGGTAAACTCTCCGGTGGTGAGCGTCGACGTTTGGAGATCGCTCGCTGTCTTGTTTCCGACCCGCAAATCATTATGCTCGATGAGCCGTTCGCGGGAATCGACCCCGTGACGGTCCAAGGGATTCAAGAAGTGATTGCTCGATTGGCTCGATCAGGTATTGCAATCTTGATAACCGATCATGCTGCACGCGAAATCCTAAGCGGAGTCGATCGGTGCTATGTCATCAGCAAAGGCCAAGTCTTGTGCGAGGGGACTCCAGCTCAAGTGAAACAACATCCAGAAGTGCGAAAGCAGTATCTTGGAAATCTTGATGGAGATGCTGCAACTCCTCAAGCTATGCGTGCACCTCACTTCGCAAACTCGGGAACATCAAACACAACGTCAGAACAATCTCAACCGCGCCGAGTGCTACTCAGAAGACGCGGTGATCTTTAGTCGGCAACTGCAAAGATGCTTTTTTTTGAAGCGATCATTTCGGAAACACGGCCCAACGCAACCACTCGTCCTCCCGCTTCGGATGGCCCTGGCCCCATATCGATACAGTAATCAGCCGATCGAATGACCTGCTCGTTATGCTCGATCATCAGGACAGAATGTCCACTCGCGATAAGCTTTCGCAACGAGTGTAGCAGCCGATCGACATCATAGAAATGCAACCCAGTCGTAGGCTCGTCGAGAATAAAAAGTGTAGATCGATTGGACGAATCTGTCAGATAGGTCGCAAGCTTCAGTCGCTGCATCTCGCCTGCAGAAAGCGTTGGTGCACTTTGCCCAAGCTGCAGATATCCCAAGCCTAAATCAATTAGCGGCTCCAATCGTGCCTGCAGTTTGGATTGGCCTCTAAAAAATTCCTTCGCCTCCATGATACTCATCGACAGACAATCCGCTATCGATCGATCACGATACTTTACGGCGAGAACTTCCGGTGTATATCGACTCCCATGACATTCAGGACAAACGGTTTGAATGTCGGCTAAGAATTGCATATCAATCGCCAGAAACCCATCGCCTTCACATCGAGGACAGCGACCGCTCTCGTTGTTGAAGCTGAATTGCCCAGCGGCCATCCCTCTCGCCTTGGCATCGACCGTCGCGGCAAAGACTTTGCGAATCTCGTCAAACACTCGCGAATAGGTTGCCGGATTACTACGAAGCGAAAGGCTGATCGGCTCTTGATCAACCAACAGGACATCTTTTAAGTTCTCTAAACCCTCGATCGATTCGAAAGGAAGAGGCACTGGACCGTTACGACCAAAATGCCTTTCGAGCGCCGCACCCAACGTATCGAGCACAAGCGTGCTTTTCCCACTCCCACTCACTCCAGTGACGACAACCAATTTCCCAAGCGGTATCGAAACATCTATCGACTTCAAATTACGACCACTCGCTTTTCGAATCGTAAGCCACTTCAAATCTGAGCCGTAGGAACTAGCCTCGGGTGTCCCATCTGGCTCCGCGTGCGTCACGGCAGATTCAGCAAACAGATACTTGGACGTCAATGTTTGTGACTTCCGTAACTCCTCGATGGTCCCAGCGAATTGGAGCTTGCCGCCAAGTTGACCTGCTTGGGGACCGATCTCTACAAGCCAATCAGCCTTGGTAATCAAACCCGGTTCGTGTTCGACAACAAGAACCGTGTTGCCTCGATCACGCAAATCCAAAATCGCATTCGTCAATTGAGCCGTGTCGCGTGGATGCAAACCAACAGTCGGTTCATCCAAAACGTACAGCATGCTCACAAGATCCGACCCCAAGGAGGTCGTTAAGGTGACACGAGTTGCTTCTCCACCTGACAAGGTTCGTAACGGTCGATCCAATGCAAGATATCCTAAACCAACCCTCTGAAGGTAACGAAGTCGGCTTCGAATCTGATTAAGTGGATCGAGAACAATCTTACGTGCGGTGTCATCCCAAGCGAGCGATTCGATCCAACCAAGCGCTTGATCCACCGACATTTTCGCCACATCAATCATCGACAATCCTGAGATCTTGTACGCAAGTGCATCCGCGTTGAGTCGTTGTCCATCGCATGTAGGACACTTCAAATACGAACGCCAGCGAGCCGCAAAAATTCGGATATGCATCTTATATTTTTTGCGATCTAGCCAAGCAAAAAAGCCATCCAAGCCACCGAAATTCCGCTCGGGAACGCCGTGCTGAATCAAGCCCCAAGCTTTTGCTGAAAGCTTCTTCACTGGTACGTCTGTTGGAATGCCATAGTCGCCTGCCAATGCCAACAACTCACTTAACTCGTGGGCGTAAGCGGGTGTCGTCCAAGGCGCGATCGCACCTTGGCGCAACGTTTTGTTATAGTCAGGTATGACTTTAGCTAGATCAACTTCGGAGACTTCCCCAAGCCCTTCACATGTCGGACATGCTCCAAGAGAGCTATTGAAACTAAAAGTCCTTGGATCCGAATCGTGAAAAGTTCGCTCACAAGTATGGCAAACGCGATCACGACTAAAGCAGCACTGATAGTATTCGCTCTCATTGATTCGACACACTCCGATTGATTCTGAAGGCTCAATTTCGCTGGACGCTGCAGTATCGATCAGCACTACAACCTTACCACCTCCCCACTGCAATGCCGTCTCCAATGATTCGGTCAATCGAGCTACCCCTTGTGACTCGTGTTTTCCGGTGTTAACACGATCAATGATGGAATAGCCTTCCTGAACTTTCTTTGCAGCGCTCGCCATAGCCTCGCGATCATCACTCGCTAGGTTCCAGATCTGCCCATTGATCACAACTCGTGGAAAACCTGCTTGCTGAAGATTGGACAACTGCATCGATAAGTCTTGGCTGTCAATCCATGACAATTCAGCCGCGATCATCGCGCGGCCGACCGCAAGTGACTGAATGAAACTACTTATCGACGTTGCGTCGTGTCGCTTGATTTCGCGACTACAAGTCGGGCAGTAAAGTTTCGCGACTCTTGCAAACAATATTCGCAAGTAATCATCCACCTCGGCCGTTGTGCCAACCGTACTTCGATTGGACCGAGGCACCCCAGAGCGTCGCACGGCAATCGCTGCCGGTAGATTCGTCAGCGAGTCATAATCGGGCTTGTCGAGCCGCTGCAGAAACTGCCGAGTGTAAGGAGAAAAGCTCTCGATGTATCGCCGCTGGCCCTCGGCGTAAAGCGTATCCAGTGCGAGCGAAGTCTTCCCACTACCACTCACCCCACAAACAATCGTCAATTTATTCACAGGAATATCAACATCGACCGACTTTAAATTATGGGAACGAGCACCCCGCAAAAGAATTGCAGGGGACAGTTCCTGAGCACAATCGGCGGGCTTAGGTCGTTTCGAGGTGCTAGTTTTCGCCATGTGGTAAAATTTAACGGTTGCGGCGGATTTCCTGGGCTAAGATACTGCGTTGGGGCGATGAAACTATGACGTAGGCTCTCTGGAAGCAGAAGCCCTCGCGCAACTAATTGTTAATCGATTCTGTTTGAGTGCTCTAAATGATCCGAACGACGATACGCGGTATACGAGTCGCCTCGTTAGCCTTGGGCGGCTATTGGTTAATGCTATTCGTTGCAACACATCTACCTACTGTACCAATGCCACATACGGCAAATTCGGATAAGTATATTCATTTTTTGGCTTTCGCCGGACTTGCGTTCCTATTGGCTTGGTCGATTCCGACGGTCCCCAAGCACCGATGGCTCAACGTCGTGTTGGCCCTCGCAGTTGCAATCATCTACGGTGCGATTGATGAGATCTCACAAACACCTGTCGGCCGTACAGCAGATGTCATGGACTGGGTCGCAGACTCGGCGGGCGCTGTATTCGGGATCGTGTGCTATGTAATTATGCGTCACATCATTGTTACGCTTGGCAAAGCTCGGCCTGCTGCGCCGCCCATGACTCTAGAAGCCCCGCTGGCGTAAGATTCCGATCAACCTCGGATTGTGCAGTCAAGCAAGAATCGATCGCCCGAGCAGCAGTTGCTATCGAGAGCTTAACGCTCTTTGTATGTACCGAACTTGGTCGTGAGCTCTCTTCCAAAAGTATCCCACGATAGAAATCGCACGCGAAGGAGAACAAAAGCTTCATCCTTGTTCGTCGCGCAGAGCCTTCTTCCCCGACACCCTGACTCTGAGCAAGCATCGCTTTGGAGATTCCAACAAAGTCCATCGGTCTTTGAGCAAGCATCGTGTGCAACTCGCTCCGGAACTTCCTAAGCTCGGGATCTGCCAAAAGAGTCGCCATGCCGATAGACCCGTTCGCCATCGCAGCGACCTCACTGGCTTCATTAGCCTCCGAAAGAATTCCATTTCGTAGCAAAAGCGTCGCAACATGAGACGTATCCAAGCGTCCGAATCGCACAATCTGTGACCGCGAACGGATCGTCGCAAGCTGCCTCTGTTCGTTGGTTCCAATCAAGAAGATAAGCGAACCCAATGGTGGCTCTTCAAGCGTTTTCAGCATGCTGTTCGCAGCCTCGTCCAGAATCGTATCCGCATCGTCGATGATGGCGACTCTTCGAACACCTCCAAAGGGCTTGATGTGAAGTTCGTAGCAGAGCCCCTCGCGCATCCGGTTCTCTTTCGAACCGACCAGCTTATCGATCGAGAGACTCGAGGCATCAGCAGACTTTTCAAGTTGCAACAAATCCGGATGCGTGTTGGCGTCTACTTGAACGCATGATTCACAGTCGCCACAGGGAGCCATAGAACCTGGAGTCTGGCGTAGACAGAGCATTGACTTGGCGACAAGTCTTGCGAAGGTTCGTTTGCCAACTCCGTCGGGCCCGACCATTAAGAAGGTGCTCGCAAGCCGTGACTGCTTTACCGCACTCTCGAGCCAACCACGTTGAACCGAATGCCCCAACAGTTCGGACCACATCATCGTTGTTGACTCTCGATACCAAACGTGCTGATGTTAAAAACGCAAGAAACAAATAAGCTTTCGCGTTTGGGTACTGCTAGGTTTGATCTAGACCGAATTGAAGCTTTTACTCGTAGTAGGTGTCGTAAGACATCTGAATACTTACGAGTTTAGATGTCCCATTACGTAGAAGCTTCTCTCCGAGAAGCTGGCGTTCGCGTCTCAGAGAGACGCGACTACTGATAGATAAATCTTACTATCGACTACTTCAACATCTCGCTAGCGAAGCCAACTTTGTCGAGAGCCGCGATTGCAGCCGAGGGATCAAAGCTGTTGTCAACTTGGACGAGAACGACTGGGTTATCAATAGTCCCTTCCTTCTTTTGATCAGCAAGCTTCACCGACGATACACCAGCTACTTTTGTAAGAGCCTTCTCTACGGTTGGATAGCATCCAAATGGGCAATGCATTTCTTCAACCTTCAGAGAGACCAACTTCACGTTGGATGGAACCATCGATGTGGCAGTCGACCCGCTGGTCGGCGGTGGTCCACCGGCTGGCTTTGTCGGGGTAGTTGGTGCTGCAGCAGGAGGGGTGCAACCAAGAGCGAGAACCGAACCGCAGATCAAAGCAAAACCAAATTGACGCATCGCGAATGTTTCCTGAGCTAAGTAGGAGTACCAGTGTTAATTACCGACTTCCCATATTTTAGGGCATCCAGATCGTTTTTCAATGCTTATCGGAAGATCCTCGTGACTTTCGCAGATTTGACTTTAGCGATTGATTCGACACAAACCCTGCAAAATCACGCTCAAGCCCGGCTAGGTCTTGCTCTATCCAAGATTCAAGTAAATCCAGGCTTGGTTTTTCAGAGACTTTGGATTTTAAATTCTCCCAGAACTCTGGCAACGGAGATCCATCGTCACTTTCGTAGGATTTATCGGCAGCAGAATCGATTGACATGGCAGTACCCCTTCTAAGGAAGGACTTCTAATACGCAACTACTGTTCCTTTAGAGACTATTGCCGATCGATTGGTTCATATGGACATGGCAATCCAGTGATTTTTTTTGATGCTCTGGCTAACGTCGCAGCAGAAGTCGTAAAGCTTTTGCCGGGCTTCCTCAGGTGATTCCCTAGCCCTCTGAATTCATACAAGCTCAGGCAATCAAAAGCTAAGTTGGAATGGGCTAGGTTGAGCACGACAATCGATCGCAACGGTGTTGGAGTACAGCCTTCAGGCGCCAAGCACCTTAGACTTGTCAAAAGCGACTAAAGCGTGATCTCCAACGCAAACCTGCCGATGTCGAAATAGGCTTTGTTGAATGACGCGTTTTCGCGGAGCTGCATCTGTCCCTAGGCCATGCATTCTGGCGTCTCGGAGAGATGCTGCTACGTGTTCAGATACGCCGCATACTCAAGACTAAGTACAAACCGTATTATCGAAACCCGTTTTCACATAGTTACTTCAAAAGACAAAGCCTACGTCTCGTATTGCACCTTGCCGTATTTGGCAGCTCGGCTGATCTTGTCCATGCTGTACAGGCCCGCTAGGACAAACTCGACGCATGATGCTCTTACTGCCGGGTTCTCGGTCGCGTTGACTTCAAAGGCTTTTTCCCAAACCGGTGGTACATGCTTAAGTCGCTCGGCGTAGGCTTCGCTTGGGAGCATATCCCCCACTTCGACGCGTACACCTTTGCTAAAGATTTCCGCAATCTCACCCAGCCCGAACTCTTCTACATACTGCTGGAAGATCGTCTTAATCGCCGTCGCTAGCAGTGAGTCCAAAATTTGGCGTTCGCTCATCTGGTGGCTCCCCATCAAGTCCACCTCTAGCTTGCCCAGCGATGACGAATACAAGTGACCGAGATCGCTTATACGAGGAACTGCAAGAGGCTCGCCAAGGATCGCCGAGCGTTGCCTGGCCGACGCGATCATTGTGCGGTAGTTCGAGAGCGAAAATCTTGCGGAAACACCTGAAGCTTGATCAACGTACTTGCTCTTACGGGCCTGTGCTGTGATCTCTTCGATAATCTCGCACATGAAGTAAGGGACTTGTACGGGATAGTCTCCGTCCAGTGCGAGCCCCGCTTCCTGTTGTAAGATCTGAATCCCAAGTTCTCTCTCGCGCGGATAATGCGTTTGAATCAGCGAACCGATACGATCCTTTAACTGCGGAATTACTTTGCCACTACGATTGTAGGTGGATGGGTTTGCGGAAAACAAAATCATGATGTCCAGATCAAACCGAATGGGATACCCACGGATTTGAACATCGCGTTCCTCAAGAATGTTAAACAAACCGACTTGAACGAGTTCGTCTAATTCGGGCAGTTCATTCATTGCAAAGATTGCGCGGTGCATCCGTGGAATCAAACCGAAATACAAAGCCTCCTCAGTCCCCATTCCACTCCCGCCCGTCAATCGCGACGGATCAATCTCACCGATGATGTCGGCGAACTTCGTGCCAGGGCTTAATCGCTCCGCGTAGCGTTCATCGCGATGCCACCAGCGAATCGGCACATCAGACTCGGAGTTTTCGGCAATCAATCGTTTCCCTTGCCCCGTGATTGGCTGATACGGATCTTCATGGACCGGACAACCAGGGATATCCAAATAGGGAATGTACTCGTCCATGAATCGGACAAGTGTTCTCATTAATCGACTTTTCGCTTGTCCCTTTTCCCCCAAAAACAGCATGTCGTGCCCTGCGATGATCGCTATGTTGACCTCAGGGATGACGGTGTCTTCGTAACCCACAATTCCCGGATAAAGTGGCTCATCAGCCGCAAGCATCCTGAGGAAATTACTACGAATTTCTTCTTTGACAGACCTGCTTTTCCATCCGCTCGCACGAAGTTCTGCAAGAGTCTTGGGGAGCGAAGAAGTCGCAGCTTCTATTCTTGAATCAGTCGAAGTCATTGTCATCCGAAAAAGTCTCCCAAGAGTTCGTGTCGTCGAGTTCAGAGTATGCTAGTAGACCGTCAACTCGGATTGTAGCCTTTGCGGTTGAGTCCTCAGGAGTTAAACATCTTTTTAAAGCTTCTTTTTGTTGCAAAGCCACCCTTGATCGAAAGTTCTCAAAACCCGCTCGTAAAGCATGTCCGCCGCCTTCACCAAGCGAGCGAACGAAAAGCCTTAGGACTATTCCTTGTCGAAGGAACACATTCGGTCATGGAAGCCCTAGCAGCCAGATGGCCACTGGAATCCGTTTTTTATACCAAGCGATGGATCGAGCAGTGTACCTCGCGTGGAGAAATTGGTCTCGACAAGTTTGATCCTAAAGTACGCTGCGAACAAGTCTCCGACTCCATTCTCAAATCAATGGCTACCACAGAACAGCCCGACGGAGTAGTCGCTGTTGCAATGTTTAAACCGAACGAAGAAGCTTTTCGCAAATTCTTAAAACCCCGATCGCTTGCCGTTGCCGTGCATGCATTGCAAGACCCGGGAAATCTTGGAGCGTTGATTCGAAGCGCAGCAGCTGCCGGTGGCGATGGGATTTTCTTGGGTGCAGGGAGCATCGAACCATCGAACCCTAAAGTCCTCCGTGCCTCGGCGGGCCTGTGGTTCCGAAGCCCTCCAAGACCAGTAGACCTACCAACTTGGCTGACGAAATGCAAATCCGATGGAATGCAAGTGCTCCTTGCCAAGGCCGGCGGAAAGAACTATTGGGATCATGATCTAAAGCGTCCCACCGTCTTCCTGCTTGGCAACGAAGGCGGAGGTGTATCACCGCAGATAGAATCCCTCGCCGACGCCACAATCTCCATTCCAATGCAACCAATCGTCGAATCTTTAAACGTTGCTATGACTGGAACATTATTAATGTATGAGGCATCAAGACAACGCCAGCAGACGAAAGTGTAAAGAGTTCAAACTGCGAACCTAGTTGGACGGCGCCAGGTCTGCGTTGGAGTTCAGGCTTTAGCCGCTTTTGGCCAATCCAAGGCGATCAGCGCCTAAAGGCTGTACTCCAACACGGTTGCGATTGATTATCGTACTCAACCTGACGTTGTCCAACTAGGATCGTCGCAATTGTCGTAACACATCTTGATGACGGCTGTTCATGCAGCTATCGCACCGACTTCTGAATTCTTACCAGTTCAGCTACGCCTGAAATCTGATTCCGGCAGAACCTCCACCGGGGAATCAAATCACTCGACAGCATGAAGCGTCTCTTGAGCAAGTTGCGAATCGGTCGTGTCGAGAATAATCTCGCCATCGCGCAATACAATTTTTCGGTCCGCGTTGCGAGCTACCGATGGATCATGAGTAACGAGAATCACCGTTAGCAATTGCTCTCGATTGAGTTTCCTAAAAAGCTCGAT
>JAIYDQ010000070.1 GCA_027487375.1 Planctomycetaceae bacterium
GAGCTTTCCACGATCCCAGCGTGCTTGACGCTTTCCACAGAAATACCGCGTGCTTGGGCAATGTTGTTGGCAGTGCCATAATCCCCAGCCTTATTGCCGTTTTGCTCGAACCAAGTGATGGCAAAGCGGGTGTCAGCATCGAACTCGCCCTGAATGCCGCCAAGATATTCGTCCAGCTCGCGGTTGATCAATTGCAGCGCAGCCTTCACGCTCATCGGACTGTCGTCTGATTCAAGCACAATCTTATAGCGAGAGAAAATACCCATGCCTGGGCCAATTGCTGATTGCGGCATATCCGCCGGTGCGATGCTTGCCGATTGAAGCTCTGCGATAGCCTGTGGGAGCTCACGCTTCAATGCGCGAATAAACTCCGCCCGGGTCACAGTTTCGGCGTTGTCCTGCCGAATGCGACACACCAAAACCACCGAATTCGCAAGCGCATTGCTCCCAAGCGCCCGTGTCCTCGCTTCGCGTTCAGTCCTAACTGGCCACGTTGAGACAACGGTGTATCCCGCAGAAATGACGGCCTCCAGAAATGTTGCCCAACCGGCTGAAGTGGTTCCCTCGACGCTTACCTCACTCTGCTTAAAAGCATAGTAAATAGTGAGAGGATATTCCCGCGATGCACTATTAGCCATACCCTTAAACGCTTTAACCATTCCCTCAAGAAAGAATTTCTCAGCGTTTTCGGCTCCCCCATGCCTCACCCGATCCGCCACTAATTCATCAAATTTTGGCACAGCAACAGTTTTGAATATGTCAGGAAACGTCTTCCCAATATTATCCTTCAATATGCCATAGAAAAAATCAGAAATGTCCGCGTAGGGAACGTTGTCATAATAAGGTGGATCAGTTGAAATTACCAAGTCCCCAACATTTTTTTCAGGATTGGCGGCATCTGATTGAATGCAACTGCCGTCTTGCTTGCCTCTAATCCCATCAAGAGCCCCTGCAACACCGGCGCACAGTCTTTCATAGCTTATCATTGAGCCAAAAGGATTTACTTCTAAAAAGTCCCAAGTCATTGAGATCGCCTGCCGAGAAAACAACTGACGTGCATTCTGATTTATGGGGTTCCAGCCACACAACGTACTCCCATAGTCCGCCAGCTTGTCGATGCCGAAAGCTAGATAAGTAACCAATGCCTGAGCGTAGGCTGTAGCACCTTTCCCGCCGTCTATAATTCCACGGTCATCGCTCAAACCAAGGCGACTACTAGCATCTCTGTATATCTCTTGATACGTTTCCTCAAGTTCATAACTCAGCGTCGAGATAGCTAAGAGCTGTCGGTTTGAGAACAAGTCTCCGAAAGTCTTAAACCCGTAACCACCAACACCTACATACTGTGGATGTGTCGGAAGATTTATTGAGGATCCTTTTTGAATAGGAATAGACTTTGCAGCGATTTCATGATCCACGCTTGGAGAGACGAATATTTTCCCATTACGCCCATCTGCAACAATGCAAAGCAACATATGCCCCATTTCTGCGTTGCGAGCGCAGGCCTTCACATATTCAGACGTAATTGGACTATCTGAAAGAAGGCACGTAAAGTTTGCCCCGCGGCTTGCTTTTGTTCCTGCTTTTGCCTTTTCAAATTCAACCCCTTTTCCATTCATGACCTGAAAGGAAATTGAGCGAGCACTCTTGTCCACGTATGGTTTTATCCAAGCCTCTTTGCCTGATTTTGTACTGACAACAAACGAAGTCGAAATCGGAACATGGACCCCGCCGAAAGCCGGATCAGGGCTTGGAACTGTTCGACACCATATCCAAGCAGCCACTCTTGCCTTTGTGCTTCCAAACTCTCGGCCTAGTAATACATCTGGGTAGTGTTTTCCTATTTTTTCTTGAGCTCGCGTTGAAAGCCGCTTCGCATAATATTTAATATCTTCCGCTAGGCCATCCGCATATTCGTAGTGTGTTCTTTCTTTTGCTCCGCTGTGAACCGGTGAGCAGTTGTAAAACCGCACTGGAAACTCAATGGTAGCTTTTCCAATCATTACGGCGACTGGGTTAATGTCTGTTCCAAGTGCCTTGAGCCCAAGTCGGTGGGCTTCCAGCGGGATTGAGGCACCGCCCGAAAAAGGATCGTGAATTACTGGCAGAGATCCATTACTGTTCCTTTTGATTTCCTTTAGTGCCAAATTCAAAATCGCATCGTTGTTACCATTCTCCCACTGAACTAGATCTTTAATGATGCCAAAAAGTCGTAAACGCTCTTGCTCCTGATCGTCCTGCGACGGGAAAAGATCTGGATGACTGGACGGGTCGTCAACTAATTGTGCAAAGAGTATACCCCGGCAAGCTACAAGTGGCCGCCGCGCCCACCATTGATGAAGAGCTCTAGGATGACCCTTTAAAAATGGGCTACTCTTTTCCTTAATTGCAGCTTCGTTTATAGCTTCCAGAGGAAGGGCTACTTCTATCAGCTTCTTTTTGTAAGTTGTTGTCATTTGGCATGCTCTTCTATTTTCAGGTCTGCTGATCCAAGCGGGTGCGTGGCAGCGTCAAAAAAGCTAAGTTCAGCGTTGGGAAGTGCTTCAACTAACGCAGCTTTCTTCTGTCGAATGTTGCCCTCAGCAAGAACCGACACAGCAATTTGTCGGCCCTCATGAAAGCCGATGGCATCAACGATATGCTGATCTTTTGTACCCAATCCATGACCAAGGATGACCAGCGGACCAGCCTCATGCACAAGCTGGGAAAACACAAAAGTGAGATAATCTGATTTTCGAATGGAGATAAGTTTATCGTCCCCTGACCCTTCAGAGATAAACAGCGGGGTGGTACCCCTACCATACGTTCCAAAACTGTCCAGTAAGTTCCTGCCGCCCTCAGGCTTTCGTTTCAGAGTCTGTCCGTTCAGACCAAGTGACAAATGTAATGCACCGTGCAAAAAGTGGACTTTAGTTTGTTTTCCCCAGATGTCAGTGTCAGCCATGTCAAAATAATCAGACCAAAGATAATCGCGAAATGCATCCTGATCCTGCATCATCGCCCAATAGAGAAGTAGGTCATAATTTGTACAATAAATTGATCGGTACTTCGTAAGTTCCGCACATATTCTTTCCAGTACTAAACCGGATAAGGCGGCCCAAGGAATATGCACTGAGTGCACGGCATGAATAAGTGCCGTCCGAATACTGTTTTCTCGAGTATCGATAGTTGCACAATTTTCACCCAAAGCCGACGCGACACGTCTTGCCGTGTTCAGGGAACTAAGCACTTGCTCAAAGTTTCGAGTGCTGAGTCTATCGAAAAGAGCAATATCATCAACAGCTAAAGGAGATGCCTTTAGTGAGACTGCTGTGTCAAAGAGTGACGAATAGCCAAATCTCTTCCATATATTCTGACTAAATCCATTACCCAACACGAGGCCAGACCAATCATACCGATTGGATAGAGCATCCCAAGTTTCTAGAGTGTTATCTAGTCCATCTCTCATTTTGGAAGCTCAGCTCTCTCTAACAGCTTGCGCAGGTCAAATTGAACAGCCGTATGTTCAAAGCTGGGTTCATGGTCTTGCAAGGCCCCACGCACATACATTGGCTCTCGCGCAAATCCGGCTTCGATCTGCACGATGGCAAGGATGAACTTCTCCGGTTCATGCAGTGAGGTGATGATTTCCTGCCGGGTCAGTGTGACCGTATCGGCCCCATCAACGCGGCCTTTGACCTCAATGAACCGCAGGTGCTGGGTGGAGGGGCTGTAAGAGGCGATGTCATAGCCAACCTTTTGCGCCGAAACATCCTTGGGCTCGTTGCCCAGCGCACGTTCGGCAGCCATGAC
>JAIYDQ010000056.1 GCA_027487375.1 Planctomycetaceae bacterium
CACCGGTGGTGATGGCATAGCGACGCGCAGCCACCGGCAACGCAAGACATTATTGCGATGCTGAAGGCAAGTGCGTAAAGAAGTCTCGATTGCAGATGCATGTCGCGAACCGTGTGCGCAAGTCAGTTTCAGATTTCGATGAACTGTACATCACAACAGGTCGCGGACGGCAACTATTGGCTGGTCGGAAGATGACGAATTGTCGCGCAAAGTCTGCAAATCCGAAGCGTCCGCTGTGACCGAATCTTTTTAGAAAAAGCTCAAGAGTTTCGGTGCTAATAATCTTCGTTAATCTGAGCGGCGTTCCAGAGTTCTTCAAACTTGGTGGCAACGTAGGGATTGAGTTGATGAAGGAATTCATGTCCCAACTTGTTCGCGCGAACCAACTGGATGACATCATCAAAATCGCGAGGGCGATGTGCCGCCGTCATTCCGCTGGCTAATTTGAGCTCGATAAGTGTCTTCAGCGAAATGAAAGGAAGACCTTCGGCATTTCGCTCCGAGACCGATTCAGGTGTCGGAAATGCAACTGGTTTGGGAAGTCCATCTCCTGGAAAATCACCTACAATCAACGTATCTACATTGATGTTAGTTACCGCATCGCGAAAATTCTTTGATCCCTCGAATTTGTCGACCCAGCCACGTCCAATCCAGCGTTCCTTAAATCGGAGCAGGTCTTCACGACGTATGAGAATATCGACATCCGAAGTAGTTCGCTTGTGTCCGTGGGCGTTCGCAGCCATCGCCCCCGCAATTGCAAACGAGATCTGCATCTCGTTGAGCGTCGTTGACAAACGCCGCATCGTTTCGTGGATCGGCGATGCTTCCATAAAAAACAGATCCGCTCGCTTGGCAACTTGAAGTATTGATTCCATGACTAAAGTATATCGACTGGAGGTCTTGTCTGCCAAACTTATTGATTCAGAAAGTAGTTGTGTCGTCACTGCAAGCCGACGTAGCGCTTGGCCTAGTTCGGGAATTGACGCACTAGGAGTTTTGAGTCCGTCGAGCTTTCAAAAGTAATTTTGAACTCTTCATGGACGCAACTTCAGGATCCGACGTTTGCTGCTCTACGCTAAGTGGCAAGTCTTTAAAATCTGATGCCGATCCCAATGTTACTGAAGAAATTGGGCGATTGATCGTTCAGCCCCCAGCCGACCCGCGTGCCAACTTCCAGGTCTTGCGAGATGAGGTAATGGATGCCGGGGCTGAAAAAATGTTGAGTGCTTTCGTGTTCTCGGCCTTCTGAAAAGACACCAAAGTATTCAGCGTGTGCCTTCCATCGCTCGCCCACTGGAACCTTAAGAACAGTCGAAGGGGACCAAACGTTGAAGTTGTCGTCTTCGACGCTATTTGTGCTGTAGCGAATACCCGAGTCCCAAATACTCCCGTTACGCAGTTTCCAACCAAAGATGTAAGCAGAAGACAATGTTGTCGCCGTGGCCTCGCCGCTTGTCGGAGTAAAGCCTTGAATGATGATGCTACTTTCCGGAATCCAATCCTTTTGATCCGTCAGGAACATCTTGGTGCCATACAAAAGCCGCGCTTCTTCTTCAATGATTGGTTCTTCTTCGAAGTCGCTTGGAACGTTGCCTGAGATAGGATTGCTCGCTCCACCGATCTCGTAATTAAATCCGAATCGGAGCTCAAACATATCGCTGACGCCGTATCGCGTGAGGATTTCAGGAAGACTGTGCGTTTCTACAGCCTTCCGGTTATCAATAAAGGAGTAGCCAGATTCGATCACCAACCGCTTATGGCCAACCACATTGGTAGATGGTGTAAATGAGTCCCGGTCCGTTACAATCTCGTCCTCTTCGGGCGACTCAGCTTCGCCGGCTTCCGATGGAAAAAATCCTTCGATGAGCCCTCGAGCTGGTGATTGTGCTTCCAAATTGGAGGCGAATGCCCCGATTGCTACAGCGACCAAGCAAACAATTTTCAGGGATGGATTCATGATCGACTTCTCCTGCCATCGAATCGAATGCGAGGGAAACGGACTGTGAGTTTATCGGTCTAGTAATTTCGGAAATAAGGGTTCTAACTCCTTAAAACGTAATTCGGATTTCCGCTGGACAGAAATATCCACACAGTCGGCAAGCTTTGTCAACATTCGCTCGCTGACCGGGGCGTTGACAGATTCATTCACTTGGAGAGTCTCCTGCTAGAAGGAGCAAGATCACGTAAACACTTCGGTTTTCTTCATCCTTCCTGACGACGACTGAGTTCGTTCGAATCGAGCTACCCCCAGGATTCAGCTTGGACAAGATATTAAGGCGATTTGAGTTTGCCATGACGGCGATAGATTTGCTCGATTGTTAAGTCGGTTGCCATGCTGTCAACTTCAGGGTCATTTTGTTAGAATTTTCAGCGGCGAGTTGTATTCGAAGTTTAACGGATCCCACTCGTCATGTTTCCATGTGGCATCGGTAAGCACCCTGTTAAACGTTCTGGAGTTCCTTATGAGTTTTAATCCTTTGCGGTCGAAGATTACGACTGTGATTCTCTCGCTGGTATTTGTTTATGGAGCCATCGAATCGGCTTCTGCTCAACAAAAGAAGCCTAATGTCTTGGTCATCTGGGGAGACGATATTGGCTATTGGAATATCAGCCATAACAACCATGGCATGATGGGATATAAAACTCCAAACATAGACCGGATCGCGAGGGAAGGCGTTTCGTTCACTGACTATTATGCCCAGCAAAGTTGCACTGCTGGCCGAGCTGCTTTCATCAGTGGCAGCGTTCCTGTGCGTTCGGGGATGACCAAAGTTGGAATGCCTGGTGCAAAGGAAGGCTGGCAAAAGACCGACGTGACGATGGCAACGGTCATGAAGAGCCAAGGCTATGCAACTGGCCAGTTCGGGAAGAACCATCAAGGGGACCGCGACGAACATCTGCCGACCATGCACGGCTTTGATGAGTTTCTTGGAAACCTCTACCATCTCAATGCTGAAGAAGAGCCAGAGAACGAAGATTATCCCGGTGATATGAAGCTTGCCAACGGAAAGACCTTCCGCGAAGTCTTCGGTCCACGCGGTGTCATCAGATCAAAGTCTGATGGTCGCGGTGGTCAAACGATCGAGAACACAGGCCCGCTTACGAAAAAACGAATGGAAACAATTGATGAAGAAACACTTGCAGCTGCAAAAGACTTCATCAAGCGCCAGAATGCTGCAGGAAAGCCGTTCTTCTGCTGGTGGAATGGTACACGAATGCACTTCCGAACACATGTGAAGAAGGAACATCGACACGAAGGTAACGATGAATACACAGATGGCATGATTGAACACGATGGTCATGTTGGCGAATTGCTTAAGCTGATCGATGAGCTTGGGCTCGCTGACAACACTATCGTTCAGTACTCAACCGACAACGGTCCACACTACAACACTTGGCCCGATGCAGGTACGATGCCGTTTCGTGGCGAGAAGAACTCCAATTGGGAAGGTGCTTTTCGAGCTCCTTGTTTCATCAAGTGGCCCAATCATTTTCCTGCTGGTAAAACACTTAACGGTATCTTCGCTCACGAGGACTGGCTGCCGACTTTCGCAGCCGTCGCAGGTGCTCCGGATATCAAAGAGAAGCTACTCAAGGGAGTTCAACTCAATGGCCGCAGCTACAAGAATCACCTCGATGGTTACAACCAGCTTGACTATCTGAGCGGCAAAACCGAGACCTCGGCTCGGAATGAGTTTATCTACTTGAATGATGCTGCCGAAGTTGTTGCGATACGAGTCGGTGATTGGAAGGCTGTTTATCTAGAGAATCGAGCGAAGCAGCTTCAAGTGTGGCGTGAACCGTTTATTCAGCTAAGGCTCCCGCTCCTATTTAATCTTCGTCGTGATCCATTCGAACGAGCTCAAGAAAACTCCAATACCTATCACGATTGGATGATTGATCGCGCCTTTGTGCTTGGACCGATGCAAGTCGTTGCAAGTCGCTTTCTGATGACGCTGAAAGATTATCCACCCAGCCAGTCTCCCGGTGACTGGAGCCTTCAATCTCTTGAGCGGCAAATCAAAGGTATGACCGCCGAAGGCAAGTAGCCGACTGGCTACGACAAACCACTTCGACTTCAACATTCCTTGTTCGGTGTTCGATATTCCCGTCACGTACGATTGAATAACGAATGTCGAACAAGGAACTCCGAATGATGAAGGTAAAGCCAAACCACTTCGACATTCGTCATTCCTTGTTCGGTGTTCGATATTCCGGTCACATACGATTGAATAACGAATGTCAAACAAGGAGCTCCGAGTGAAGAAGGTAAAAGCAATTGCTCTCTTTATACTTATCCCCTTTCACTACTTTGCCTTGATTGGCAATTGCGAAAACTCAAAATGAAATCAACTCGCTTCTCTGCTATCAAGCACCTCTGTCTCTCAGCGATTGCTCTTGTAACCTTTGCTTGGTGCCAAACAGGTCTCGCACAAAAGTCGCCTGATAGCTCAGGGAAGTCCGACATGCCTCTAGGGAATCCGACGGTACTACCGACTCCCGATTTCAAGTTCGAAGGAAAAGTCGGTAAGACTTACCTGGAATCGAGCCCTCCTGAGTTCCCGCAGCCGACAAAAGCTCCCGCGGGGGCCCCAAACATCGTATTGATCCTGTTGGATGACAGTGGTTTCGGGCAGTACAACGCGTTCGGTGGTGGCGTTCCTTCACCAACGCTGGATAAACTGTCGTCAGAAGGGCTCCGATTTAATCGGTTTCATACGACCGCGCTTTGCTCACCGACTCGAGCTGCACTCATTACTGGTCGCAATCATCACTCGGCAGCAACAGGGGTTATCACCGAAGCCGCTACTGGTTACGAGGGATACACATGTGTACTTCCCCGAAGTTGCGGGACGATTGGCGAAGTGCTTAGACAAAATGGATACATGACAGCTTGGATCGGTAAGAACCATAACACTCCAGCCTGGGAAACCAGTGCTGCTGGTCCGTTCGATCGCTGGGCAAATGGCCTCGGTTTTGACTACTTCTATGGCTTCAACGCTGGTGATATGAACCATTGGAATCCGCTGCTGTTCGAGAACAGAAATCTTGTTCCCAAGAGCGATGATCCTGATTATCACTTGACGGAAGATTTAGCCGACAAAGCGATTGATTGGACTCGAAAAGTCAAAAGTATTGCACCTGACAAACCGTTCTTTCTTTACGTTGCACCAGGTGCCAATCACTCGCCACACCATGCACCAGCGAATTGGATCGCGAAGTTCAAAGGTCAATTCGATGATGGTTGGGATGCTTATCGCGCTACAACCCTGAAACGTCAGATTGCGATGGGAATTGTGCCTGCGGATACGAAACTCACAGAGCGAAGCGAAGGCCTTCCCGCTTGGGACTCACTGGTACCTGGTCAGAAGAAACTCTATTCGCGCATGATGGAGGTTTTTGCTGGGTTTGCCGCTCACGTTGACCATCACATGGGGCGAGTGATTGACGCAGTCAAGGAGATGGATGGGGCCGACAATACGATCTTTATCTACATCGTTGGCGACAACGGTTCGAGCGCCGAAGGGGGGCTTGAAGGTAGTATCAATGAGAACCTTTTCTTCAATGGCTTTCCTGAAAAGTGGGAAGAAAACCTCGAGCATATCGATGAGATCGGCGGCCCGAAGTGGTTTAATCACTTCCCGTCTGCATGGGCCCATGCGATGAACACACCGTTTCAATGGACTAAACAAGTTGCGAGCCACTTTGGTGGAACCCGCAACCCCATGATTGTTTCGTGGCCAGCCAAGATCAAGAAGGGTGGCGGACTACGATCGCAGTTTCTCCATGTGATCGATATTGTTCCAACACTTTATGAAGCCGTCGGCATTACACCACCGACGATGATCAATGGAATTGAGCAGAAGCCAATCGAAGGCAAAAGCTTTCTTGCTTCGTTGCAAGACCCGAAGGCTCCCGAAACTCGGACGACGCAGTACTTCGAATTGTTGGTCAACCGTGGGATCTATCACGAAGGTTGGATGGCTTCCAGTCGCAGCTTCGTACCTTGGGCACCCGTTCGCGGCGCATTTGATCCAATGAAAGCACCGTGGGAACTTTACCACGTGGACAAGGACTTTAGCCAAGCGAACAATCTTGCGGCACAACATCCAGAGAAGCTCAAAGAGATGGAAGAATTATTCTGGAAGGAAGCCGCGACCTATAACGTACTCCCGCTCGATTGGCGAGCTGTTGAACGATTGAATGGCGAGCTACAAGGTCGTCCTCGTTTATCAGGAAAGAGTAACAAATACACTTATTATCCAGGTCAAGTCGCATTGCCCGACGGGGCCTGTCCACCAACGTTGAACAAGTCTTTCTCGATCACAGCTAGCATTGAGGTTCCTGCTTCTGGAGCGGAAGGAATGGTCTTTACTCAAGGCGGCTTAGCGGGCGGATACGGTTTGTATCTTCGCGATGGGAAAGCTCACTTCATCTATAACATGCTTGCCATTGATCGGTATACGATTACGTCCGATGCCTTGCCGACTGGGAAAGTAGTTTTAGTCGCCGATATAGCCTATGACGGAAAACCAGGTGAATTCGGCAAATCGGCGACAGTAACCTTGAGTGCCAATGGCAAGCAGATAGGTCAAGGCAAATTGCCAAGGACCATTCCTCTCCAGTATTCACTCGGAGAAGGCATCGACGTTGGAACCGATACCGGTTCAGCTGTCGATTTCAGTTACAAGCTTCCATTCAATTTCACAGGCAAGATTGAAAAGGTTGCGGTTGAACTAAAGTAGTAATCCACTTCGACATTCCTTGTTCGATGTTCGATATTTTAGTCGCGTACGATTAAATAACGAATGTCGACAAGGAACTCCGAATGATGAAGGTAAAGCCGAACCACTTCGGCATTCGACATTCCTAACGCGTGCAATTGAGTAACGAATGTCGAACAAGGAGCTCCGAATGATGAAGTCATTGCTCAACGAATGTTTTCCCAGAAGCTACTTACTGATGATTAGATACTTTGTAATTTGGCTTTTCTTGTGCAACGTGGTACAAGCAACCGATCCACTCCCTTCGTGGAATGATTCGGCATCGAAGAAAGCTATTATTGCATTCGTTGAAAAAGTAACGGCGGAAGGAACAGCAGACTACGTTCCTGTTCCTGAACGCATTGCTGTATTCGATAACGATGGCACGCTGTGGCCTGAGAATCCGGTTCCGTTTCAATTGGCTTATGCACTGGACGTTCTCAAGCAGCGTTCATCGATAGATTCAAAGCTTGCTTCCGATCCCATGGTACAAGCGGCGAACTCAAGTGACTTAGCAAAGCTTCTCGAAGGAGCACATCATGATGGTCTCATGCAGATTATGGCTTTGACGCATGCTGGTATGACCACGGATGAGTTCAAATCGAGTGTGGAAGCGTGGCTTAAAACGGCAAAGCACCCGCGATTTGATAAACACTACGATCATTTGACTTATCAACCCATGCAAGAGGTGCTGACGTATTTGCGAGCCAATGGCTTTAAGACATTCATTGTTTCAGGAGGCGGTGCTGACTTCATGCGAGTTTGGTCGGAGCGTGTGTACGGTATTCCTCCTGAGCAAATAATAGGATCCTCTGCGCGAACCAAATTTGAACTTCGCGAAAGCGGCCCTGCTCTGGTGAAAACTTTGGAGCACTTATTTGTCGATGACAAGGAAGGCAAGCCTGTTGGCATTCATCAGTTTATCGGCCGCCGTCCGATCGCCTGCTTTGGCAATAGCGACGGCGATAAAGCTATGATGGAGTATACTACGATTAATAACCCGCGTCCCAGTCTTGGGTTGATCGTGCATCACACTGATGGGCAACGCGAATATGCTTACGACAAGGCCCCGAAGAGTTCGGGGAAATTGATCGATGCTTTGGTCGACGCGCCGATTCGTGGATGGAAAGTTGTTGATATGGAGAAGGACTGGGGCGTGGTTTGGAAATCGAATGCTCCCTGAAAATTAACAGTGTTAATCGAAAGATAACCTCCGATGGTTAAGAGCCACAGAAAAGAGTACTCCAATGAGTAATCGCAAACAGAAATTATCTCGAAGGGCACTTCTTTCGAATAGCGTGCATAGTGTTGGAGTTGGCATTGTGGGTGCTTCCTTGGTCGCTTCGACAACTCGGAATTCGCTTGCACAAGCTCCTAAAGATTCGGTGCCTAGCGACTACAAAATAAAACATCGTAAGATTCGCCAATCCGTGATGGGATGGTGCTTTAATCCGATGCCTGTCTCCGACTTGATAAATCATTGTGTGGAGATTGGCATCGAGGCGATCGAAGGAATCGATCCGAAGTTTTATCCTCTTGCTCTGGAAAAGGGGATGAAGATCGCATTGGTTGGCAGTCACGGATTTCTCAAAGGGCCAACCGATACTGCTCACCACCGCGAGTGTGTTGATAAGCTCACAAAGAGCATTGATATCGCATCTGAGGTAGGCGCCCCCAGTGTGATCACCTTTACGGGGATGCGAGTCAACGAAATGTCGGACGCGACCGCTGAGAAAAATTGTTTAGAGTGTTGGAAGCAGGTCATTGATCACGCTGAGAAAAAGAAGGTCACACTCGTTCTCGAGCACTTGAACTCTCGTGATAGCTCGCATCCGATGAAAGGTCATCCTGGCTACTTTGGCGACGATGTGGAGCGTTGCTTTGATCTAGTAAAACGGATGGATTCGCCGTTCTTCAAGCTACTGTTCGATATCTATCATGTACAAATTATGAATGGTGACGTGATACGTCGCATTGAAAAGTATCATCCGCTCATTGGGCATTATCATACGGCCGGAAATCCCGGACGAGGCGAACTGGACGATACGCAGGAGATCAACTACCCACCAATTCTGCAAGCAATTCTTGCCACCGGTTATCAAGGTTTTGTTGCGCAAGAGTTTATTCCGACTTGGAGTGATCCGGTTCTCGCACTTCGGCATGGCGCCATGGTGATGGATGTTGCGGCATCCAAGTAGCCAAGTCTTTCCGAGACTTCAATCCTAGCAACATAGCACTAAAGCAAACCAGTCGTAGTTTGGGACCATTGTCCCGAACATGCAAACGGACGGGACTTCGGTCCCATCCTACGGAGTCACTGATTATCTTGCTCGCCTAAAATCAACCGACTACAAATCCCAGCTCTTCCAATTTCCCTTTGAGCACTTCTTTCGCGTGGTCCTCGCCGTGAACGAGGCGAATTAGTTTAGGACGGCTAGGCATTCCCTGAACGAAATCTAGCAAGTCTTTCTGGTCAGCGTGAG
>JAIYDQ010000230.1 GCA_027487375.1 Planctomycetaceae bacterium
GAATGATCGATTCATCCATTGTCGACCGGCAATCGACTCTCCTGCAACGACTCGGCCTACCGATCCACTTTGAGGGATTAAATCCGGCACGACTTTGGGAGCTGATGCAAAACGCCAAAAAAGTCGAGACTGGAACGCTTACGTTCATTCTTCCAACGCGAATTGGTCATGTCGAGCGGACCAGCAACGTTACGTTTGAAGAAGCATTTGGTGTACAAACTTAGAATGAACGTACACTTTCTAGGAACAGCGGGATACCATCCCGGCGAGCGCCGGCAAACGAGCTGTGTGTTTCTACCGGAAGCAGGGGTCATGTTCGATGCCGGAACGGGAATCTTCCGAGCGACTCCCTTGATCGTAACGGAATCGTTACACATTTTCCTGAGTCATGCTCATTTAGATCATGTTTTTGGTCTTACCTGCTTGCTGGATATCGTGCCCAAGACAATTCTTAAGAAGGTCTATGTCTACGCTGAACAGGCGAAGATCGATGCCATTAGGAATGGGATGCTTCACCCGCTCCTTTTTCCTGCGGAGTTGCCCGTTGAGTGGGTTTCGTTGGAAAGCTTAGGCGATTCCTTCACGGTGAACGATGCTGTTGTTCGATGGTTCCCGCTGATGCATCCTGGTGGTTCGGTCGGTTATCGAGTGGACTGGGTGGGCCGTTCTCTTGCGTATGTGACCGACACGACAGCCGAAGATACTTCGCCATACTGGGATGAAGTTCGCGAAGTGGATTGGCTAATTCACGAGTGCAACTTCTGCGATAGCGAGATTGAATTTGCAAAGATGACTGGTCACAGTTGGACCAGTGCAGTGCTGCAAGGAGCAAAGAAAGCTAAGGTGCAACGACTTGTTATGACTCACCTGCAGCCACTGAACGACAATCCAGACCCGATAGATCTGGCTGGTACACTTTCACATCATCGCGAATTGGGGCCCGATCAAATCATCCTTGCGGATGACCAGCTTTGTATTGAGCTCTGATCGGGAAACGGGAAGTGTGTTACTTCTTGAAAAGCATCGACATACCGATCTTTAGCATGTCGTTCATATCGAAGTCCCCATCTCCATCTTGATCGAGCAGTTTGTCAAACATTCCACCCCCCGCGGATTGCTTGACACGAGCCCGGTCTTGCTTCAGGATGCCATCCAAGTCGCTGGGCGAGATATTGCCAGACTGAGTTTGCTTTGCGAGTGCGCTTGATAGAAGCGGTCCAAGAATTTCTATCAGAGAGCCCGCTTGCGAGCTACCGATTCCCGAGGACTTGGAAACTGCATCAGCGACTCGACCTTGCTTGCCTCCAAACAGCTCGCCAAAAATGTCCATTGGATTGGGGCCACTCGATTGCGGTGCGGCTTGCGGGCGAGATTGAGTTTGTGGTGCTGGTTTCGACATGCCAGGCGGAAGAATCTCGTCTTGAACCGAAACACTGGAACCGTGGGAAGTTGGTGCAGGACGCCCCGGTTGCGATGATGCGACGCTTCCACCTTCTTGTTGAAGAATTTGTCCAAGTTGTTCAAGCATTGAACCTGAGCCACCAGCAGTTCCACTCGAAACGCGAGTATTGTTGAGCTGGGAATGAATCTTGTCGGCCCCGCCTTGCTTTTCTGCTTGCCGGGCCAATGCCTCGATCATGGTCGGGAGTGTCATCGCGATTGCATCGCGAGTCTTTGATTTGTCTGCGCCAATCTGCTTGGCGATTTGGTCGAGTTGAACGTCTCCAAGTTGCGATTGGAAAATGTCAAAAATACTGGGCATAAATGATCCTTGATTTGAAACTTAGTTTGAATGTCGCTGCATCTAATTGTTACCAAAAATCATTGATGTGTCTCTATGATGCTTTAGAGATTCTCGCCCGCAGTATGTCCGGTGCTCCAAGCGGCCTGAAAGTTATACCCTCCGATCGGACCGTCTAAATCGAGTATTTCTCCTGCCAAGAATAAGCCCGGAATCAACCGACTTTGCATGGTTTGCGAGTCCACTTCCAAAAGGTCGACTCCGCCAGAGGTTACCTCGGCTTTAGGGTATCCGCGAGTTCCAGCAACAGGAATTCGCCAACCTTTCATGCGGTCGAGAATTGCCAGTTTATGACGGTTTGAGAGTTCTGCCATTCGTGTATCGTTCGGGACTGCTGCGTTATCGAGGAGACCACCTACGAGCCGCTTCGGTAGCCGTTCGGAGAGCACCGTCGATATTTGCCGCTGTGCTGACGAACCATGACTTGATTTTTCAAGCCATGCTTGAAGATCGGGGAGAGTTGCGTCCGGTTGTAAGTCGATTGCCAAGCAAGCGTTCGTAAAGCTTTCTTGAGCAGAAAACTGTTTCGACACATTCATCGCGGTTGGTCCGCTACATCCAAAGTGTGTCCACAAAAATCCACCACGCGACTGAGCCAGATGAGCTTCTTTCCCTTTCAGTTTTTTTCCGTCAGGCATCGCGGAGACTTCACAGTCGGCAATCGTAATTCCGGATAACTCATGAACCCAGTTTGCTGAAGAAACAATCGGCGTGAGGGCAGGCCGCAACGGCGTGATTGTGTGCCCCATTTTTCTAAGCCACGCATATCCATCGCCTGTTGTTCCGCAACCTGCATAGCTTAGCCCGCCTGTTGTAATCAACACGCGAGAAGATATGAAAACCCTTCCATCGATATGAACTTGAAAATTCTCCTGGGCCTTATCGTATTCGACAGAGTTCACCGAGACACCAGAACAAAGCGTTGCACCGAAATCGCTCAGCCTCTTCACCAGAGCGTCGCGAACATCGATCGCTCGATCACTTACGGGAAAGACTTTACCTGTCTCCTCAACTTTCGAAGGCACGCCCATTGCGGTGAATTGGTTAATGACGTCTTCTGGGGTTAGCCGGCTAAGGGGTGAAAGAAGGAAGCGTCCTTGGCGACCATATGCTTCGGCGATTTGGCGTGCCGAGCAAGCGTGTGTGATGTTGCACCGCGTTCCTCCTGACATCAGGATCTTAACACCAGGCTTGTTGTTTTTCTCTAAAACCAAGACCCTCTTGCCCCGAGCCGCAGCGGTCCCCGCGGCCCAAAGACCAGCCGCACCACCGCCGATAATAATCGCATCCCAATTGGCAGAGATCGAAAGTGGTGAAGTCATTGAATGATTGCGACTGCTAGGTTTGAAAGATTAGGTGACTGCTATTGCGAGCAGCGCGAATAGTGCTTGAAGAGATTGAAATCAATCGCTTTGAGGTTAAAAGTCGTAAACAGGAACTTGATTGGTAATTCTTCCAAGATCTTCGAAAAATTTTGGATAAGTCTTTTCAGTGCACTTCGGATCAAGGATCCAGACTCCCTCTTGGCGAAGTCCAACTAAGGCCATGCTCATCGCCATCCGATGATCATGATAGGTGTGGATTTCGGCTGGGTTCAGCTTTTGCGGAATGATTCGCAGTCCGTCTTGAAACTCTTCGACCTGTGCCCCTAGTCTTCGGAGCTCGGTGGCGAGGTCGCCGATACGATCGGTTTCCTTGTGCCGGTTATGTTCGACGCCGCGAATGGTTGTTGGTCCTTCGACAAACAGAGAGACAGCTGCGAGCGTTTGAACGGTATCGCTAATCGCATTCATGTTGATATCGATCCCGTGGCGAGCGCTACCGCTGACTTCAATCCAGTTATCGCCGTAGGTTACTTCACATCCCATTTTGCGAAGAACTTCAACAAACCCAACGTCACCTTGCAATGCATTCTTGCTAAGCCCTAATACGCGGACTCGACCACCGGTGAGTGCTGCAGCGGCGAAGAAGTAGCTTGCAGCCGACGCGTCGGGTTCGATAGAGTAGTCGATCGCTTGATACGAAGTCGGAGCTTGGATTACGTAGCCACTACACTCCTGCTGTTCGTTGACGACTTCTTGAATCGTGACACCAAATGATTTCATCACAGCGGCTGTCATATCTACGTAAGGCTTGGAAACTAATTCTCCGTCGATAACCAGTTCAACGTTTGCTTGCGCGTAAGGAGCCGCCATCATCAGTCCGCTCAGAAATTGACTCGAGACATTGCCAGCGACCTTCGACTTGCCACCGGAGAGCCCGCGTGCGGCAAGATGGACCGGCGGGCAATTCGGAAATTCGTGATTAAGGCTTTGGACATCCGCGCCCAGTTGTCGAAGTCCATCCAAAAGATCTTCAATAGGACGTTGATGCATTCGCGGAACACCGTGAATTTTGAATTGCCCCTTTCCAGAGGCGAGTGCTGCGGTCAAAAAACGAATCGTAGTGCCACTGTTAGCAATAAAAAAGTCGCCGTGGTCTTTCGGAAAAACCCCTCCGCATCCAACAATCGACAGCTCCGCGTGATCACGTCGCCATTCGACATTGAGACCGAGCTGTTGCCAAGCTTGGACCATCACCGTGGTATCCTCGCTATCGAGCACACCAGTCAGGTGGGAAACTCCCCGGGCCATTGCTGCACAAATCAAGGCCCGATTGGTAATACTTTTTGAGCCTGGTGGACGGATTTCTCCAACAACACTTTGGCACGGTTGAACCATGACGCGTGTTGGCTTGGATTGAGTAACAGGCATTGGTGACGCGTTGGACATTGTTTATACGGTTTTTTCAAGTTGGTCTGAGGATAACTTCGCAGCCGAGAAAGCATCTGATGACAATTTTTTTGCCAACAAGTTAGAAGAGGCGTTTTTCGCTGCCAGAGTTTCTACAACCGAATTGATTTTCGCGGCAGCCCATTCGACTTCCTCGCAAGTCGTTTCATGAGACAAGCTAAAACGAATCGCACCTCGAATTAGTTGCTCATCAACTCCCATCGCTCTCAGGACATGCGATGGCTGGCCGGAACCGCTTGCGCAAGCCGATCCGGTACTGCAAGCAACTCCAGCATAATCCAAGGCCATCTGAAGTGCCTGGCGATCCAGCCCCGGATAGGCGATCGACGTCGTATGAGGAAGTCGATCAACGTCGCGTCCAAGAATCGTTGGCATTGTCGGCGATGCAAGCAGCTTTGATTCTAAATGTTCTCGCATTCTAGTCATTTTCGAAGATCGTTCGCCGACGGCCTCCACCGCAAACGCGACAGCTTGTTCAAATCCAGCCGCCAACGCGACGCATTCGGTACCAGGTCGAATCGCCAGTTGCTGGAAGCCGCCAAATAGCTGAGGTTCCACACGAATTCCCGCTCGAGTCACCAGGGCACCAATTCCAGGCGGGCCGTGAACTTTATGAGCTGTCACGGTCATCGCATCGACGTCGAGCTCTCTAAAACTGAGTGGGAGTTTTCCAAGGACTTGGACCGCGTCGGTGTGGACCAGAATGCCGCGAGGTCTGCACAGAGCGACAATGTCGGCGATCGGCTGAATGACTCCTGTTTCGTTGTTGGCAAGCATGACCGACACGAGGGCGATTTGGTTGGTGCTGTCTGAATTCTCGATAGCCTCATCGTGTTTTTGGATCAGACGAGAAAAAGCGTCGAGGTTTATCTTGCCATTTGGAAGAACTGGGAGAAATCGGACCGCCGCGCCATTTCTTTCGAGTCTTTCGGCCGCGCCCAGGACGCTGGGATGTTCAATGGTTGAGACGATCGTTCCAGGTAACTTCGCACGCGAAAAGGGATGCTCCGAAGCGGAGTTTCCGGAAGGTTGCGACAGCGGAACTGGTTGCGACATTCCAAGGATCGCAAGGTTGTTCGATTCTGTGCCACCGCTGGTGAAATAAATCTGATCGGCCTGCATTCCGTCCATACGACAGCCTAAGTGTCTTGCGAGCCCATCGCGAGAAGCTTCTAAAATTTTTCTTGCTTCGCGACCGGCACGATGCTGACTGGAGGGATTCGCCAGCCCCTTCAATGCAATTTGGTGCATTGTGGCAGCAACGACCGGATCGAGTCGCGTTGTAGCGTTGTTGTCGAAGTAGATAACGTTCATTCCATGGGTGCTCGAAGGCGGCAGTGTAGTCGTTTGGCTAGGGCGTGCAGTCAATTATTAGGATTTGTTTCGTAGCTGCGTCTCTCCGAGACGCAGGAATCTCGCGTCACGGAGAGACGCGACTACGTGTAGATTTAGTCATCGTTTGGTGATGGATTTACTTTCAAAGTCGCCAGGCTCAAAAGCTCTCGCAGTCGGTCTCGGTTTGGTGAATCGTCTCGGTCGTTTTTCGCGAATGACAGCCCCCAGCGGATGCATTCGAGGGCTTGTTCCCATTTTTCTAATGCAACAAGTTTTTCTGATTGGAGCAATGCACCGGAAACACTGGATTTTGCGATGATTTCCAAGATTTCGGACTCATCGGGCTTCGAAAGTTTGATCTCGGAGAGCAGTTCGGGAATAACAAAATAAGCATGGTGAATCGCGATTTGCTGAATCGCTGGCCACAGGATTTTTGCGAGCTTAGGATTGTCGGTCGACCATCGCTCCCAAGCAAACTCGTTGGTCGAAAAATCATAGATTTTCAGAGCATTAACCAAGATCGCAGCTTCACCTCGATAGGGCAGCGAACCTGGAAGAGTTTCGGTTTGCACTAAATCCCAACGAGCCAGGGCGACTGGAGTTTGAGTCGCGTTGGTTAAATGCTTCGTAATTTCTGGCGAACTGCAAGGAATGCCGGCATCTACCGTTGTGACGCCTCGCCCAAACGACGAAAAGAGGTTCAACTGGTGTTGAAACTCGCGTGTTTGGAAGGAGTATGGCGAAAATTCAGTCCCGGTGTATTGCGCAGATGTCGAATAGGCAATTAATGCCCACGCGGGCAACGCACTCGTCAAAACGATTGCAATCCAAAAGAAAATAGATTTTCGGTTGTTTTTTTTCAGGACGTTCACGAAAGCCTTCCGGCTAGGTACCCTTACGAATTCAGGATTTGGGTGGGGCTGTCTTGGCCAACACATGAACTATAAAGTAGCCGGCAACAAAACTAAAGCAGGTTTTTACTTCGTATGCGAGTCCAGCGAACACTAAGGAATACTGAGCAATCTGGACGGGCGATTCAGAAGATTTGGAATCGCGACTTGCCGCGGCTTGCAGAAATTCACCCCATTCAAAACCAGAGCCACGAACCCGCGTTGCCAATTCAACGCTTGGAAGCGGTCCTACTGGTGTCACAAGAACCCATTCCACCCCGAAAACTTGTTTCCCTAGCCGACTTGGCGGACGCTACTCAAGTCCGTACACTGACGCGCGAATTGAACCAGCAATATAAGCTTGCCGGGCACGCCTACTCTATTGAAGAGGTTGCCGGCGGGTATATATTGCTGACCCGAAAGCAGTTTGCTCCTTGGATTAAAAAAAACCAGTTAGCAAACCCGTCAGAACACCTGTCGCAATCAGCCTTGGAAACCCTAGCAATTGTGGCCTATCGACAACCTGTATTGCGAGTGGATATTGAAGCCATTCGTGGTCTAAGTTGCGATGAGGTACTTCGCCAGTTGATGGAAAAGGATTTGGTTAAGATTTGTGGTCGGAGTGAGGAACTAGGTAGACCGTACCTTTACGGAACCACCAAACGTTTCTTACAACTATTCGGATTGCAATCGTTAGATAAGCTGCCTCGAGTTGAGTGGCTCAGGAGAGCCGAGTCAACGATCACAAATTCGCCAACCGAAGAACACGACTCAAGTAGAGCCACACAACAATAAATTTGCTTCCAAACCTGTTTTAAACCAACGTTTTTTCAAACCCACGTTTTTCAAACCCCAAGGCCCGTACGTAGGCTCAGAGATTAAAGGAGTCCGCTGTGAAGATGACGCTTACCGCCCCTCATTGGTCCAACCCCCAAGTAGAAACCGCAGATGATTTCCGCTTCGGATATTGGTTCGAGCCTGTATTGGCCCGGGATGACGATGACGATGATGACTTTGATGATGATGACGACGACGATGACGATGACGATGATGACGACGATCTGGATGATGATGACGATCTAGATGATGACGATGACGAAGAAGATGACGACGATCTAGACGATGACGAGGAGTGGGAAGAAGTAGAGGACGACGAAGAAGAATCGGACGAAGAGTCTGATGATGAAGACGACGAAGAAGAAGATGATGATGAAGAGTGGGATGACGATGACGACGATTGGGATGACGAAGACGAAGATGAAGACGCCGAGGAAGAAGACGAAGAAGAAGAGTGGGATTAATCGTTAGTCTCCACTCGGATTTAGCTTTCTTGAATCCTTGTTTGCAGCGAGAACCATATTCGTTTCGCTGCAGATCAGAACTGATTCCAAGTCACCCCATCGGCGAAAATGAACTGCAAAATGGAATCCGATGACCGAATCGAACGATTAGAATCGGTCATCACACATCTTCAAAAGCAGGTATTCGACCTTGATAGCGTTGTTGTGCTTCAGCAACGCACGATAGATGCTCTTCAACGGGACTTGAAACGCCTCGCTCTGAACTCGCAATCAATGCAAGATTCTCTCTACGAGCGAAGATCTCCCGAAGAAGAACGTCCGCCGCATTACTGAAAGCGTGGCGCAATTCATGGAGCAGCGTCTCTCAAATTCCAATACGCAATCCGTAGCAGCGTCTCTCCGAGACGCAATCTATTGCTTCTCAAAAACAAAGGGTGCTTTTCGCTTCTTCTTGCAGAGACGCCCTAATTCTTTGGCGAATGCATCGTCCAACTCAGAATCTGGAGTAGTTGAATTCGTAAGAATTCAGAAGTCGGTGGAGATATGATGCTGCCGTGTTCAGATAACTTACGCGACATCTGCTAAGAAGGGTTGTCAGCAAATCACTACTTTGCTTCCGTAGCTGAAGCAGAAATGACAGCAGCCTGGTTCCAATACTCGGCGACAGGTACCTCGCGAAACTCGGCCATCATGGCGCCAACGCGAGCTATCTTTGACCGATCGTCTTCGCTCAGTCGATCGATCACTCGAAGCCGGCTTATCAACTGGTTTTGACGAAGCCCCTTGCGGGTGATTCGAGTGATCTCCTTTGGCATCATGTTCCGACTCGCTATCAATTCGTTTAGGTCTAATCGTAGATAGGGAGGCATTGGTGCGTAGATGCTGTTTAGTCGCGCGGACCAGTTTGCAAACTCTGCGTATTGAGCCGACATGTCTGCGGTTGTTGGTGAAGCCAAGGTCGATCGATATTCAATAGAATCGTTGCTCACCACGGCTACCGTCTCTCCGTTGGGAAGATTCTGAAAGTCTTTCAAATTCGCCGCAGACAACTTAGCGTCTGCCTGAACACGAGCATTCGCAATCGTTAGCTGAATCTCTTCGGTTGACAAAAATGATTTGACCTTGCGCTCGCGGTCCAGCAGCACAATCCGGTTTCGGCCTGCATCGATAACGGTAACTCGGCCTGAATCGCCGTCTTCAAAATCGTAGTAAACGGACTCAGAGAAAAGTGTCAGCGTGTGCTTGATTGGCTGCTTTTTCACATCGCTGTAAATATCCGCATCAACTCGGAACGCATTCGCGGACTTGTTCTGAGTGCGTTTAGAGTCTTGCGAATTCGCCACTTGAAAACCTAAATGAAAGGCAAGCAGCCCGAAAATCATGCGGACCATTAGGTGGCAAGTCCCTCGGTAAGTCCATTTATTAGTTTGCTGGTTACTCATAAACAGGTTACTTCTTCTTTTTTTCTCTGGGCAAATTTCACAAACCGTCAAAATCCATCGACTTTGATCTCGCTCCGCAGCTAGGCTTCATTTCTAAACGAACGTTCAAGTAGCCGCATTTCTCCGAGACACTGTAGATTCACGTCTCGGAGAGACGAGATCACGTGTTTCGAAACAGAGCCAAGTCGATTACTACCCGTGGAGTAGCAAATTTTCCAATGATTGTCCAACCCATTTTTACCAGTCTATGTGGTTGCGGTGGAACGGCTTACAATCTTGATCGAGATCTAAACTGTCAAAGTCGGTCCAACTCAAGTGTTTTGGATACGTGATCCTGTACTAGAGGATTTTGGGAACTAATCGGATGGCGAAAAAAAAGGGAAAAAGTCGCAATTCTTCAGAGCAAGCGATGGAGGCTTCGAAGGATGCATCAAAGGTAAATCGCAACGAAATACCCGATGACATTCAGGAAGAATTGCTTCGCGAACCCGAAGTTATCGAGCAATTGCGACTCCTATGGGCCGAAACCAACGACAGTTCCGTAGAACCAAGCCCAGAAGACTTTCGGACAATGCTGGCAGCCATGGCGAGTCTGAGCAAAGTCTCCGATGAGGATTCGGACGAAGAATTGGATGACAGTTCCGATGATGATTTAGATGATATCGAGAACTTGCCGTTGCCGAGTTGGTTTATGGATCGCGATCCAAATTCCCAAGAATCGTTTAACGACGATGAATTCCCTGAACGAGGAAACGTTATTCCCGACGAACTCCTTCCTGCAGGATACTCGGAAGCAAGCGAACTCCTAAGTTGCTACACGCCAAATTTGGACGAGGAGCGAAAACTTTCTTTGTGCTTAGACACGACCGCTTTGTGCCGTCAACTTGTCGGGGCCTGGATCCTCGCAAGCAGCCACACACAAGATGATTCTAAGCGCCTCGAATATCTTCGAACCGCGATCAAGGAAGCTGAATGGTTCTTCGAAGCGTCTCGAAAGCACCCTGAATATCAATCCCCCTTCGAAGACGAGTATGTTGGTGCGACACTCGATGCGTGTTTCCATCTATGGCGATTGGGCCAACGCGATGAAGTCCTAGATATTCATCATACGATAGGTCAACGAATCGACGGGGATTCGCAAGGACAACTAACGATCCACTGCTTTCGGCAGTATGAGCAAGAGAACTACGGCCTTGCAAGAAACATCGTAAAGTCACTTGATTCCGACGGATGCTGCTCAGAAACGGCATTGAATCTATTGAAATCACTCATTGAGTATCAATCTGACCCAAAATCCGAACTCGCTGTTGAATATCTGCAGAAAGTTGCCCAAGGAAATGGGCACTTGATCGAAGTACTTCTGGGCGATGGTTATTGGGAGGAGACTTACGCGCTCGACTTTGAACCAGGGAGCCAGGAGGAAGCTTCCTGGATAGCAAGTGTGGGTGGATTTGCTATCCGTTCAACTGCAGGATTTGTCCGTTGTATGCGCAACACACTGAACTACGTTCAAGAACCAAGTGTTGCACCGGAGGTCGATTTCAAGCGACAGATTCAAATGCTCGCATCACTTCCTCGCGAACCATCGACATGGATTCTAGAATCAAAACAACTTGCAGAAAGTACGTATTGCACGTTCGTGTATGATGTCAACCAGGAGGAACTGCTGTGCGTTGAAGCGGACGATGAAAAGCCTACCAACGCGAGGCTATGGGATGTGCTTGTTCAAACAATGTTGGATGGACAAAACCAAGAACCGCACCGCCCATCACAATTGCTACTTACCAAACGCAGTCTCGCAAGCAGTTGGCAAAAACGCTGTGGAGATTTAGAAATCGAATGTGAATACGACGCCGATGCGGGACTCCCTGCCGATATGATGGAAGGGCTGTTGGATGTGATTAACAAGGTTGATCAGGATGTTCAGCTTACCGACGAAAACTGGGCAAAAGCAAAGGCATTACCTGTGTCGGAAGAAGTGTGGCACGTAGGGGTTTTTCAACCACCAATTTGGATATCCGATGGGGCAACACCTCGGAAATCTTGTGTTGCCTTGGTGATCGATGAAGAGTCAGAAATGATTCGCATACACGATTTGACGGAGTCTCGTCCGAGCGCAGACTACTTGGCCAGAACAATCATGAAAGGGATGTTTTATCCCCTTTCGGAAGACATGGAACCGACTCTGCCGGTAAAGCTGAAAGTTCATCCCCACACCATTCCCGAGACGGTCGCAGTTTTTCAAGAGCGACTCGGCATTGAAATTGAACAATGCGAGGTCGATGAAGATTCGTTGCTGGATAATGCAGTTGAGCACTTGATCTTGCATTGCAGCGATGCGTCGATGCGTGAAAGTCTGTTTGACTGCTGCGAAGTGACCGAGAGCGAGTTGCGTGGATTTTATGCAGCGATCCGTGATTTCTATAACGCATCCGTTTGGAAGTGGATTCCATCGGACAAAATCATTGAGATTACTTTTCCAAACGAAGAACACGATCCGTTTTATGTTTGTGTCATCGGGCAGTCTGGCTTTCACTTTGGAATTGTTTGCAGCGACGATCTCGAAAATCTTCGAGCGATGAGTTCTTTTGATTCTGACATTGATGATGATTCGGAAGACGCTAGCTACGACGGTAGTGACATGGAAGCAAGCACGGACGGACCCGATGATCGGCAACTCGGTATGGATGCCAACCACATGAGTGACGATGATTCCGACGACGACTCTGACTCCATGCAATCTGATGTTACGTTCTTAAACTTTGGCGAGTCTCACGAGATTCCACCAATTGATCTATGGTTTATTGAGCAATTTGATTTCGATGTGGCTGGAGAAGATTCCTACCCACTGATTCAGCGATTTGTTGCTGATCAAAGATATCGAAGACCGAATAAACGAGAGCTTGAACAAGTCGCGATTGCAGCCAAGGCGTTGCCACGAATGAGCCATGCCGAATTGAGTAAAAGCGGAGTGACATTCGATCTCGATTTTTTCTATCACCAAACGACGGTTCGAGTCCGTTGGTGCGGTAACACCTAGAACATGAACGATCCGCATCTCGTTATTCAAACCAACGACCTATGTAAGTCCTACAATCATGGCTGGTTTCGGCGCCGATCGCTGAAGGCTTTGGATCATGTGGCGATCTCCGTGGCTCGCGGGGAAGTCTTCGCGCTGCTGGGACCCAATGGCGCTGGTAAAACGACACTCATTAAACTATTGCTGGGTATCTTGCGGCCAACGTCAGGAAACGCCACCGTTCTTCAGCAACCTGCCGGCTCGCTCGCCGCTAGGATGAAGATTGGCTACCTTCCAGAGAACTTGGTCTTCCCAAAACATTTGACTGCCATTGGTGCGCTTTACTTTTATGGAAGACTAAGCCGACTAACCGAATCCAAGATGAAAGCAACCATTCCGGGGCTTCTTGATCTGGTAGGTCTTAGTGGTCGAGAAAGCGAAAGTGTTCGCAAGTATTCCAAAGGGATGCGTCAACGTCTTGGTCTCGCTCAAGCCTTGCTACATGAGCCCGAGATATTGGTCCTGGATGAACCCACTGATGGTTTAGATCCTTTGGGTCGCTCCCAGATTCGCGATTTGATCGACACATTGAAAAGCCAAGGCAAAACGATTTTTTTGAATAGTCATATTCTTCAGGAAGTCGAATTGATTTGCGATCGCGTCGCAATCATGGCCAAGGGCAGACTTCGTGCGATTGGAACAATTCCCGAACTCATTGAATCTCATTCGCACGGTAAACGCCTTCGAGTTCATCTCAAGTGTCGTGCCGTAGATCCGCAAGCGCCAGTTACAATCGCGACATGGACCTTTGACGATTCTGTGCTTAATGTCCAGTCGTCACCCGTATCAGTTTCTGCTGATGAAACGTGTACGATGCCTTTCGACTTTGCAATTCAACTGGAAACGTCGGAACAAAGACACATCGATCAATTGATCGACCGACTTCGATTGGCAAGCGTAAGCCTACTCAGCTTGGAACGCCATCGAATCCGACTTGAAGACGTCTTTATGACATTGGTTGACTCGTAGTCGATACCGGTGACCCAAGTTGATGACTTTGACTAAATGACTCAAGCATCCAAACCATTTCGAACTCCCCGTCATTGACTAAATCCCTAGCTACTAGCCGCTGGCCACTAGAAACTTCCTATGCCCTACCTTGCAGTTATTCTTGATTGCTTTAGTGAAGCAGCTCGATCGCGGGTGTTGTGGGTTCTGATGGCTGCCTGGACAATCTTACTTGTTGCGATCTCGCCGTTTTCGATTATCCAAGGAGTTACAACCGAGTTTCAGGCCGATCAAATTCTTGCCAGGACTCAGTTGATTGATGCATTAACTAATGCATCTTCCGGGAAAGGATCCAAATCCCAGCAAGCCGTTTGGGAGTTTATCGAGCCGGACCTGAAGCAGCAAATCATTGATCGCAATAAGAATAATCGCGGTGGTCGATTGCCGATGGGGGAGTTGTCTAAAGGCCTCTCTAGTGTTTTGGACAAACCCAAACTCTATTCTTCAGATGCTTGGCCTACGGCTTCAAAACGGAGTGATTTGGAAGAACTTCTTGAGGGAGATCCTGAAAAGCTTCCAACGGAAAAGCTTCAACGCTTGAACCGACGATTGGTGGAGCTTGCTTTTCCGGGCATGATTCGATCGGGCGAGTCGAATGCGATTTGGGTTGGATATGCGGGTATCAAAGTAAGCGATCCGTTACCCATTTCTAAAAAACAACTTCAGCCGTTCATTGAAGGTTTTTTGCTGGTCACGATCATGCGAGTTGGTCTGGGACTGGTTGGTGTCTTCATAGGAATCGTTGTTACCAGCGCCATGATTCCCGATATGTTTCAAGCCGGCTCGCTTCATCTTCTGCTAAGCAAACCTGTTTCACGAGCCGGGTTGCTCATTGCGAAGTTTGTAGGTGCCACAGCATTCATCGCTTGGAATGTCTCATTTATCTTACTCGGCTTTTATCTGCTAGTCGGTTGGCGGCTCGAACTATGGAACCCTGGTATTCTGATTTGCATACCGGTTTTCGTTTTTGTCTTTATGATATTTTATTCCGTATCGATGCTATCGGGATTGATATGGAAAAATGCGATCATCTCGATTGCGATCACCGCGCTCTTTTGGGGCTTCTGCACGGTGATCGGAATTACTCATGATGTCATGTCAGGGATTGTTACTCAGTGGCCGAAGATCGTCGCGATCGAAACGGTGGGCGACAAAGTCTTTTCCGTGACAGCCCGTGGTCGGTTGCAATTGTGGGACCCGGACAGCAATCTTTGGCAAACGGCTTACGGTGAAACCACTGGTGAAGAGACCATCATTGGGCCGTTCTGGATCAAGCCCGATAGCGCTCTGTATTTTGGAAGGCCTTACCGCATTCCCTTTGGTGGCATTCAAAGCGACAGTATCCGATTGCAGATCGCCAAGCTACCAGAGCTTCAACAAAACGAGCGAGTGTCATCTACTCAAGCAGAAGCATTGGTTTCAGCAAACGCTCCACCTCTTTGGAGTGATCAACGTATCGATAGCGGTCCTGAGTTTCCGCCGCGAACGCGCCGAGTGATCAAGTGGAATGACACGCTCCTCGCATTGACCGAACGAGGGCTCTTTCGGCTTGATCGCGAGGCAGCAAGCATGGACGATGGAAGACCGCAGGTCAGTTTGTTTGGTTTCGCCTTTCCAAATAGCAAACCCTCCGAGACGTACCCTTCGATGACGCCTTCGGATTGGCAACCACAATCACCGATGGACTTAACCCCGAGCTTTGATCAGGAGAACTTTTTTGTTTATACCCGCGGAAACTTAGTTGCGCTTCGCACTATTGGATCGAATCAGTTCGAGCCTGTCTCTAGTCTCGATCTGGAGCTTCCTGAGGGAACGCTCGCATTGATTGCTGCTAATGACCAAATGGTTTTGGTCGCTACCAACAAGAACGGCATCATAAAAGTTCCGATCGAAGATCCGAAATCGCTCAAACTTGGTGCGCCGGTAGCAATCGAAGGACTCGAATCTGTCGTGCCGCGCAAGTTGATCACCTCTTCTATCGATCAATCGTTTATCGTGCTGGACCGCGATGGAAAAATCTGGAGCATCGATGTAACAGGTGAGAAATGGACGCCCCCGCGTCTTCCCGTGAGTGATCGCATTTCTGCAATTCATATCGATGCGACTGGAAACTGGTGGATCGCGTGGGGAGTCAATCAAATCACCGTATGGAATCCAGTTGATAAACAAGTCGTTCAAAGCATTACGCCAACACTCAGTCTCGTTGACACGATCTTTCATCGGATCGTAAGCCCACTCTATTGGGTGAATCCAAAACCGGCTGCTGTAGGAACAACAATTCGATCCTGCATTACGGACGAAGACCCATTTTCGCTTGGACGAGAGACTAGCGAGTTGCAAGAAAGCATCATCCAGCCGACCGATTTTTGGGAACCCATTTGGAGCAACGCTTTATTCATCGGCGTGATGCTTGTGATAGGCTGCAGCCTGCTTTACCGACAAGATCTTTAGGGCTTCTGGCGTTGAATCCAAACCCAAACTACAGAGGCAACTTTGACGATTGAATCGCCGCTACATTTGTCAGGCGTGTCTTGTGTTGTATGCCAGTAGTTAAGTCGCTTTTTAATTCGATCGTTGTAATCAAGATCGATTATGTCGCAGGTCGGGATTTTTGCGATTTCGTTCAACGGCAAATGGTCATCGCGAACGGCATGTAGCAGTTTCGGTTTAAACTCTTTCAGCTTCAGTTCTGCCGCGATCTTCCATAGCTCTTTTGTCACGTTAATCGCATACTTCAGTGAGTTCTCTTCGTAGTATAGCGAGAGATCTGCATCGCCGATCATATCGACCAGTACACCTGCGTTGTAGGTATAGCCAGGAGGACTGGCGAGATATTCACGAGCAAAAAAGATGGAGCCCAGGAAGTAATCATCTCGACCTTCCTGGTAGACCAATTCTTCACCATCGAAGAGCACGAGATCGACTCCGACCGCGATCGAGTCGGGCGCGTTCTTGCTCGCGTGGTTTAAGAGATGGGCAAGCTCAATCAATAGCGCGACACCACTTGCACCATCGTTTGCGCCAACGAATATCCCACGCGGATTAGTGGGGTCACGATCAGGAAAAGGACGCGTGTCGTAGTGAGCAGCAATCAAAACGCGTTTCGTTCGCTCTGGGAAATACTGAACGATCAAGTTCTTCATCTCAACGGGTTGGCCATCCAGCGGCGAGCGGACAGTGAAGGGCTGCCAAATGATTTTCCCACCGAGTTCAGTAAACTTCTTTTCGAGAAGCTCTTGTTGCTTAACCATGCCAACTGAACCACTAAAGCGCGGCCCGATTGCACATAGAGTCTTGATGCTTTCGATAGCACGCGTTGGAGATAGTTTAGCCACCGCACCATCCGTCTTGTCGGCTGCTTCGGTTTGTGTAGCAGATGGCCCGCATCCGGACACGCAAGTGACGAGCAGCAAGTAAAGCACGAAAATCAGACGACCACCCTGAATGGAGTTGGCTGTATTGATTGTTGAATGACTATTTGGGTTGGATTTCATTCGTGTATCTTCCTGACGAATCGTAGGGCCCTGATGTGGCGATCACACGATGAAAGTGTAATTGAACTTCGCGAGCGACAACACGCCTGACACCTTCGACTAGGCATCGCGGTTCGTTGTCACGCTGACCAAGTGCGATAATGTCATCCAGTTTTGTTCCAGGCGAAACGGAGAATGTCGATTGGTTGATCGTTTGATTACCGGCGTCAAGCTCGGGAACAATAAAGTGGCAGGTGGCACCGAAGGTGAGCATTCTCGCGTTAAAAGCATCGTGATAGGGTCGAAGGCCGGGGAAGCTAGGAAGAAGACCATGGTGGAGGTTGATGATGCGGCCCCCAGCAAACTTCCAGCACGTATCCGGAGGAAGGACTCGCATGTAGCGAGCGAGAATCACGTAGTCGATTTCATAGCGATCCAAGATCTTTACCATCAACGCATCGTCAGCCGAACCGTCTTCGCGCCCAATAAACTCAAAAGGCACATTGAACTCTCGAGCAAGCTCTGCACAGCGTTGCCGGTTTCCAATTAGGACCGACGCTTCGGCTTGGATGATTCCATCGCGAATCGCTTCAAGAACGGCTCTGGGAGTCGATTCTATCAAAGTGGTACAGATCGCGAGCCTTGGTTTTTGGGCTCTCTTCTCGGGGCTCCAAACACGAATTTCAAGTCCCTTGGAAGTTCCGATCTCAACCATTGACTTTTCAATCGGACCCAATTGCGAATGGGGGACATCGATTCGGCACATCATTGCGAAAACGGCTGCCTCGTCGTGGTTGTACATCTGAATTTCAGTGATGTTTGCACCGCGACCGGTGATGTCGTGAATAATTGGGTCAGCCAGTCCAACGTTGTCAGGGCCGACGGCTGTGATCACTATTTCCATGTTTTTTTGTGTTGTTAGATGCTGATTGCGAGTGGTACTGGGTAGTCATCGTAGCTATCCTTTGTTAATCTGCAACGCGATTAGCATTGAACGCGATTTTGGGTGCGACACCCTGACTGTTTCAGCTTCAAGGATTTGGATTCAATCTATGTATGTAAATACAATTAGCCCACCAGCCAAGACCATCAACGGGAAGAAGCCACTTCGCGAGGACGTTCCCAAGGAGGACTGCCTATGCGACTATTGTACAGCACGGTGCTGTCGATATTTTGCGCTGCCGATTGAAGCTCCAACTACGCCTCAGGACTACGACTTTATTCGTTGGTACTTGCTTCATGACCGGGCGACGATGTTCGTAGAAGATGAAACTTGGTATCTGCTAGTTCACACAACATGTAAGCATCTTCAGAACGATCATCGTTGCGGTATTTACGAAACTCGGCCGCAAATTTGCCGCGATTACACGACCGCCAAATGCGAGTACGACGACGATTCAGTGTATGACAAATACTTCGAGACAGCCGAGCAAATCGCCGAGTACACCGAAGCTCTTTTTGCTCCATCCTCGATAAAAAATCTTCGAACCCCTGAACCTCCCATGCTTCCAATCTTGTCGTTGTAGGAAGCACTAGATGAGTACCCAGCAATTGATCGAACCACGCACACTGAAAGGATTTCGTGATTATCTTCCCGAGGTCATGATTCCTCGCGAGCGTTTGATGGAGACCGCGCGACGCGTCTATCGCAGTTACGGTTTCTCACCCATCGATACGCCAGCTCTCGAGTACCTTGAGATCCTTGCCGGAAAGGGCTCCGACGAAACCGATCGGCAGATGTACCGGTTCGAACACGGTGGAAGGCAAGTCGGAATGCGTTTCGATTTGACGATTCCTCTCGCTCGATTCGCCGCTCAGCACATTGGCAAACTTGGGACCCCCTTCAAGCGATATCATATTGCTCCGGTATGGCGAGGCGAAAACACGCAAGCGGGGCGCTATCGAGAGTTTGTTCAGTGCGACTTTGATACGATCGGAACGGAGAGTGTTGCTTCGGATGTGGAAACAGCTCTTGTGATCCATGACTTGCTCAAAGCGATCGGTATCGAACGATTTCAAGTTCGCATAAACAATCGACAGATTCTTAACGGACTCTTGGAGCAATTGGGACTACTCGACCGAAGCCAGGCTGTCTTACGAGCGATCGATAAGCTTGAGAAGCTTGGCCCCGATGTCGTCGACGAGGAACTGCAACGCGTTGGTGGTCTAACAGCCGAACAAGCAGCTTCTGTCCTAGGCCTTTGCAAAATGAACGGGGACAGCAACGAGTTGTTGAATCAATTGGAGCATGCACTTGTTGGAAACGACTCGGGAACGGCGGGTGTCGCGAGACTTCGTGCAATCATCGATGGATTGAAAGCAGCGGGAGTCTCCGAGGATCGCTATCGCGTTGATGTGACGATCGCTCGTGGATTGGACTATTACACCGGAGTCGTTTTTGAAACGCTGCTCCAAGATTTGCCTTCGATCGGGAGCGTATGCAGCGGTGGACGCTACGATAACTTGGCTGGGTTGTATACGAAGCAGCATCTACCGGGAATCGGAGCCTCGTTGGGACTCGATCGGTTGATTGCTGCCATGGAGCAATTGAACCAAATAGAAAAACCGAAGACGACTGCCAACGTGTTCGTCCCGTTTTTTGATGCGGACCGATTGAACGACTACATGAAGCTTTGCTCGGTGGTCCGTCGTGGTGGTTACAACGTGGAGTTTTATCCAGATTCCAAGAAGCTTGGAGCTCAGCTAAAATTTGCCGATGACCGCGGTTTCCCAGTCGCATTGGTCGCCGGGTCGGATGAGCTTAATGCTGGAAATTGCCAAGTGAAAGACCTACGCAATAAGTCATCTGAGGTGGTTAACTGGAGCGAAAGCTCGCAACCGCTGCTCGACGCGATCGCCAAAATAATTTCCTCAAGCACGACCTCAAAGTAGGACCAAAGATTGCCTCACCGTCATCTTGAATACATCGTTCGCCCAGCCACCGAATCGGACTTGCCAGCCATTCAATCCTTGCTGCAGCCCTACGTGACCGCGAAAAAACTTCTCAAGCGGACGAAAGCAGAGTTGCTAACGCTGATCGGAAATGGCTTTGTCGCTGAAGTAACCGTTCCAGAGGACGGGACGAAACTAATTGTTGGTTTCTCCGCCGTGGAAATCTATTCGCGGAAGCTGTCCGAAGTCCAATGCCTCGCGGTCCACGAAGATTTTCACGGGCGCGGAATTGGTAGTGAGCTGGTTCGGAGTTGCGTTGAGAAAGCCCGCGAAAAAGGTGTGCTCGAGGTCATGGCAATCAGTGCTTCTGATAACTTTTTGCGGAACCTCGGTTTCCAATACGCTCTGCCGGACCAAAAGCGGGCTCTATTCTATCAGCTCAAAACTCGCGACCAAATGAACTCCGAGATCGACGAAGAATGAGCCACATTTATGGCTTGAGCGTATGATCTTTTGGTTGACCGAATTTTCCAGCATCCCCCAAACGCCATGTTGACACGAAAATCACTGTTTTTTTGCTCTCTTTTTGCGAGTTCGGCAGCTATTTTCCCTGGCTGCTTCGAGGATGAGTCTCGAGAAATTCGGTTGAGACAGGTCGAGTCGTTTGAGGAGTTGGAACGATCCGATTCGATTGGCAAGGCAATGAAGTACCTGCCGCTGACCATGCGATTTGATCGAACCACCGCAGCGAAGGAAGTGCTGAACCAATTGAACGCTTGGTCGACGCCTCGTGAAGATTCGTCTCCGTGGAATAGACCTGCCTTGATTGATACGGTCGCAACAGACATTCGCAACGACCCACTTTTTGCAAGATTAGGGTCGATGGAGTTCGGCGAGGCCGAGTGCGAGTACCTGCTTCAGAGCCAAATGATGAGCGACCTCGGTTTTTGGGTGAGCGAACGACCTTATCTCGATCCGCTGTTTCAGCCGTGGCTCGAAAAGCAAAAGGAGATTCTTCCTCCCGATGAAGGTGCGGCGCTCGAGAAGACGCTCAAGCTTTTCGACTGGACGGTTCGCAATGTCGCGTTGGAAGGTACGGCTAAAGACGTTGAAGCTTTGCCGCTGAATCCATCGTTGCCGCTTACCGATTTAGGTATGGGGTATCGAGCACTCCCGTGGCAAACGCTCCACTTTGGTCGCGGTGATGCTTATCAGCGCGGTCGTGTTTTTACGCAACTGCTTTTCCAGCAGGGCATTCCGGCGGTCATGCTAGCCATGCCCATGAAGAATGTAACGGAACCTTTGAGCAGCTTTCCTTCATCGGACTTGCATCTTTGGGCGATCGGTGTCTTGATCGGAAGCGAAGTCTACCTTTTTGAACCACGTTGGGGACTTCCCTTTCCAAACGCGGACGAGCCAGCCGTAGCGACCCTTCGTCAAGCAAAGTCAGATCCGAATGTACTTCGACGCGCTAAATTGCCAGGGCGGTTTGACTATCCGATCGGATCGGCTGATTTAAAGTCACTCGTTGCATTTATCGATGTTGAACCTTTCTCCATGGGAAGATCGGTCCAAGCGCTTCAGCAATCACTCACTGGCGAAAATCGTATGCAAGTTGCGACCGATGTTGCGTCGATTGCATCAAAGCTCGCGGTTATCGATCCATCGCTTGATGTGAGACTTTGGGAGCTTCCATGGCTTTCGCAGCTTTATAATCAAAGCGTTCGAAATCGAATCAATGACCGAAGTCCTTTTTCGATTAATTACCAGATTACTTACGGTGCTTACATGAACGAGAGTCTTGTAAGCGACGCACGTACAGCTCATTTCAAAGGTAACTTTGAAACAAATATTGATTCTGACGGCGCTGCCAAGAAGTACATGAACCTGCGAATCGACGAAGAGACTTTGGCTAAGCTGGCTTATGATCGAGATATTCAACAAGAGCTACAGATGATTCGTAAGCCGAATGAAACCCAAGAAGAATATCAGTATCGAGTCGGGCAAGCTCAAGGGTTTTATCGAACTGCGAAACTGGATTCCAATGCGTTTCTGGGTATGTTGCAATTCGACCTTCAGAACCTCGAGGCGTCCACGAATTGGATGGATCAACGGCTCTTACAAATCGATGGAACTGAACGCTGGAGACCGCAAGCGAGATACATTCTTGGGCGTGTGTATGAACAAAAAAAGGAATTCGACGAATCCTTTTCTTGGTACAAAATGGACGGCTCGCCTCAAGAAGCCGGAAACCGTATTCGCATGCGGCTGGTCGAGAAAATCAACGCAAACAAGTAGTTTGAGCGTTGCGAGTGCCACATCTTTGGAGTGCTGTGAGTCGCCGTATTCTTTACGTGACGAAGACTGCACGCGTCACAGCTTCTGGGCGAGCCAGGTGAGGCAAACGAAGAATTCCGTGCTTGCAATTCGTCTATCTCGCTCGGGGGCAAAATTCGTCCCTGCACGAAAACGCGGAACTAGATATACTCTACGAGTCCCACCTATCCCTTTTTGAATTGAAAAAGCCTTGGAAATCACGCAAAGCCAACCACCATCCACGACCCTCGCTCAGGCTGCTGCGGCGATTGGTATTGAGGGAATCGATCAGGACCGTTGGAAGCCTCTTGAGGAATACTGCCGCCAGCTTTGGGATTGGAACGAGAAAATCAATCTAACTCGGCATACGAACTTTGATCTTTTTGCAAAGCGTGATCTCTTGGACTCGGTGCGACTGGCTAAATTGCTCGCCCCGAACGAGGAGATCCTCGATATTGGAACGGGTGGTGGAGTACCTGGATTAGTAGTCGCGATTCTTCGCCCAGATGTTCAGGTCACGCTTTGCGATAGCGTCGCGAAAAAAGCACGCGTCGTCGAATCGATTTCCAAATCGCTCAAGCTAAAAACGCCTGTCTATGCGACCGACGTTAGAAAGGTCCTGGACGATTTTCGTTATGATTCATTGGTCGTGCGAGCGGTTGGGCCTTTGCCAAAGATATGCCGTTGGTTAGACGCTTACTGGCATACGTTCGGTAGGCTGCTGGCAATCAAAGGACCTAAGTGGGTCGAGGAGCGTGCCGAAGCAAGACATATGGGCCTTCTTAAGAATATCGAATTGCGTAAAGCCGATTCATATCTCATGCCCGATACTACGTCCGATAGCGTCATTCTAAGTCTTCGTAGACTTCGCCCCGGTGAAGTCGCGAAAAGTGATGCCCCCAAAGAGCCAGAATGACGCGAGGAAAACCGCTTAAGCTAACGGACTTTTCAGCAAAGGAGGCCTCTAAGTTAGGTCTCTCCAAGCCAGCGATACAGCCCAAGCAAAGCGTCATCAAACCTGAGCCGATAGCAGTAGCCCTGATTGTTGACTCAGCCAAAGTGAACCGAAAAGCGTCTGAGGTTTCGCCTGCGAATTCTGCTGGCAAAAAAACAAAAGCGGAAGTACCTAACCCAAAACAGGTAGATGTAACTAAGGACGAGAAACCCGCGGCTAGCGCCGACGGCTCAGGGAAATTGCCCGTTTCACCACCCCAGCCTCGCGGTGTGGATGTCGCGATGAAGGCGATGGTCGCTCTTCCGGAGTTTGTTGCGGCTCTAGAATCGTGGGACATGAATAACGCGATTACATGGGAAGGCGTATGGCCTAACGCGGCTGCTCCATTGATCGCGGCTTCGCAGCTTGCCAAGCCTCGTACGGCCGTTGTGATTGTGCCGCAACCGGTGGACATCGACACGATTGTTCGTGATTTGGATTACTTGCTGGAACGTACTTGTGAGATCTTCCCGCAGGCATCCGATGACGCGGAAATCGAATCACTTCTTCAACAAGAGGTCGTTCAGCGTTTGCAAGTCCTCAGCAAGCTTGAAAGTCAAATCAACCAATCGGCCAAGCAGAAGTCGGTTGGGAAACAACCACCACCTGCGATTGTGGTCACCACGCTGCCCGCTTTGATGCACGCTGTACCAAGCCCCGAGTCGATCCGCAGCAGTCGCCGCGTGATCAAGCAAGGCACAGTCGAAAATCTCTCGGACTTGAGAGCATGGCTGGCGGCAGCTGGCTACCTGACTACCACAAGTGTTCAGCTTCCGGGCGAGTTCACAGTGCGAGGCGGCATCTTGGATGTCTTTCCACCTGACATGCCCGAGCCGATTCGGATCGAGTGGTTTGATAACGAAGTCGAATCGATTCGTATGTTCGATGCGGTAACTCAGAAGTCGATCGACCGTATGGAAACGATCGCTTTGCCAAAAGCAAAAGGAAACGAAACGACAGAGGCATCGCTGTTGGATTATTTGCCAGATGATGCTGTCATTTATCTTTACGAGCCGATTTCCATTCAACATGTCGCCAAAGCTTTTCTAGATCGGATTCCATTTCCGGAGCGTTTTCAGCCAGTAGATCAAGTCATGGCTGCGATCGTCAAACACCGACATGCAAGCCTCATGCAACTGGCCGATCAAGGCTACCTGGGTGCGATCCATCGCTGCTTGTTCAATGATGTTTCGAGAATCACCGGTGAACTTGAGCATCTTCCAGCAATTATTGACCAAGCCGTCGGGCCAGAGCGACTTGCGACTGTGCTTTGCTGGAATGATGGCGAGTTGTCACGGATGCGAGAGCTGCTCGCAGGAAGCAAGTCGTTAGCAGATCAACGAACGAAGTTAGAGATCGGAAGTCTCGCTGCAGGATTTGAAATCGGAACTGCTGGACCGATGATTCTTTCTGTGAATCAGATGCTCAAACGGCACACGCTGCGACGCGGTGCGCGAAAGATTGCCTCGCGTGCGCTCGATAGTTTTCTTGATCTTCGCGAAGGAGATCTCGTAGTTCACTTGTCGCATGGAATTGGAATCTATCGTGGGCTACAGATGATTGAGAAGTTTGGGCAAAAGCATGAGCACTTAGAAATTGAATTTGCCGAGGGAACGAAGCTGTTTGTACCGACCAGCAAGATCGATCTCATTCAGCGATATATCGGTGGCACGAAGGCAACGCCGAAGTTGGCCAAAATCGGTGGACAGGCTTGGGTAAGGCAGAAGAAGGCGGCTGAAGAAGCGGTGACCGATATGGCTGCCGAGCTTTTGGATATGCAAGCCCAACGTCGGTCACGATCGGGAATCGCATTTAGTCCCGATACGGTTTGGCAGAATCAGTTCGATGCATCTTTTCCGTATATCGAGACGCCCGATCAAATGACGGCGATCAATGCTCTGAAGAAAGATATGGTCTCTAGTCGCCCGATGGATCGTTTGATTTGCGGCGACGTGGGCTTTGGAAAAACGGAAGTCGCAATGCGAGCGGCTTTTAAGGCTATCGATAGTGGCTATCAGGTCGCAGTACTTGTCCCCACGACGGTGCTCGCCGAACAGCATTACAAAACTTTTTGTGAACGGATGGCCGAGTTTCCATTCGACGTAGCAAAACTAAGTCGCTTTTGCACCGGAAAAGAACAGAA
>JAIYDQ010000338.1 GCA_027487375.1 Planctomycetaceae bacterium
CTTCGAGCACACAAGCCATCACACGCCGGATCGAAAGGTTGAAACTGAGTACTAATAATGAAACGGACAACGATACTAATAGCGATACTAATGATTCTGTCTGGTTCAACAGATGCGCGATCACAGTCTCCATCTACGGCGAAGATCCGCAAACCACAGATGAGCGATACGATACGAGCCAATGTCTACGCGGACAACGCCTTTATGCTGTACATCAACGGCGAATTGGTCGCGGTCGACTCCATCGCATTTGTTCCCCATAACGTGATTTCAGTCGACATTTTGCCAAGCTATCCGATGACGATTGCCGTGATGGCAAAAGACAACTTCGATCCCAAGACGGGAATGGAGTATGCCAATACCAATATTGGCGATGGTGGTTTTATACTGAAATTCGGCGATGGAACCGTAACCAGCGGCGACTGGAAGGCCAAAAGAATTTCACAGGGACCGTTAGAACGTGACGACAAAAAGCCTCGTGTCGAAAACATCGCTGTTCCAGACAACTGGTACGCAATCGACTTTGATGACCGTGATTGGGGCAGAGCCAAAGAATATACCGAGCAAGAAGTTGGCCCGAAGCAGCCTTACTTCGAAAGCGACTTTAAGGGAGCCAAGTTTATTTGGTCTGACGACATCGCGCTCGATAATATCGTCCTCTTTCGCCATGTCGTAAAAGCCCCACCTGACGGTAAAGCTCGAATCGACTTTCGGAATCTCAATAACGTTGTCCCTGACAATCCACCTCGCGGACCAGGCCGACCAGGTGGAATAGGCGGACCCGGCCGAACTGAACGTAGCGTGCCAAACGGCAACAACGGAGGAAAAAGATGATTCATCGATCGTGCTTACTGTCGATCGCGTTGCACACCGTACTATGGTTGAGTGTTGCCGCGAGTCGAGCCGCTGACCAGCCCAACTTTATCTTCATGTTATCGGATGACCAAGGCTGGAACGGGCTATCGGTTGCTATGCATCCTCAGGTTGCAGGCTCGAAAGGCGAATTCTTCCACACGCCCAATCTTGAGAAACTCGCGTCGCAAGGTATGCGGTTCTCGTCAGCCTATGCACCCGCACCGGTATGCTCACCGACACGGATCAGTATCCAAACAGGCAAAAGTCCTGCTCAGCTTCACTGGACCAAAGCAGCACCGGCAGAACCTGACCGTAAATTGAGCGAGCCGCGTTTGATCAAGAACTTGAGCGACGATGAAATCACTATTGGCGAACTCTTGAAAAAAGCAGGCTACGCTACAGCCCACTATGGAAAATGGCATATCGCCGGCGGAGGACCTGGCGCTCATGGATACGATGAACACGATGGTGATACCGGTAACGAGAACGCCTTCAAGTTTACCGACCCGAATCCGGTCGACATTTTCGGTATGGCCGAACGTGCAGCACGATTCATGGAAAAATCCCAGCGAGCCAACAAGCCTTTCTATATTCAACTCTCTTGGAACGCCCTTCATGCAGCAGAATTGGCTAACCGAGCGACGTTGGCCAAGTACGAAAAGCTCGCGACCAACAATGCTAAGCAAGCTGCCACCGCTGCAATTACCGAAGATCTTGATTCAGGCGTTGGCAAAGTCTTGCAAGCAGTCGAACGATTAGGACTTAGCAAGAACACGTACATCATTTACATGTCCGACAACGGTTCCGGTAGTGGCGGTCGCCGTGGAGGGCTCAGCGGTGGAAAAGGTTCCGTATGGGAAGGCGGCATTCGAGTACCGCTCATCGTGCGTGGCCCAGGCGTCAATGCAGATTCGTGGTGCCATGTTCCCGTAGTTGGTTATGACTTGCTTCCAACTTTGTGCGCTTTGGCTGGCGTATCGGATCGAGAGTTACCACCTAGCATTGAAGGCGGAGATTTCACAAAGCTACTTCGCAATAATGGCCAGGGCGTCGTAAAACGCGCACGCGAAGAGCTTGTGTTTCACTTTCCACATTACCAAAGTGACGATGGTCCGCATTCGTCGATCCGACTTGGCAACCAGAAGCTGATTCATTTTTATGAAGACGATCGCATCGCGCTTTTTGATCTTTCTAAAGATATTAGTGAACGAAACGACTTGGCCCAACAAATGCCAAAAGATGCTCAAGCGTTAAGAGTTCGCCTGGACCAATATCTAATTGCCATCAACGCCCAGTTGCCTACGACCAATTCAAGTTTTGATCCTTCCCAGCCAGTTGCGCCGCGTAAAGGCGGAAAGAATGGGAAGAAAGGAGCGGACAAAAAATGACGCTAAGAAACTCTTTTCTATGGCTAATTATCACGGTCACCATACTCATTGGATCGTCATCACTTGCCCACGAAGGACACGATCACGCTGAAGTGGATCCAAGTGTACGAGTCTGGACTTTTGCAGACACGGGCGCACACATTCACGGTGCCTACGTTGCCGCACGCGATGGCAAGGTGCAAGTGCGACGCACGGATGGAAAAATCATCGCTCTTGAAATTGAGAAACTAACAAGCGCGGACAAGGACTGGATTGAGAGAAAGGTCACGCAAGTGAAAACAATCAACGAAAATGCGAAATCATCCAATGGCATCACGAAACTTATCGTTGCAAATGCGCCCGTCAAACCCGCTATCGCTGACACCTTTGAACCCTTTGCCAAACTGAAAGCGATTCAATATCGACAAGATGACAAATTCTTCTATGTCGAATCGAATTCGATGCCCGATCATCGCATGATGGTTGGCATCACAGCATGGCAACAGCAAGTCCCGATTCCTCAACCGTACTTCGGTGACAACGCGTGGCGTATCCCGCTGGAGCCGATTGTTGCCAAGAATCCTCTCTCAGCCAAATCGCACTTCTTTCGCGGCGCAATCGCCTTGGCAGCAAACGGAGTCCCAATCTTTAATCCGATCAAGAATGATGGGCGAACCGATACATTGCTCGCAGGCGAACTCGATGAATTCGGTGGGCATTGTGGACGTGGAGATGACTATCACTATCACATCGCTCCGACGCATTTACAGGAGATCATTGGAAAGGACAAACCGGTCGCCTATGCACTCGATGGTTATCCCATTTACGGATACACCGAGCCGGACGGTTCCGAAGTCAGAGGACTCGACGAATTCAATGGGCATTCAACACCGACACTCGGCTATCACTATCATGCAACCAAGAAGTACCCTTATCTCAATGGCGGATTTCATGGAGAGGTAAAGGAAGTCGGCGGTCAGGTAGACCCACAGCCGAGAGCAGGTGGTGTACGAGAAGCATTGCCCCCGCTGCGAGGAGCGAAGATCACCGGATTTGAATCGAAGGACAACAAACAATTTAGTATCAAAGTTGAAGTCGGTCGCGAGACTCGATATGTAAATTATCTTCTCAATGAAGACGGTTCCGTCAAATTCGACTTTGTTGATGGCAGCGGTAAGGTGAAGTCCGAAACGTACTCGCCACGACAACGCGGCCCAGGTGGTGGTAACGATCGCCCACCTCGCAAAGAACCGCCTCGTAGAGATCCCCCGCCGCCACGCAATGCAACTCCACGAGATGCGGTGTCTTCCAAAACTAATGCCGGCTTCGTTGTCTCGAGTTCCGCGATAGGTCGCGATGGAAGAATCTCTTCAGAATTTACCTGCGATGGCCAAAGTGCGTCGCCGCCAATCGAATGGAAAGGGGCTCCATCTGGAACCAAAACGATTGCGATCAGTCTTTGGCATACCGCGCCTGACCAAGAGAAGTCTTATTGGTTGGTCTACAACATTCCCGCGACGATTGATCATCTCGAAAAGAATGCCAAGACAACTGGAACTGCAGGCTTGAATGATAAGAAGAAGACATCCTACGACCCAATGTGTTCCAAAGGTCCTGGTGCTAAGACCTACCATATCTCTGCTTATGCTCTGTCTACAGAAGTGAAACTCCCGAAAGGTAGCGACAATCGCGCTGCATTTTTGAAGGCGGTCAAAGACGTCACGCTAGCGGAAACGACTCTTGATTTCATATATGAGCGAGCTAGGTAATCGAATTTACTTCACCCCCCCTTGGGGAGGGTCGGTTGCGAGGAACGAGCGGCCGGGAAGGGCAGTTTGTTTTCTAGTTCACGGATCATCAACCAAAATGAACAACCATCGCATCTTCAACGCACGCGAAAATCGCC
>JAIYDQ010000388.1 GCA_027487375.1 Planctomycetaceae bacterium
AAGTCTCGCGAACGCTAACTTTGAAATCTTGCGACTCTTCGAATTTCGTTGTCGGATTGGCCCACCAAACAGTTAGCTTGGAATCCCCGATGGATGCTCCGATAATCGTTAGCGTGTTGGGCTCGGTCGAAATCACTCGGCAAACGGTGTCGTCCTCGATTTCGACTTGGCTTATTTTGCCAAGCAGACGAATCGTTTGAATGTTCTTGAGGGCAACTGTAATTGCGTTGGTCGCAGGTGCAGCTACAGGACCGGGCATTGGTGCTGGAGCTGGAGGCTCAGAAGAACCTTGTTCAGCGTTTGAAGACTCGGACTGACCATTCGGGTTCGAGCTGGCAGTTTCTTTCGTAGCCGATGAAGCCAAAAGGGCGACCGGAATGATCGATGGTTCGTAGCGAGGGTTCGCACGGGCGGTCGCTGGTATGAGCTTCGGTGTCGTTGAAGCCGCAGTTGCTCCGACCGCTCTCTCCGTTTGCTCGAAAGATTGACGAGCTGCCTGAGCCAAAGATTCCTGACTTACGGCTGTCGCCACACGCGACAGATTGGCTGGCGTTGGATTGGTGGACGGCAAGGATTGGAATCCACTACTGGATACGGCAGTTGGCGTCGCCGCACCGGATAGAGGTCCTTGCGATGAAGTTTGGTTTCGCGAACGCGACTCAAGCGATGGAGCTCGGCTGTGCATCATCTGCGTTGGTGATGGTTGAAGCATCGGCAGTTCGACATTTGAATCATTTCCGACGAACCCTGGCTTTGGAAGCGGCTTTGCTGCAGTAAGGCTTGCTGAAGCGTTCACGTTGTTGATAGTTGAGGGAGCTTGGGCGGTCGTTGCGTTGCCAGAGTCTGCCGCAGGAGCTCCTGCACCGGTAACAACCATGCTCGGGATGCGAACAATACCAGGCGCCCGGGAAGTCATTGTCGAACCGTCGTTTAGTCTCGCTTGAAGCTTGCTTCCACCCGCAGCTGACGATGCCTGCGAATCCATCGTTCTTGGTTGAATCGACAGTGGGTCGCTAGGGGACGCAAGAATTGGCTTTGCGAATGCGTTGGCTGCCTCTTTCGATGCGTCTAACTTTGGTGCTCCTGGAGCGGCAAAACCCTGAGTTGCAATAGATGGAGGAGAAACCGATGGCGTGGCGAACGAGGAAGGTGTTTGCGTTGGAACAGCAAAACCAGTCGGAGCTGACGCAAAACCAGATACGGCTTGAGGACTAGGCTGGGAAGTCGTTTGAGCCAACGGTTGCGAACTGCCCTGCCTAGGAGCCACACCCGATGGTTGATTACTAGCTTGAGGCCAAGCTGGTGCTTTGGTAGCCGTTAGCGAGGGACGCTCCGCAGCTCCAGAACCAACTGTGGCAGTGGTCATAGGTGTACCAAATGAAACCGGCACAGGCGTGTTGGACGCAGTCAGTGCTGGAGCGGTTTTAAACTCTGGTGGTGAAGATAGGGAAGTAGTAGTCGATGAAATGGCCGGCAGTGGTGCAACACCGGTTCCCACAGTCATCTTCAGGCTAGCTGTGTTCGGGCTTGCAACGGCGGTTTCATTCGAGCTTGGCTTCGACATTGCACTGGTTGCCGACGCGCTATTTGTTGACGCCGCTGGTGCGCCTAGACCGCTCGTTTTGTCCGAAGGTATCCTGATCCGAATTCCCGCAACCGATGATTCCTCCGAACCCTTAGCAATTGCGGCATTTCCCGAACCCGCGATCACCATCGGCGGCTGAATCACATTGGGGTTCTGCAGTGAGGATTGATTTGCTAACTGAGCTCCACTTGTCTTCGCTTGACTTTCTGGCGCTACGAATCGGATACCAACCCTTTTGAGTGCTTCCGAGTTACTCGAATGATCGCTGTCAACGGAAGTGTTGCTGGTGAGACCGGTTGCACCTGTACCATTTCCAGATGTACCAACGCCTACAAAACCCATGTGTATTGTTTTGGATTGCGTGGCTGGAGGCGCATCAAACGCCACCACCGGCCCTAAACAAATCGATGTCGTGAAGGCGAAGCCTAGGGTCGACGCCAGATAGCAAGCTAATTGCTTTTTTCTTCGAGCCATAAAGGCTTCGGCAAGCTTTGATTTGCGATCTTTGTGCATCGTTGGAGATCCTTAATGGTGCATTTTTGCGGTGCAGATGGGCGGACTGGGGCTTAGCGGTCGGCAGGGAGCCTCCGCGATACGCCAATCCTTACATTGCGTCATTGGGATCTATCGGACTGCGGGTTACGCCGAGTTTAACGATTCTTCGTAACGTAGCGTTTGTAACGCTTTTTCAGATGCATTTCCGAGTTCTCAAGCTCATGGGAATGCAAGGAAGCTAACTTAGCAACTGATTTCGCAATACAACTGAATAACTCAGCGGACATCCGAGTATCGAGCGAAGTCCAGATTCCTATGAATCCACCGATGCGAAAGCTGAAGTAAACGGCGGACACCTCGAACCTGCCTTTCGTTTTCTTAAACTCGATTCATTCACACAGCATTGGCCCGAACCGCGTTTACGATCCGACATCTGCAATAAATTAATCAAACCGATTCCACAGCCGACTTATTGGTCCGCAATCCAAGAAAATCCATTGGGAATAGGCAGAAAAACCCTTGAAAACGCCGTTGAAGTTAAATCGATGGGCTGGTAGAGTACGGGGCCCGAATTTTGGCAAGTCGTTGTGTCGTCGTTGATACAAGGCCAAGATCATTGTCCTTTTTTTGAGCTCGTTTCATCCCTTTTTCAGCTTCCAAGTGATCGTCAAATCGAAGTTAGATTCGCTTCGACATCGATCTAGGTGACCATCATCACCCGGTTTGGAAGTCCGAGAAAGTCTCAGCAAGTAGCCTTTTCAGCACGTTTTTCTATCAATACAAACGGTACCTGGAGAGAATACGGCCTTGGATGAACGATGAGCCGCCACAGGTATTTTTCTTTTTATGGTTAATCGTAACCTCATCCGCTCTCTCGAAGATGATTCCATCAGTGCAGAACTTGATCTGATGTTCCCAATTGAGGAAAGCGACACGCTTCTCCTCGACAGCCTCCAAGATGCCGACCGTCAGTTTGATGTTAACCAAATTGTTGAAGGCCGAATTGTTGATATCAATGACGAATTTGTGATCGTTGATATCGGTTTCAAGAGCGAAGGTGCGATCCACCGTAATGAATGGGAAGAAGGCGAAGAACCTCCGCAAATCGGCGAGAAGGTTCAAGTTCTGATCGAAGAAGTCGAAGACCAATTCGGCAATCCAGAAGAACAACGCGGAATGATCAGCCTCAGCAAGCGCAAGGCCGAGAAGATCATTCAGTGGGAAAAGATGATGTCTTCGGTTCACGAAGGCCAAATCGTCACCGGTACAGTTACTCGCAAGATCAAGGGTGGTCTCTTGGTCGATATCGGAGTCAACGTCTTCTTGCCAGCTTCGCAAGTCGACATCCGCCGACCAAACGACATTGGTGACTTCATCGGTCGCGTCGTTCAGTGCGAAGTCCTCAAGATCGACGAACTACGTCGCAACATCGTCGTAAGCCGTCGCTCGCTGATCGAAAAGCAACGCGAAGAAGATCGCGAACACCTGAAGAGCGAACTCAAAGTTGGCCAAATCCGCATACGTGTGTTCAAGAACATCGCCGACTTCGGTGCGTTCGTCGACCTTGGTGGTATCGATGGTTTGCTTCACATCACCGATATGGCTTGGGAACGAATCGGTCACCCAACCGAGATGGTCAGCATCGATCAAGAGATCGAAGTCAAGGTTCTTCAAATCGATCGAGAGAAGCAAAAGATCGCTCTCGGACTCAAGCAAAAGCAAGGCAATCCTTGGGAAAACATCGAAGAACGCTACCCAGTTGGAGCTACCATCCACGGCGAAGTCGTCAACGTTATGTCCTACGGTGCGTTCGTTAAGCTCGAGCCAGGCATCGAAGGCCTCGTTCACATCAGCGAAATGTCTTGGACTCGTCGCATCAACCATCCATCGGAAATGGTCAACACGGGCGACAAGATCGACGTCAAGATCCTTGGTGTCGATGCCCAAGGCCAACAACTTTCGCTCGGTATCAAGCAGACGCAACCCAATCCTTGGGACATCGTCATGGAAAAATACCCAGAGAACAGCTTGGTCACCGGCAAGGTTCGCAACCTCACCAACTACGGTGCGTTTATCGAACTGGAAGAAGGTATCGATGGTCTCTTGCACGTCTCCGATATGTCGTGGACTCGCAAGGTCAGTCACCCGAACGAAGTCCTCGAAAAGGGACAAGCAGTTCAGTGCCGCGTTCTGAGTGTCGATCAAGCTCGTCGCCGAATCGCTCTGGGACTCAAGCAAATGGACGACGATCCATGGAACACATCGATTCCCGAAAAGTATCAGTCGGGCCAAATCGTCAAAGGCAAAGTCACCAAGATCACCAACTTTGGTGTCTTCGTCGGCCTGGAAGACGGTTTGGAAGGTCTGCTACACATTTCCGAGTTGGCTGATCACAAGATCGAAAACCCAGAAGAAGTCGTCAAAGTCGGTGAAGAGCTGGAAGTCAAAGTTCTGCGTGTTGACAGCGAAGAGCGCAAGATTGGACTTTCTCGCAAGCGAGTCGAATGGAGCGAAGACCAAGAGCAAGAAGCCAACGCGGCTGTTGCCAAGGTCGAACGAGCTTCCTCCGACCTCAAGGGTGGTCTCGGAAACGACGGCCCTTTGATCTCGTCACCATCGGCTGAGTAATTCGGCTGAATAAAATGCCAATTGAACGCCCTGGCTGGACTCCAACCGGGGCGTTTTTTTGCGATGGAGTACAGCCTTCAGGCGCTTTCACTCTCACTCGCAGTGGATTCACAACTCGGGAGGATCCCAGGTTCGACCATAATTATAGAGCGGGTAAGCCCTCCAAAGCTGTTCCGCCATTTCACGGCCAATCGCTTCAAGATAGGCGTGAGCGTTACAGTAAGGCCAGTCGATCCACTTCTTAACGTAACCGTGGTGGACAGCGTTATGCAAAACATAATTGATTGATGCGTAGAAGTGCCCTTCGGATTTCATTGCCGTCTCAGCCACATTGCACCAGACTTGCCTTCCGCGTTGTCCGTCTTGGCCGTTCCAGTAAAAGGAATTCCGACCATGTAGCATTCCTAAAGCTTTCAATAGACGTTTCACATCGCAAACATCGACAAGTCCATGGTAATGATTCGGCAAGATTGTCCAAGCAAAGATTTGTTCGCATTGTTGGCTTAACAGCTCAACTAAATCGCGTTCAAAACGGCTCATGCGAGAAGGGCTAGCCCCGATGATTGGCTTGTGTTCGTAGCATGCCGCAGAGATTAGATAATATGTCGTCGTTTCACTTGCAACGTGGAAGAGGCTATGCTTCGGGTGGCCATTGCGAAGTCGATCCTCAAGATTTTCCTCGCGAAGCTGAGGATACAGCTTTCGCCAGACGTACATAGTCTCTGGGTCTTGAGGCATGCTTTATGCTCCTCTGGTCTTTCGCCGGAGCACAGCCTTCAGCCGCTCCCCCTGGTTATGACTCCCTCGCTATACCGTTGCTCATTCTACGAATTGGAATTTAGTAAGTGAAGCGGCGGTGCTTGCGCGGAAAAAGCGCCTAAAGGCTGTACTCCAGCGCTGGAGTACAGCCTTCAGGCGCTCCCCCCGGTCGTGTCTACATGGCTTCGTTCTGCAAATTGCAATGTGGTGAGTGCACAGGCTGTGTTTGGTCGAAAAAGAGTGGCTAAAGCCTGGACTCCAGCGCTTTGAGCTTACGATTTGCCGTGAGCTCCTTTTGAAACCGGACTTGGCATAGACTCGCCAAATCCACTAGACTGCCCTGGCTTATACAGACTAGCTAGTTTTTCATAAGGAAGATACGAAATGGGAAGGGAGTCCTTTCGGTTTCTCCACGCGAGCGATTTTCATCTTGAGCGACCACTTTTGGACCTACCAGACGTGCCGGATCATCTTCGGCCTGCGCTCGTTTCGGCTCCTTGGAAGGCGGCCGAGGCAGTCTTCGAAGCGGCAATCGTCGAGAACGTCGACTTCGTGATTCTTGCTGGAGACTTGCTGAATCCGATTGCCTGCGGTGCAGCCGGACCAGCGTTTTTGCTCGAGCAATTTGATCTGCTGGCACAGCGGAAGATCCCGATCTATTGGGTTGGTGGGATCGCTGACGACCCCGAGCGATGGCCAGCTGCTGTTTCGCTTCCCTCGAATGTGCATCTATTCTCAAAGCGTATCGAAGCAGTCGTGCATCGACGCAACGGAACGCCGATCGCAACGCTTGTTGGTCGTTCAAGCACCGGGACACAGACGATTCGCGCATCCGAGTATCAAGCCGAAGCGGACGACAACTACCGAATCGCTGTCGGTTTTGGCGAGGCAGATACCGAATCTCTTTCAAACGAACGCATCGACTATTGGGCCTTAGGCGGCAACCACCAGCGACTGGCACTGCGCGATGAAGGGCAGCAAATGCGATACTGCGGTTCGCCTCAAGGACGATCGATGGCCGAAGAGGGAGCTCATGGTTGCTTTATTGTTGACGTCGATTCGAGTCGCAAAGAACAAGTTCATTCGATCGATGTCGATGTCGTTCGATACAGCACACAAACAATCGATGCCGAAGATATGGCGCTCGGTCGCGATGTCCGCCAGATGATGACCAAGCGAATCAATCGTCTTCAGAGCGAAGCTTCCGGTCGACATACTTTGGTTCGATGGCGAATTCAAATGGATCTGGAATCGGCGACCGTTGTTGGGCCCGCGGCATTGGAAGAGCTGATCGTGTGGCTACGACGCGAGTTCGGTTATGGCCAGCCATCCACATGGTCTACCGACATCGATGTGATTCCACCGAAATCACTTCCCAAGAAGTGGCAGGAAGAAGACACCATCCTCGGCGACTTCTTGCGAACAGCCATCGAACAACGCAAGGCAGGTTCAAAGCCACTCAGCTTGGGATCATTTGTCGAGTCGGAGACGCCCGGTGGAGGAACTTGGTCGAGCGCATTGCTGCCGATTGAATTAGGTGTAAATCAGCACGTTCTGGATCTTTCCACGCTATTAGGAGTCGATCTGTTGCGAGGTCACTCGGTCGATCTACTATCATGTACAAGGCGGTTCGGTGGTCTAGCCAACTCGGAAAAGCAATCGTCGTAATTTTTCAACGCCGCAGCGAATCAATGTCGTAGCAAAGCAATAACGGAATAGGGCTACAGCAACCATGAAAATCAAAGACATCCAAATCGATGGATTCGGCGTTTGGTCCGGATTGACAGTCAACACACTGCCAGAAGGGATGACCGTATTCTACGGGCCCAACGAAGCAGGTAAAACGACACTGATGCAGTTCTTGCGAACGATGCTTTATGGTTTTACACCTGAACGTCGGCAACGTTACTTGCCTCCCGTCTTCGGAGGCAAACCCGGTGGAGCGATGCGCGTCACCGGACCTGGTGGCGGATATGAAATCACACGACGTACACAAATCGATGACCCTACAATTGTCGGGTCGGTCGCGGTAACAAGCAGCGATGGAGTCACTCAAGGTCAGCATCGGCTTACGACACTCCTTGGCAACATCGACGAATCCATCTTCACGAACGTTTTTGCTATCGGACTTCGTGAGCTTCAAGAGTTGAGCACGCTTGATGATACAACTGCTGCTGATGAACTTTATAA
>JAIYDQ010000472.1 GCA_027487375.1 Planctomycetaceae bacterium
CAGTCGATCGCGTATCGATTGGAGTATTGGCAAACGACACTGAGGATGGTTAGGGAACATCTGTGGCTGGGAGTCGGCCCGGGTAACTTTCAAGCGTATTTCGCAACCTACAAATCACTGGAATCTTCGGAAACGGTCGCCGATCCACATCACTTCCTGTTTGAGATACTTGGAACAGCGGGCTTACCAGCGTTTGTCGGATTATGTGCTGCGATCCTGTTCGGTTTGTCTCTCAGTTGGAACCGACGAACCTCAGATGCGAACTTAGATGCGAACTCTGCAGAAGGCTTCAAGCCAACAAAAGGCTCCTACGAGGCGGCATCGATAGCTGTCTACAGTGGTGGGGTTGTTGGATTGATATTCGTCTGGATATCGGTAGGAGCATTAGGACCTTCACCCGTGACAACTCCTTATTGGTTAGGAATCCCGATTGTCATCGCGTACTTGGTGTGGTCTATGTATCGTGCTGGTGTAGAGTCGACCGACGCATCTCGCTTGCCCCAAAAGAACCTAGGCAAACATACTTTACATCCATCACAGTCACCTCAAACAAACGCCCGCGAAACCACGGTTCAAGGAATCGGGGCGGCGATCGTTGCATTGCTGGTCCATTTGTTAGCCTCAGGTGGTTGGATGACTCCCGGCGTAGGCAATTCGCTGGCAGTTCTTGTCGCCGTTTGGTTTTCGGGACTGATCATTATCAAGGAGCAATCCCCTGTCGCGGATGCCATCTCTGCCAAATCCCAAGGAATTCCAATTCAACGTGCGAACTTTCGAAGTTGGTTCGCGGCGATAGGGGCGGTCACCCCCATGCTACTGTTGCTGGTGTTCTATTTCTCGACGTGGCTACCAACTCAGGAGTTAAAATCGCTTCAAAACGGACTGCAGGATTCGACAACTCCGATCACGATGGCACGACTGGACGATCTGATTGCCTCTGATCCGTGGGATCCATTCCCGTCTCGATTCGTGGCAGACCTGGCTTATCGCGAGACATTAGAAGTCATCGCACGCCGACAAATCACAAATGAATTGATCAACAAAGAATCAACCCAATATCAGTCACTTCGAACCGCACGAGATTTAGCACAAAGCTACCGAGCGAAAGACCTTGCGAACTGGCAAGTGTGGCTTCAATCTGGCCAGTGGGAGTTAGCACTCGCAGCTTACGATTCCGAAAGCTTGGCAACCTCGCTTACCTACTTCCAAGAGGCGAGTCGGCTTGCACCTTCTGAGCTTGGCATTTTGATGCAAGTCGCCCTGGTCGCCTGGATTGCCGATGACAAAAAACTGGCTATCGAAGCTTGGAGTCAAGCCGCATCGTTGCAGGAACGGATCACCCACGTTGACCGCAAGCTCTTCGGTGCAAGTCTTTTTTGGCCACCATCGGTCGGCCCGAAATCGACACGACTAGCCCCCTCGATTTGGCAAAAAGCTCGAGAGACAGCCAGTATTGAGTCCAGCCGACGGCCCGGATGGGTCCGGGCAGAACCAGTTTTCGAGTTCCTTCGTACACAACTAGGCATGCCGAGTCCGCTTAAATAGTTCCAGAGCTTTGAGCTCCGGTTACAATACGACTCAATGCAACATCGGTATTGCAGGTCGCCCCTTGGATAGTCGCCCGCGGAAACGGGAAGAGGCAGGATCCAAGACTCGGTAAAACACGGTAAGTCAATGCGACTTATGGTTAGCCGAGTATCAAGCCGAGCAAATCCAGTTTCAGACCAATTAGCTTTTCAATAACCAACCTTTGCACTTATGAAAACGATCGTATTTGTCTTCTTGGCCGCCATCTTGGGGAGTGGATTTGGTTATTGGCGAGCATCTTCCCAAGCGGCAAACAATCCGCACATCATCGGCGAGGATATCAACCTCGAATCGATCGCGATCGCTTCTGAAGTAATCGAAAAACAGAAAAAAGAAAACGTATCACCGAAAAACACAGCGACTTCTGGGATCATCTCTCAATTGTCGATTGCTAAGGTGGAAACCCCAGACGGAACAACTCTTGATTTCGGAACAATGAAGCGAGGTTCCTCGCGGTCGCATAGTTTCCGATTCAAGAATGTAGGGCTTGCTCCGCTGCAGCTAACGGTGAAAGGAAGCACTTGCAAATGCACAATCGGGTCGCTCGAAAAATCGGTCTTGGCACCAGGCGAAGAGACTCAGGTTGCGTTGAAGTGGACGGCAGAGGGGATCTTATCGGAGCTCTCGCAGACCGCAACGATCGGAACGAACGACCCGCGACAACTGGAAGTACAACTCAGCATTCACGGGAAAATTGGTCAGAGCTACGTTTTGGAACCGGAAGAACTAAGTTTCGGCGAATTTTCCGCTCGCGAGAACCTGACCAAAACTTTCAAGTTGTATAGCTACGAAGAAACTCCCCTGTGGGTGAACGGCTTTTGGGCAGATTTGGATGAGAGACGAATCAAAGTTAGCAACGAAGTTCGCCGACTCGAGCCAGGAGAAGTCCCAGAGCACGCAGACGCGCGGTACGTGGCCGATTTCAAGGTTGACATCGCTCCTGGCCTTCCCGCCGGGCCTGTGAATGGACAAGTGCGTCTCGATGTCGGTGAAGAAGAAAAGTATCCTCTCTCCGTTCGGTGCACGGGTAAGTGTGTATCGGATCTTCGAATCGTTGCTGGCCCAAACTACAACGAGCGAGCCAACGTGTTTGACGCTGGGATTTTCGTTAGCGAAAAAGGGGGCGAAAAGCTCTTTTGGATAGCTGCAAGAAACAAAGATAGCAAACAACTTGGATTGAAACTGAAGAAATTGACCCCGGAAAACCTTCAAGGTGCTTTTGAGGTCATTGTTGGCGAGCCCAAGAGGAATCCTACTCAAACGCTCTTCCCCGTTCGAATTGTAATCCCCAAGGATTGTCGAGAAATCGCTATGGGCGGTACGAGTCCCAATAACTTCATCAAGTTGTTTTTCGAAACAGATCAAGAAGAGGCAAGCGAGATTAGCTTGCATATGAAGCTGGTTGTTGAGAAAGAGGAATCGATCAACTTCTAAGCTCTGAAGATTCTCCCTGCAATAATCCATGACCTCTTCAGGTTCATACCCCTGAAGCAATGCCCAATTTCAACGGTCAGCATAGATCCATCCCGTCAGGCGGCTAAGAATTAGTTGCCGATCTCGAATTCAATCGCACTAGCAGAAAAATTTCTGCGATCAGAGGATAGCCGCGACCGAAACGATTCTCTACAGTTGCACTGGTTGTGAAAGGTCGTTCGCTCGGAATCCATCAAAGTAGATCCATGGCTCAATACAAAAAACTATACTGTTATTTAGCCCGTCATTTGATCTGGGTCGCAGGCCTGGCCTTCGTTGCTGGTATCGCGATGCCAAGCTTGTATAGTCAAGCACAAGAACGATTTCGCCAAAACAGCGGACGATCGGGGACGCCAGCCAAACCGGGCAGTCGTATCTTCAATCGCCCCGCGCCGAGTTCACCAGCCCCCAATCGACCTCAACCTAAGTCATCAACCGCTAAATCAAATCAAACGCCGGCATCGAATCCTAGCAACAGCTTAAGCAAAACAGCTCCTTCAGCAGCCGCAGCGATTGTTGCAGCCAAGCCGCTCACACAAAACGATTCCGACACCGATTTGATCGGTAAAAATGTCCCCAAAACAGAAGATTCCATCACAGTCGCAACCGAAGCTGAAAAAAACCAAGTCATCGCCCCTGACTGGGAAAAACCTTGGGCCTGCCTGATGCTAACCGGTCGACAGCACGGCTACATTGAACCCTGCGGTTGTACTGGTCTGGAGAATCAAAAGGGTGGCCTAAATCGACGCGATACACTTTTGACGAGTCTTCGCGAGCGTGGGTGGGATGTTTTCCCGATCGATACCGGCGATCAAGTTCGGCGATTTGGTCGTCAAAGCGAAATAAAATTCGCTCGTACCGCAGAAGCTCTAAAGATGATGGACTACTCGGCTGTAATGTTCGGACCGGAGGAGCTAAAGCTATCTGCGACAGATCTTTATGTCGCATTGACCGATCAGAACGGAAACCAATCGAGTCCATTTGTTGCAGCCAACGTGGAGATTCTCACTCCTGGCGCTCCTGATCCAATCAAGATTATCCAAGTAGGCTCCAGAAAGATTGGCATCACCGGAGTCCTCGGCGACGAAATGTCTAAAGAACTTCGCAGTGGCGATGTAACCGTTAAGCCTGCCGCGACTGCATTAAAAGTCGCTGCAAAAAAACTCCAAGATGCAAAATGTGATTTTCTCGTATTGATCGCACATGCTTCACTCGAAGAATCCGCGGAACTCGCCAAGTCAGAACCCATTTTTGATCTCGTGGTGACTGCCGGAGGATATGGCGAACCGTACTATAAACCCGAGCCAATTGAAGGTACCAAATCGGTCATGCTGCAAGTCGGCGTCAAGGGAATGTATGCTGGTATTGTAGGACTGTATGACCGCAAAACAGATCCGATCAGCTATCAGCGCGTTGCCCTGAGTTCGCAGTTCGAGGATTCGCCGCGAATCATGGAACTCTTCGGACGTTATCAAACAGAGTTGAAGCAAACGGGCCTAGAAGGGCTGGGGCTTCGACCCCTTAGCCACCCTTCTACACGAGAATTTGTCGGCTCCGAAAGCTGTGGAGAGTGCCATACAACCGCGTTCGAGATTTGGAAAAACACACCACACGCTCACGCAACCGATTCCATCATCAACCCACCTGGTCGCGGACAAGTTGCCCGACACTTCGACCCGGAATGCTTGTCATGTCACGTCACGGGATGGAACCCCCAAGGATTTGATCCCTATGTGAGCGGATATGTTTCTCTCGAGAAAACACCGCACCTTGTCGCCAATGGTTGTGAGAATTGCCATGGTCCAGGCGCCGCGCACGTCGCAGCCGAATCGGGTGATTCGGTGGTTTCGCCTGAGGTTTTGGCACGTCTTCGCGAAGAGATGCGACTGCCATTAGACGCTGCACAAGATAAATGCATGGAATGTCATGATATGGACAATAGTCCAAACTTTCATAAAGAAAACGCGTTCCAAGAGTACTGGGAACAAGTCAAGCACGTGGGTAAAGACTAGTTGAACAACGCCAGGCTTTGCGCTGGAGTTCAGGCTTTAGTCGCTTTTGGCAAACGCTAAGGTGCGCTGGGAGCCTAAAGGCTGTACTCCAACACGGTTGCGATCGATTATCGTGCTCAACCTGATGCTGTCCAACTAGGCTCCGTTACAAAACACATAGTCGCGTCTCGGAGAGATTATGATCCAATTGTAGCAGGCATACTCCGTGTGCCTGCTACTTGCGAATTCAGCTACTTCATTTTTTCGATTAGACAAAGCACTCGTGATAGACCTCCGAAGCGATACGGTTACCCGTCCAACCGCTGGCATGCTCGCGGCTATGAGTCAGGCAAAAGTGGGTGACGCGATCATCGATATCGATCCATCGACGCGTTTACTAGAAGAGACGGTCGCCGAGCTACTGGGAAAGGAGGATGCACTCTTCATGCCCAGCGGGACGATGACGAATCAAATTGGAATCCGTTCGCATTGCACGCCTGGCGATGAGTTTCTCTGCGAATATGAATGCCACATCTACACCTATGAGCAAGGCGGGTTTGCGCAGTTGAGCCAACTGGTTGCCCATACAGTCGTGGGCGATAAATGCCTATTGAATGTCGACCTACTTCGTAATCGAATTCGTCCTGATAACGATCATTTTGTAAGAACCAAGTTAGTGTGCCTTGAAAACACACATAATCGAGGCGGAGGTCGCGTTCATCCACTTCCTCAAGTCAATGAGATTTGCGACTGGGCACATAGCCATCAATTGAAGACGCATCTAGACGGAGCTCGATTGTTTAACGCATCCGTTGCAACCGGGATCGCTGAGCGTGAGTGGTGCCGCGGATTTGATTCGGTGAGCGTCTGCTTCAGCAAGGGACTTGGTGCTCCCGTGGGTTCATGCCTATCCGGTACCAAAGAATACATCCTCCGAGCCAAACGAGCGAGAAAACTCTTTGGTGGCGGCATGAGGCAATCCGGTTATCTCGCTGCTGCTGCTCTTTATGGCCTTCAACATCAACGCAATCGATTGGCTGAGGATCACGCAAATGCTCAGATTATTTCAGAAGCGGTTCGTAGCTCCAGGAAGCTTTCTCTTGCATTCGAGACAGTCGACACGAATATCGTGATCGTCAATCTAGACGAATCGCTCGGTACAGCAGCCGAATTCGTGCAAAGGCTTGCTTCGAAGGGCGTTGCGACTCTACCCTTTGGCCCGCGGAGCCTTCGGCTGGTGACGCATCTTGATGTCGGACGCGACCAAGTTTTGCGAGCATGCGAGATACTTGAAGAGCTCGCTTCTTAGAATTTTTTAAATCTTCCTCTTGACGCTGTTTCGCAGGAATAGTAATTCCTAGACCCAAACTCATGGATTGAGTTTCGGAAGTTCTTAGGCGAGTTTTGTTTTTACTGACTTCTCTATTTTGGGCGTGAGCCCGGATCGAGGTCAGTAAGACGCACACGCCGATAGAGCTCGATGATATTTTGCATGTCGCGAAGAAGGAGCGTCGCGTTGAACGAAACTATACGATTGCGAAAACTGCGATTCTTGTCCGCTATGGCTGCGGCAGCAGGCGGACTCTTCGGAGCATCCGTGTTTACCCCCGGAGCACCCTTTGGGGCGACAGCCACTTATGCGCAGTTGATGGTTCCGCCAACCGGAACCAGCCCAAGTCCTACCGCGACTTCGGTACCAACACAGAGCGGGTTAGTTGCCCCGCCACTTAACGCAAGCAGCCCAACAACTGCTAGCACCCCCGCAACGCCAACACTCACAGCGACCGCAGCACCAACGCCACCGGCAAACCCGCTGCGTGATCAAGCTGTTGCCCTTTCGGCCCAAGCCAAACTGTTCCTGAGTCGCGGCGATCTTGCGAACGCTCAGCAGTTTGTTGAACGAGCCAACGCGCTTCGCGTTCCAGACTCGGCATACACAGCAGGTCAGTTGCGACCTTGGCAAGTTGCGATGGAAATCGAACGAGCACAACGAAGTCGATCTTCAGGACTTGCCGCGACAGGCGCACCTACCGACGCAGGCGTAACAACTGCAGCAGCCACTCAACCGATGGCTCAAGGGAACATCAATTCAGGTGTATTCCAGCCCGCAAAAGACGGCACGCAAATTGTTCAGGCCGGAGCAACCAGCCCTAGTGATGCTCCTCAATCCGGTAGCACCGGCGAGCAACTCTACCGAAAAGGGATGGACGAGCTTGTCAAAGGTAATCGAGAAACAGCGATCGATACTTTCACCGATGCGTGGAAGTATGAAGCCGAAATGGACAGCATGACTCGCGCTCAATTGAAAGACAAGCTGATGTTGCTCCAAGGCAATGTCGCTCAGACAAGAAAGCCGGCCGCAGGTACAAGTAATGCTGGTCAGATGCAAGAAGTCAATCAAGAGCAAGCGATGGCTCGTCAAAAGATGTGGCGAGAGGTTACCACCGAAATCGCTGAAGCCGAAAAAATGGTAAGCGATGACCCAAGTGGCGCGCTGGACCGTCTACAAGCCTTGCGACAACGAACTAGCCAATCAAACGCAGACGGAAGCATTCGAAAAAGCCACTTGGCAATGATCGATCGCGTTATCACAAACATTCAAGCTTACGTTGACCAAAATCGTCCGGCGATTGATCAGCAAGAACGCAATCGTCGTATTGAAGACACTATGGCTCTCGAAGCCGCCACGCGAGCTCGAATCGATGGCGAAATTCAATCAATGGTCGATCAATATAACGACTTGATGGAAACCGCGAATTACACCGAAGCGGAAATCATTGCCAAAAAAGTGGGGCAGCTCGATCCCAAATCCCAGATTGCAACTGTCATGCACAGTAACGCAAGACTCGCACGAAGAATTCATGAACAGAACACCATCGCAGACTTGAAGGCAACCAAAGGAGCCGACGCATTCGTAAGTGTCGATGAGGCAAGTGTTCCTATCGATGATCGTATTCCGATGTCATTCGGTGATGCACGAGATTGGGACACGCTGACTCGCAGCCGCCGAAAGTTGGGCGATGTTTCAATGCGAATGACGCCTGCCGAGAAGATGATTCGCGAAAAGATGATCGAACCCATTGATATCACCTTCGATAATCGACCGCTTTCGCAAGCGATGGAAACGATCAGCCAAATGACGGGTATCCCGATCTTCATCGATCCGATTGGCATTTCTGCTGAAGGCATCACGAGTGGCCAACCGGTAACGTTACAGTTAGGTGGGACTCCAATCTCTCTTAAGAGCGCTTTGAACTTGATGCTCGATCCGTACGGATTGACCTACACGATCAAAAACGAAGTGCTGAATATTACCAGTAAACAAACAACGAATCGTGAACAGATTCAACGAGTTTACAGCGTGAAGGATTTGGTTATCCCAATCCCTAACTTTGTAAGCAACTACAACAGCGGTCTGGCCGGAGCACTTCAGTCTGCCTACCAAGCACATAGCAGCACGCTCTTGGTTCGCACGAACGATGTTTCGGGTTCACAACTTCGCGACCAACAACTTGCAACAAACTCCAACGTCTCCTTAAACCCAGATCTATCAACGCTCGGTCAATTCAATGGTGGAATTCCTGGCATGGGTAACAACCCAATGGGTGGTGGCGGTTTCGGTAACATGATGGGTGGCGGACGTGGCCCTGTGTCCGGCTCTGGTACTCCATTCATCAATGGCAACCCGAACGGAGTGAGTGGAGCACAATCTCTTGCCGATCCGACAGAACTGATCAACTTGATTCGATCGACGGTTCCTGGCAACTGGGATTCTGAAGAAGATAAGATTGAGTACTTCACGTCGAACATCAGCCTGATCATCAGTGCACCGCTGGAAACTCAGGAACAAGTTGCAGACCTTCTTAAGCAACTGCGACTTCTTCAAAACCTCCAGGTTACGATCGAAGTTCGATTTATCACGCTCGCTGATAACTTCTTCGAGAAGATGGGGATCGACTTTGACTTCAACATCCGAGATAAGAAGCTTAATGGAGCGGGATTACCAAGACCCGAAGAAGGAAGCACATCGATTGGTTTGAGTGCAGCTACCACGACGACACCTACACCAACAACGAATCTCGATGTTCAATTCCGACAAGCAAGCTTTGGAGTGACGCCACAGTTTGGTGGTGGCACCGTTACCGACGGTGCTCAACTGGGCTTCGCCATTCTCAGCGACTTGGAATTGTTCTTCTTCCTCCAAGCTGCTCAGGGTGATACGCGTACAAACGTTATGCAAGCTCCGAAGGTTACGATGTTCGACGGTCAACTCGCGAGTATCGTGGATCAAGCCCAACGACCGTTCGTTATCGGTTTGACTCCAGTCGTCGGTGACTTCGCCGTAGCTCAACAACCAATCGTTGTCATCTTGAATGATGGTACCTCTCTGAACGTTCAGTCGGTGGTGTCTCAAGACAAGCGATTCGTTCGAATGACATTGTCTCCTTCGTTCACGCGAATCGAAGATGCCGACCGTACCTTTACGTTCACCGGAACAACTTCTAGTCGCACGGGTACCTCAGTGATCGGTCCGGATGGTCGACCGACTACAAACCGAAACAACGAGGAAACCATTGTGTCTGGTTCGACTGTTCAATTGCCGACGCTTGGGGTTACCAACGTTAGTACAACAGTCAACGTCCCAGACGGTGGAACGATCCTCCTCGGTGGTATCAAACGATTGCGTGAAGGTCGTACCGAACGTGGCGTTCCGATGCTCTCGAAGATTCCTTACATCAACCGACTGTTTAAGAACGTTGCAATTGGACGCGATACGAATACACTGATGATGACCGTTACACCGCGAATCATTATTCCTGAAGAGGAAGAAGAAAAGTATCTCGGTTCCTCGCTACCGTAAGCGTTTAATGAGTCTCTTGTGCTCGCGTCTCTCTGGGACGCGAACACTTACGAATCATTTTGAAAACGAGACTTCATGTCTCGTTTTTTGCATTACATCTTCGGGTTACGAAGTACCATCTGTGCGATCTCAAGAAGTTGGTTTGTTTGACCGTCGATGGGCCAATAAGCCTTTTGTTGGTCGAGGACTCGAAGATGGCCACGATGAAGTCTTGCAAGCTGCTCGATGCGATTGCGATCTGTGTATGTAAAGACCATGAAATCATCTTCGGTCGCGATACATTTAATCGACCAAAGCGCAGCATCAATTCTTAGCTCGGCTACTTCCAAGAGTTTTTCAACTTCTCGCGGCGGCTTACCAAAGCGATCTTCTAACTCCTGACGAAGTTCCTGCAATTTGCGAATATCGTCCATCCGAGTCAATCGACGATAAAGATCGATCTTATGGCGAATCTCGGGTACATACTCGGCAGGAAAAAATCCTTCGATGGCAAGATTAATTTCAACGTCAATAGACAACTTTGGCTTTTGATGTTTGATCTTTCGAACAGCCGATTCCAGCAGTTGGCAATAGAGCTCGTAACCAATCGCGGCGATATGACCGCTTTGCTGCGTTCCTAGTAAATTACCCGCGCCACGTATCTCCAAATCTCGCATCGCGATTCCAAAGCCAGCACCGATTTGCGAATACTCTTCAATCGCATGCATCCGACGCGCAGCATCCGGATTGAGATGTTTGTTGCGGTCAACGAGCAAGTAGCAGTACGCTTGATGTTTGTATCTTCCAACACGCCCTCGCAATTGATGCAGTTCAGCAAGTCCGTATCGATCGGCAGCATCAATGAATATCGTGTTCGCATTGGGAATATCTAAGCCGCTCTCGATAATTGTGGTAGCCAGGAGAATATCATATCGATGGTCAATGAAGTCGATCATCACTTGTTCGAGCTGATGCTCAGGCATCTGGCCATGCCCGATGATGATTCTGGCATCGGGAACGAGTCGCTGGAGTCTCGCAGCCAAAGCACCCATGTCCTGAATTCGATTGTGGACAAAGTAAATCTGCCCACCGCGATTGAGCTCACGCATTATCGCATTTCGAATTATGGCATCATCAAATCGCACGACCCGCGTTTCGATCGACAATCTTTCTTCCGGAGCCGTTTCCAAATTCGAGATGTCACGAACACCAACGAGTGACATGTGCAAAGTTCGAGGGATCGGCGTTGCGGAAAGGGTCAGCAAATCGACATTGGGCCGTTGCTGCTTCAACCGCTCTTTTACAGCCACTCCGAAGCGTTGTTCTTCATCGATGATAACCAAACCCAAATTGAAAAAGTCGACATCCTCGGAAGCTAGTCGGTGTGTTCCGATGACAAGATCGATTTGCCCTTTGGCTAACTTTGCAAGAGTTTCTTTCTGTTCTTTTCCGGTGCAAAAGCGACTTAGTTTCGCTACGTCGAATGGAAACTCGGCCATCCGTTCACAGAAAGTTTTGTAATGCTGTTCGGCGAGCACCGTCGTCGGAACTAGTACTGCGACCTGATAGCCACTATCGATAGCCTTAAAAGCCGCTCGCATTGCGACTTCCGTTTTTCCGAAGCCGACGTCGCCGCAAATCAAACGATCCATCGGGCGACTAGAGACCATGTCTTTTTTCAGAGCATTGATCGCCGTCATTTGATCGGGCGTCTCGATATACGGAAACGATGCATCAAACTGA
>JAIYDQ010000057.1 GCA_027487375.1 Planctomycetaceae bacterium
TCACACACGTCAACGATGCGTTCTGTCGAATTAGTGGATACAGCCGCGAGGAACTCATCGGGCAAAATCACCGAATCGTGAACTCTGGTCATCATCCTAAAACGCTATGGCAAGATATGTACAAAACCGTTGCCAACGGCGGCATATGGCATGGAGAAATTTGTAATCGCGCGAAGAATGGTTCGCTCTATTGGGTAGATACAACGATCGCGCCATTGTTCGATGACTTAGGAAAAGTTCGAGGGTATTTTGCTCTCAGGGCTGACATTACGAGTCTAAAGAACGCCCAGCAGCAAGCTGAATCGGCAAGTCTCGCTAAGAGTGAATTTCTATCGAACATGAGTCATGAGATTCGCACGCCCATGACCGCTATTCTTGGATTCGCTGATATCCTCGCAGAGGAGAGTGATCCGAATCAGTTTCCGCGGCAGTTCGAGTATGTGAACACGATTAAGCGCAATGGCGAACATCTGATTTCGATCATTAACGACATCTTAGACCTGTCGAAAATTGAAGCGGAGAAGATGATCGTCGAACAGATTGATACTGATGTCATCAAAATTGTAAGTAACGTTTTGTCATTGATGCGGACTAAAGCCGAGGCGAAGGGGCTTACCCTGGAAGCGAACTTTGTCACGCCGATTCCAAAAACAATTCAAAGCGATCCTACTCGGGTTCGGCAAATTCTCGATAACTTGGTCGGCAACGCGATTAAATTCACTTCGTCAGGTGGTGTGACGATTGAAGTCGGAATGTCGGATGTAGCTTCTTCTGAGATTGCCATTTCAGTCATCGACACGGGGATCGGAATTAAACCGGAGCAGCTTGACCGACTTTTTGGGACATTTGAACAAGCGGATGCGTCAACGACGCGAAAGTTCGGAGGGAGCGGGCTCGGGTTGCGAATCAGCAAAAGGCTATCCGAGTTACTTGGGGGAAGTCTAACTGTTTCTTCGCAGGAAGGTTTGGGGAGCAAGTTTACAGCGAGAATTAAAGCGAGATTTGTTCCTGGGACGCCAATGATTCAACTGAATCCAAACTCTCCTTTGCTCACTCAAAACACCGTGATGCCACCAGCATCTACAACATGCGCGCATCGACGCCCGCTAGCGGGAACCCGCATCTTGCTTGCAGAAGATGGCGTTGATAATCAGCGATTGATTTCCTTCCATCTCCGCAAAGCTGGTGCGACCGTAAAAATTGCCGACAACGGTCAAATTGCTGTGCAAATGATGACAGCTGACGCTACCGTAGACGGACCTTTGATGAATCCTTTACCATTCGATCTGATTCTTTCCGATATTCAAATGCCATGCATGGACGGACTGACGTCGACTCAATTGCTTCGATCCAAAGGCTGCGACATTCCGATACTTGCACTTACCGCACACGCCATGACTACTGACGCGCAGAAGTGTTTGTCAGCAGGATGTAATGCTCACTTGACGAAACCCATTGACCCAAATCTTTTAATTTCAACTTGTGATTACTGGAAGAACATGCAACATCCACCCCCTGCAAATGACGTAAAGGTTTGTGTCAGTAAGTTCGCTGACGATCCAGATATGGCGGAACTTGTTACGGAGTACGTCGAGTCATTTTCGGACTCGGTGACAAAGATCAGGCAAGCACTAGAACAGCGTTGCTTTGAGGACTTGGGAAGAATCGCGCATCAATTCAAGGGGTCGGGAGGCGGGTATGGATTTCCGATGATCAGCGATGCCGCGGCACAGTTGGAGGCGATCGTTAAGTCACCCGACATACCTACAGAATCGCAACCAATGTTCATCCAGAAGTCGGTCGAGGAGCTTATCAACATCCTGGAAATGGCTCGTGCGAGTCTGTCAAACCAATCAAAAAGCGCTGTCTCCTAATCGTTCGAATGAATCCGACACGGAACGTGATTCTCTAAATTCTAGGGCTAGTCAATTATTAAAAATTCGAATTGAGCCATGAGCGCTAGCTCCGGGGTACTATGGGAAAATCCGGAGCTAGCGCTTACGGCTCATTGCCCAGCGCGAAAAACTAACTTGCCCTGCTCTGAATTCCCGGTTGCGATACGAATCGTGAAAAGTAGTTACAAAATTTATTGCGGGTTCGCTCATTATTTACATCGATGAGGCATTGCTAGGGACAGTGGGAGCTGCAAACATGGGCTCGCGATTTAGTACCTAGTTCAGCTTGTAATAAAGCTTGTAAACTGCGTAGCTGAATCTGTAAAAATTCAGATGTAAACGAAGGCAATAGCTCATGCGAATGCTTTCGCACGTCTTCCGACATCTGCTACGGTTTTGTTTCGTTCGCCGTTTTGATTAAATACTAGGGGATTCCCTTAGGCGGAAATTTCGCTTTTGTAAAAAGCGATTAGGCTTGCGTTCGTTAAGATTTGCTGGATCTAAAAACTCGGGATGAAACGAGACGTAAGGAGAGCGTAACTCAAGATGATATCGCAGGGAGAGCAGCTTATTGTTGTTGGTGTCGGCGCTTCTGCCGGAGGGTTGGAAGCGCTCGAGATCATGTTTGACAACATCGCGCCGGATAGTCGAATGGCTTTCGTCGTCATCCAGCATCTGTCTCCCGATTTCCGAAGCTTGATGGATGAGTTGTTGGCGCGACACACCAAGCTTGCGATCCACCGTGTTGAAAATGGAATGGTAGTCGAGCCGAATTCCATTTATTTGATTCCTCCGAAAAAGGAAATGATTATCAGCAATGGGCGATTACTGCTTTCTGATAAAGATCAGTCGGCTCAATTCACACTGCCAATCGATATCTTTTTGCGATCGCTGGCTCAAGATTGTAAGTCCGCTTCGGTTGGTGTAGTGCTTTCGGGCACTGGCAGTGATGGGGCAATTGGGATCAGTAAGATCCACGAGGCTGGAGGGCTAGTGATTGTTCAGAGCGAGGACTCTGCAAAGTTTAATGGGATGCCTCGATCGGCAATCGAAACTGGGATGGCAGATCTCGTCGTGCCTCCAGAAAAAATTGGGGCTTTGCTTTCACGGTATGCGACAACTCCGGGACGCGAGAGCTTTCTTGCGGAGCTTGCAAGCGACTCTGAAAGCGAACCGATGTTGCAAATGGTTTTTGGTGCTCTCCAACGGGATTTCGGGCTCGACTTTCGTCAGTACAAACCCGGCACAATGCTTCGTCGACTTCACCGGCGGTCTGTGCTTGCAAATTGTAGTAGCGTAGAGGAATACGCAGGCACTATTCTTACAAACGAAATCGAACGCAAGGCGCTTTACGGAGATCTTTTGATCAACGTTACGCACTTCTTTCGTGATCCAGAAATGTTCGATTCTTTGCGTAAGGAAATTCTCGCGAAGCTTACGACAAGCTGGAAGGAGGGACCGATTCGCGTCTGGGTTTGTGGTTGCTCGACTGGTCAGGAAGCGTACACGATAGCGATGATCCTTCATGACCTCCTCACTGGTTTGAGACGTTCCACGGAGGTAAGGATTTTTGCAACCGATATTGACCGCGAATCGCTCGAAATTGCCGGTCGCGGGCTCTATAGTTCTTCAGCGGTTCAAGGAATCCCGCCAGAGTTCTTGCAAACATATTTCAAAGAGACAGTGAATGGCTACCAGATCATTCCAGACCTTCGGCAGATGATTACCTTTGCGCCACACAATGCATTGCGCGATGCCCCATTCACAAATCTGTACTTGGCAACATGCCGTAACTTTTTGATATACCTCAACAATGATGCTCAGCAAAAAGTACTATCGCTTTTATATTTTGGGCTTAAGTCGAACGGGATCTTGTTTCTAGGAAGCAGTGAAACACCGGGTGACATTTTGGCTGACATGAGCGTGCTAGATAGCACCTCGAAAATATTTCAGAAA
>JAIYDQ010000332.1 GCA_027487375.1 Planctomycetaceae bacterium
ACTTGAACAGCCGCCCCCATGTTAGCAATACCGGGCCCGTAATAACGCTTACCAATTGGCAAGATCATCGGCTCTTCAAAAGGACGGTTTGGCACCATGGCAGCGATCGTATTCAAGCGACCGAGAATGTCCTCGGTGAGCGGCCCCTTGGACACAGCGAGAACGCTTTGCTCAAGTTGCTCTAACGTTTTGCATCCGATCGGAATTGTCGAGATATCGGGATCTGAAATCGCAAACCTAAGACACATTTCAACCGGCGAAAGTCCCAAGTCATCGAGAAGTTTGTAGTAGGCCAATAGCTGCTGCTGCCTTTCAGGGGCTAACCACATCGGTTTCTTTGCAATTTCGTCATCAGCGCGACGAGCCAAAAATCCTTGCCCCATCACCGAACCAAGCACCACTCCCATGTCTCGTTCAACAGCAGCAGGAATGAGTTCAGCCCGAGCCTCACGAAAGAGCAAGTTGTAATTGAAAGCAGTCAACACCACGTCGAACTGATTGCTTCGAACAAGCGATGTCATTTCGGTAACAGTCGTACCTGCGAGTCCCGTAAATCGAATCTTGCCCGCTTTCTTGAGTTCGTCCATCAAAGCGATAACAGGCCCGTCAAGCGGATCGTAGCTTGACCACCACGGGTACTGTTGCGGTCGATCCGGTTCGTGAATCATAAGAACATCAACGCAATCGCGTCCGAGCAGCCTCAGGCTCTCGTCGACTGAGGCACGAAGCGAATTGATGTTCTGCGGGTCAAACGGTTGTGGCCGACCTCCGAGTTTAGTCGTGATAATGAGCGGACCGTTCAGATCACGAATTGCTGCACCAATCGTTTGTTCGCTATCAGCGTACGCTGGCGCAGTATCGATCGCATTAATACCGAGCTCCATAGCTCGTCTCATAATTCGAGCGGTTTCGGATTCGCCACCTGCCAAAGAGGATGTATACAAACCACCGATAGATAGAACGCTTGTAAAAAGTTCTGTGCGGCCGAGCTTTCGAGTTTCCATGCAAAGTGAATCAATGAGTAAGTGTTGGTAGAGACCGTGTATTGCTAACCGAGAATGCCCTGAATGACATGACCTTTTACGTCAGTCAATCGCATATCACGACCGCCGAATCGGAACGTTGAACGCGTATGATCGACTCCCATGAGGTGCAGTATAGTGGCGTGTAGATCGTGTATCTCAGTACGGTTTTCAATTGCTTTATAGCCCCATTCGTCAGTAGCTCCGTAGATCGTTCCTGGTTTAACGCCCCCGCCAGCCATCCATACCGTAAAGCCGAACGGGTTGTGATCGCGTCCATTCTTGCCTTGGGCAAACGGCGTGCGCCCGAACTCACCGGCCCACACAACTAATGTTTCATCCAGCAAGCCTCTCTGGCGCAGATCCTTCAACAATCCAGCGATCGGTTGATCGACTGCTTTGGCGTTATCTTCATGTCCCTTTTTCAAGTTCGAATGCTGGTCCCATCGATCGCTGCCTACATTGGGGCAAGTCAGCTCAATGAATCGGACTCCTTTTTCAATCATGCGTCGAGCGATCAGGCACTGTGCGCCGTAGGTTCGCGTCGGCTGATACTCCGATTCAATTCCATACATCTCTTTTATATGAGCAGGTTCATCCTTGATCGACATCACTTCTGGGACAGCCATCTGCATCGCATAGGCAAGTTCATAGTTATGGATAGCCGACTCGATACTGTCATGTTTGCCAAACTGATCGACGGCAAGCTCATCCAGGCTGCTAATCAAATCCATTTTCCGAAGCTGATTGTTCGCGGTCGGCTCTGTTCTTTCAATGTTTGCGACTCCGCTGCCCGAAGGCTTGAAAACCGAACCTTGATAACTTGCCGGAAGAAACCCACTACCAAAGCAATCTAAACCACCCGGCGGTATCAACCCGCCGTTGATAACAACAAACCCAGGTAAGTTTTGGCACTCACTCCCTAGGCCATAGTTGACCCATGCTCCCATGCTCGGTCGGCCTTGCAATCCACTTCCCGTATGTAGAAAGTAGTTTGCAAAAGTATGTTCCGGAAACTCCGAAACCATCGATCGAATGATTGCTAGTTCATCGACACACGTTGCAACGTGAGGAAACAATTCGCTAACAGGGATACCCGATTTGCCATGCTGTTGAAACTTCCACGGACTCGCGAGCACGTTTCCGTTATTGTTGAATTGGGTTGGCTCGACATTAAAGAGCTTGCTCGGATCTTGGCCATCATACTTGTCCAAGGCCGGCTTTGGATCAAATGTGTCCATCTGAGATGGGCCACCATCCATATACAAAAAGATAACGTTTTTTGCCTTCACCGAATGATGTGGACCATGACCTGCGCGTCCCAGTTCAAGCGGCGAGCCCAATTGATTTGCCGTAACGCCATCTCCAAAAGCAGGATCCAGTCGTAGCGCTGCCAATGCGAGCGCTCCAAATCCACTCCCGCACCGATGCAGCATTTCACGACGTGTAGTTGGCGGAGATTGATATCGCTGGCATGGATACATTTTCGGATTCATCATGGTACGAATATAAACTCCTTGGTGTTGAACAGCGCGTGAGCGAAGTCTGCCCACAAGAGGACGGCGGTATCGCTTGGAGTATCTGTTTCCGGAAGTCGAGACAAAAATTCTGTCGCAATCTTCATTTCTCGCTCGCTAGGCTGTCGAGTCAACGCAGCGCGGTACATCTGATCAATCCGAGCATCCACTGAAGTAGGTTGTGCAACGATCTGATCAGCCCACTTTTTCGCTTGGTCTACAACAAATGGATCGTTCATCAAGATTAATGCTTGAGCCGGTACGTTAGACACATTACGGCGGCCCATCGTACTGAATGGTGATGGTGTATCAAAGGCAAGCATGAATGGCGACAAAAAGTTACGCCGTACGGCAAGATAGATAGACCGTCTTCCACCACCGTCCAGAGGTCCACTCTCCTTAGGCCGCCCGCGACCATCCATAAAGGAAGTCAAATGAACAGGAACTGGCGGTCCATACATCGATTCATTCAATTGCCCCGATACCTTTAGCAAGGAATCGCGGATCGTCTCACCCTCTAATCGCTTCGGTGGTCGATAGTGCCAAAGCAAATTCTTGGGATCGAGATCGAATCCCTGCGAGCTTGACTTACTCGACATTTGATATGTTCGAGACAGCACAATTGTTCGAATCATCCGCTTCAAACTTTGTCCATCTTTTAAAAAGGTTGTTGCTAGGTAGTCAAGTAACTCCGGATGTGTTGGTCGCTGTCCCAATACCCCGAAATCATCTGTAGTCGGAACGATTCCGCGGCCCATCAAGTGATGCCAAATTCGATTGACGATAGCTCGATGGGTCAGCGGGTTCGTGGCTGAATTGATTTGACGAGCCAGTTCTAAGCGACCGCTTCCCGATTGGATGCTCATTGGTTGCTCACCGGCGACTGCTGTGAGGAAATGTCGCGGTTCGAGTTTTCCTGGTTTCGATGAGTTCCCGCGAATCAGAACGTGGTCATCTTCACCAGTGCCGTCCATCATTGCCATCGCTAGGTGAGAGCGTCGCATAACTTTTGACTGGAGGGCAGCTCTTTCGCTCCACCATGCTGCTGCAAGCGCCTTTAATCTCTCGCCATATTCGGTATGTGCTGCGCTGGCAACTTCGCTGACAGCGGCTTCAGCCTCTTTCTCGCGAGCCATCCATTGCTCCCGAAGCTCTCGAGAGTTGCCTTGTGCGACAAACGCTACTTCGAGTTGCTTCCCTTCGGCAGGCGTAAATTCAAGGTGCACTCGATGCCCAACATAGCGACCAAGTTTCAACTCAATCCATTCGACGTCCGGCTTGATAGGTTTGATTGTGTCACCATGCAATGGACCGGCAATCAAACGATGCGAGTCGACGCATGCAACGACATGACCCTCTCCTTGAACGCGACACATAATCGTGCCATCAGTGACTTCAAAGGTAGGTGTTCTCAAAATCCTACCAGGACGAGGTAAATCGCTCAGCGCGTTTTTGGTGTGTACCCCTTTTTCGGACACTCCCTCTAGCCCGTTCCAAAAGGGATCACTGACAGCCGCTGAAGTGGTCGCGAACCGAACCGTTGGCTCATTCCCATCTTGATCGAGATAGGCTTCGCCGAGCAATCTCGGTTTCGCTCCAAAGACAAAACCGTCTTGGATATAGTCGGAGGAAATAATCGTTGAATAATCGACAATGATTTGCGAAGCAAGCTTCGGTTCGATTGGTCGCAAATCTTTTTGGCTGATCTGCTTCGAATGGGTTAGCTCATCAACAATCTTACGATACTTGGAATCAAGAGTCGCTAGCTCATTGGAAACGCGACGATTCTGCTGCAGCGATTCAAAGGGGACTTGTCGATAGTCACTGCTTTGAAGAAAACCCGATAGCGAGTAATAGTCAGCAGTCGAGATTGCATCGAATTTATGGTCATGGCAACGCGCACAAGCCACCGTTACTCCTAGAAACGTCTTTGACATCACATCGATCATGTTGTCAAAGCGGTCGGATTCGTCCTTGCGGATATCAACAGGCGAATGGACCCACTCTCCAAGAAACCAAAAGCCAGTCCCCAAGATCGATTCGTTGAAACCTTGGTCAGGATGAAGTCGAGGTTGTTCGAGCAGGTCTCCAGCGATATGTTCCGAAACAAATTGATCGTACGGAACATCCTCATTCAAAGCCCGAATAACGTAGTCTCGGTATTGAAACGCATTGTTCACATCATGATCAAACTCGTGACCGCGTGATTCTGCATAACGCACCAGATCCAACCAATGTCGTCCCCAACGCTCTCCAAATCGAGGTGACGCTAACAGTTCATCAACTAAGGCTTCGGTTGCTTTAGCAGAATTGTCGTCCAAAAATTGCTTCGCTTGCTCCAGAGTTGGCGGTAGTCCGATCAAGTCGAGATAGAGTCGTCTCAGCAACGCCGTTTTCTCCGCATCTGCTGCCGGGTGCAGATTCGCCTCTTCAAGCTTCGCAAGGATGAAGAAATCCAGTTCACTTTTTGGCCAAGCTTTATCGATAACGTTCGGTATCGCGGGTGATTGAACCGGCTGCCATGCCCAGTGCTCTGACTTCCGCTTTTGTAGATCAAATTGTAGGCGAGCGGCATCCGGTTCCGAGCCACTTGGTTCTAACGAATCAGGCCATGGAGCCCCCATTTCAACCCAACGTTCTAAGACTTCAATAGACTCGGCTGGTAGCTTTCCCTTGGGCGGCATTTCGTACGAATCGTATCGTACCGACCCAATCAACAGGCTTTTCTCCAAGTCCCCGGGCACAATTGCAGGCCCCGACTCTCCCCCTTTTAGCAGTGCAACGCGACTATCCAATCGAAGCCCCGCTTGGAGTTTCTCCGCTTTTCCACTGTGGCACGAGTAGCAATGCTCGACAAGCAACGGCCGGACTCGTTTCTCAAAGAACTCGACTTCCTCAGTGGTGGATAAAGAACGATCTGCTATCGCAGGTTGAAATGCAGCGAGCCCGATCAAGCACGGGAAAACTAGCCGCATCCAGAAGAGGCTCTGTGAAAACATTGTCTACCTTTGAACGACTTGCGACGTTTTGGAAATTCCTACAACATCTATAGTACCATGATTATTATTGTGCTCGCGGAATTGTCGAGATTTCTATGCGACAGGAAGTTATGGATTTGCGTCATCAGGAACCGAACAAAAAGCCCTACAGGCCCAGGACTAAAGTTGCCTTGTTGATCGAATCATCCCGATCCTATGGCCGAGAAGTCCTTCGAGGAGTCGCACGCTTCGCGCAAACGAGAAGCTCTTGGACCTTGCTGCATCAAGAAATGACCATCGATGCTTTGACGCCCGGTTGGCTAAAAACAGCAGGCGTCGGTGGCGTGATTGCGAGAGTTGATTCCAACACAATCGATGAACTTCGGCACCTTGGCGTTCCAATCGTCGATGTTCGATGCCGACGAAGTTTTCCGGACGTCCCGCAAGTTGAGACCGACGATCGAGTAGTTGCAGAGCTCGCCTTTGACCATCTTTGGGAACGTGGATTTCGACGATTCGCGTTTTGTGGATTTCGATTCGCTCATTTTTCAATGAATCGTCTGAAGTTTTTTCGAGAGCTAGTGACCCGTGCCGGATGCGAATTCTCTACATACGAATCGACCAGTGCGCCACACCTTCCACTAACGAGCATTGAACAGTCTGGCTTAGTCGATATCGGTCCACTATCCGAGTGGCTTTCGTCGTTAGCGCCCCCAACAGGGCTATTCGTGTGCAACGATATTCGAGGCCAACAAGTTCTCAATGCGTGCAGAGTCTTAGACATTGCGATACCAGACGAGCTTGGAGTCGTCGGGGTCGATAATGATGATGCCATCTGCCAATTAAGTGATCCGCCACTGACAAGTGTCTGTCCTAACGCAGAGCAAGTGGGTTATCGCGCTGCGGAAATTCTGAGTGATATGATGGACGGAATATTCGATGGTTCCTACGTTGAACATGTCAGGCCGTCGAAGATTGTGCAACGGCTCTCAACACAAGTGATCGCGCTGGACGATCGTGAAATCGCCAAAGTGTGTCGCTTCATTCGTGAGCATGCCTGCGAAGGAATTGACGTCAATGATGTCTTGAACTTCACAGACCTATCGAGGCGCCAACTCGAACGTCGATTTCGTAGCATCTTAAATTGCACGCCCCATCAACAAATCACATCGGTACGAATCCAACGCGTTAAAAAATTACTTGATGAGTCGCCGATGACGCTCGAACAAATCGCCAAGGTCACAGGCTTTCGTCATCAAGAACTCCTGTGCGCAGTCTTCAAACGCGAAACCGGCAAGACGCCAAATCAATACCGACGTCGAAACAACACCGGTGGCGAACCATAGATCACGACTAACCGTCAGACAATCCGTCAAGCATATTTATACAGTCACGGGGTTGCATTCGACTATTTTTTGAAAGCATCTTCGGGGGGATGCTGGTAGCTCGAAAAATTGGAGGTGTAGTACAGCATTCAATGACCTTTGGAAGATCCTTTTGGAACTCAAGCTACGTGCATCTTCCGCTCTGCAAATCTGCAAAACATTGCTTCACTACATACTGCTACAGGATCGGAAATCGTCCGGAAATTGGAATCGCTACTCTCAAGGTTTTGTCGACTTCTGTAGGAAAATTGGCCTTCAAAATCGAGGAAAGTCGCCGGTTATCGAAAACACGGGCGTTTCAAATTGAATGGCGCAAATTTTGCACGTGCTTAGTAGCAAGAACCTTGAGATACGCATTCGCTCCAGTGGAGCGAATTCAGCTCGATCGGCGATTTTCGCAAGATATGATCCACCGATTGGGCTGATTATTTCCTCACTATTTCAATAGTTCGATCATATCGGAATAGGATAACATCATGTTTCGAAGTATCAGGATTCCAATCATTGTGTTCGTTGCAGTTGCAATGATGTCGGTTGGAGCATTCGCATCGGGTGCAAGGGTGAATGATTCTGTGGACCGTCACAACCATCCAGAACATGGTTTCTTCAGCAACACCAATCGCGTGCACCATCAAAATCGATCGACAGGCCGCCCGATAACCGAGCGACAATCCGCTCGTCGATAGTTGATAGCCGAGTTGTTCTAAAGTGATGAACGTCAAAGGTGTCGGCCTACCCGTTTAATACGGGTAGTCGACATAAAATGACGGGTCTTTCACGAGTAATGTTCATTCGAAAATCCATTGGAACCCTTTGGCTTGTGGACGTTAAAGCACGAAGTCATCACGGCGTGCATGTAGATTTCACTTGGAAAACAATTCTTATCGATGGCGATACCTACCTCAATTCGACGCTGGCAGCTTTTGTTTGGCGCTTTGCTATTTCTTGGCGGTGGTTATCTCCTTTACCATCGCATAGCTCCTCGAGGAACTGTTGCTACTGGCGGGCGTCTGAACTTGGATCTGAAAGGAGGTCGACTTGAATGTCCGTACTTCTGTCCGACAGGTCATCAAAAACCTTTAGGCTTAGTTGTCCTTGGGACTGGCGATGGCGGCTGGAGTTATTGGGAAGAGAATACTGCCAAGAGTTTATCGAGTCATGGGTACGTAGTTGTTGGTTGGGACTGTCGAAGGTACGCTGATACGCGAGCTTATACTCATTCAGATCTTGTGCAAGGATTCAATGCGGCAATGCTAGCCGGGTCAGAAGCGTGCGGCTACAAGGACTTGCCAGTGTGGTACGGCGGTTGGTCGACAGGTGCGGAGCAGTCGGTTGCTGCAGCAGCCTCGCTTGATCGACCGAAGAAACTCGTTGGACTTTTGCTCGCAGCCCCCGGCTCGCGAGGTCGGTTTGGAATCAATACTAGTGATTTGCTTGGGATCACGCCGAGTGGTGATGGCAGCTTCGCATTAGTGGATTTTGGCGATCAACTCACAGGGCTCAATATCGCACAATTCGTGGCCGGTCTCGATCCCTTGGACGACCCAGAATGGTTGAAGGCTTTGAAAACTCCAACGAAAAGATTTCTGCTACCCAACTCGCTTCACGACATGGGTGGCGCCGGGGAAGAATTCCAAAAACTGTTGCTTGAAGCGATTCAATGGACGCTCTCGAAGCCAGAGATGACGAACAACGATCCCCAGAGCGAATGATGAATAATATAGAATTACTTTGAGTTCGAGACAACTTCGACTCATCGACAATCTATCGGTTCTTCGCTGACTTACGCAATTCAAATAGTTCCGTTGGATTGATTTTGAATTGCAGCATGTTGGCAGACTCGCGGCCATTGTCGCCTCCTTTGCGTTGCATGGATACGCGACCGATCTTTAAGCTCCCAGCCGGGGTGATTTGAACTTCGCCACTTCCGAAAAATGCAATTGCTTCTTTCGTTGAACGGAGTATCCAGCGCGGGTTCAATTCGATCTGCTCTGAAGAAGTTACAGCATTATCGGAGGACTTTAGCGTAACCATGAACCAACCCGCCGAGTGCTTGCCATCGCCTTCAAATAGATCTGAGACAATCTTTTCGCGATTCGTGCGAAAGAAATCAACCACCGCATCCTGTTGAGGTTTACTCAGCTCGTTCAAAAACATCCGCCGAGAGTCACGTCCAGGTTCGGTTGGGGCAACTTCTCCTACAAAAAGCTGCAATGCCGAGTGTACATCGCTTGGCATACCCCACATCTGAACATAAGTTTTTAACCATCGCTTATCAATCTGGTTGAACCCCTGTGGATTACTCACTAACTTGATTGATATTCCTTCAACGCGCTCACTGGTGTGGGTTCTGACTCGAACTTCGACATCGGCTTTCTCGCCGTGTGGTTTCACCGCTGTCACTTGCTGAATGTCGCTTATGCGATAGTCCATGGCCTCTAACCAACTGCGGGCATCGGAGTCCTTTTGCCAATCATTGAATTTGTCGCGAATCTCATCTTCGTTTTGAAAGCCCCCTATGGCAGTCTGCGAGCCCAATCGCACCTCTGCGTCTCGCGATTTTTGACTATTGTCTTTCTGCGATTGTGACTGTTGAGCGAACCCCGTAAATGCAAACGCATGGATTAAAAGGACCACAAACATTGGTTTGGATAGTGTCGATGGGCGTGTCAGAAATCTCATCGGTGACCAAATCA
>JAIYDQ010000233.1 GCA_027487375.1 Planctomycetaceae bacterium
AACTATCAAAACCAAAAAAATGCAAATTTTGAGCATCGCGCGATATACCATCGGATAACAATTTATTGATCACATCAGTCGTACTGCTAAAACTATTAGCAATACTTGTCGTAATGATAACCGCCTTTTTGAGGCATTAGCAATAGATAGAGCTTTTAAGCTGAAAATTGGTTGCGACCTCCAAGTCGAGCATTCGAGGCTTTTCGGCGAATTGGACTTTGGTCGCAATCTGCTACAACGGCGATGGTCTTTGGGAACTCTAGTTCGAGGGAGGTCGGTTTTGTCACAAATACCAGGCACTGATATAAAGGAAAGTGCCCATAAGCTTATTGACTCGCTGCTGACGTCCGCTACGTGGGATGACGTGACGTATCGGATTTACATCCGACAATCGATTGAATCGGGACTAAAAGATGTCGAACGGGGCAATACTACTAGTGTTGGTGAAATTCGCAAGAAATTTGGCCTTACCGAATGAATCTTCAATAGACCGCAAATGCGATTCGTTAGCTGAGCGGAATTTATGATTACATCTCGAAAGATTCAGAATTCTTGGACGTTGGATAGCACCACTTGGAACCTGACAGGCAATTGCAACTCCGCTGGAGTACAGCCTTTAGCCGCTGAATGCCTTGGATATTACAAAAAGTGGCTAAAGCCTGGACGCCAGCGCAAAGTGGGGATGTCCAACTAGGCACGTCGGCAGGAGTCGTTTGGCACAAACCTATAGCCTAGCTTCCTTCTCCCCGCTAATCCGGTGAGGGTTCGGGGGTGAGGAGCTCCAGCAAACTATAAAGACTTTGCGATTCGAGATCATTTATCCCCCTCATCCCCAGCCCTTCTCCCCCGGATTACCTGGGGAGAAGGGAGCAGAAATTTGTTATGCCAAAACACTCTTTCCGATTCGCTTAGGCTTTGTTTCTTTACTCGTTTTCACTTAGCGGTGTTTCTTCGAGACGAAGCGATCTCGCGTCTCGGAGAGACGCTACTACGTGTTAAGAAACAGAGCCTAATGCTCTTAAAATTTGGGGAAACTTGACAATACCTTTCAGTGGCCTTGCGTGCACATATCAAACCGCTAAAATAGTGAACGAATTAGTTCAAAACAATAGTCTTGCGTTCACATGGAGGGTTCGTCGATGGCACCGCGTAAGCAGGCTGATTGGGGGCGTTTTTGGATGGCTCGGTATCGGAAGTTTCACGGGCGCAGGCCAGGAGAGGTGGTGCCGGTGGATCGCGATTCGGCAATCGCATTTCTCGTGCAAATCAAGAACGAGGGGAAGCCCGCATGGCAACGGCTTCAGGTCTTGCGTGGAATCAAGGAAGTTGGCGACACGGTTCTAAGGGTCTCGACAGACCATTTGGATCTGATGATTGAACAGCTAGGTAAGTTGGTTGAAAAGGAGAAAGTTGCCGCGATTGAGCTTATCGACCACGGTGAGCGAGCGCCAGGCTTGATCGATCCTAACGAACCTATTGTCATTCAGCGGTTGCGAGCCAAGATCCGAGCCGAGCATCTGGCGATCAAGACCGAGAAAGCGTATGTGACATGGACTCAAAGATTCATTCGGCGGTTCTCACTTACCAGCGATTCGGATTGGTCGAATGTTTCTGACCGAGCTGTAGAAACGTTTCTAACTGAACTTGCTGTCGAGCGAAACGTATCGGCCTCGACTCAGAACCAAGCATTCGCGGCGATTCTGTATGTGTTTCGAAAGGTGTTGCGACGCGAGTTGAATTCGATTGACGCGGTACGAGCCAAGCGACCTCAAAACATTCCATTAGTGCTTACTGTCGATGAAACACTACAATTGATCGACAAGTTGCACGGGATCGATCGTATGATTGTGTCGCTTCTTTACGGGTCAGGAATGAGGTTGAACGAAGCGTTGCGTTTACGCATTAAGGACATCGACTTCGACCGCAAGCAGATCTTTATTCACGATGCAAAGGGAATGAAGGATCGTGCGGCAATTCTACCTTGCACAATTTCCAAATCGCTGCTCGATCAAGTGGAGATGCGGCGTCTTCAGCATGAACTCGATACGCGTGAAGGATTGGGAAGCGTTTATCTACCTTTTGCTTTAGCAAAGAAATACCCTAAGGCGAGGTTCGAGTTTTCCTGGCAGTATCTGTTTGCGGCTAGCAAGATATCGCGCGACCCACGATCGGGTGAATTCCGTCGACATCATAAAAGCGAGAATTCGTTTGGTAGAGCTTTTACGGCCGCGGTGGAAATGGCTGAGCTATCGAAACCAGCTCATTCCCACACGATGCGTCATAGCTTCGCAACCCATCTTCTAGATTCCGGGAGCGACATCCGGACCATACAAGAGTTGCTTGGTCATGCGGATATCTCGACAACCATGATTTACACTCATGTCAGTAAAAATGGACCAAGTGGTGTGAAGAGTCCGCTGGATCGATTGATGGGTGGATGAAGGGTGGGAGTGTAGATGTTGCTGCTGGGTTCGGCTGGGGATCGGACATCCTGGGGCACTGCTTTTGTAGTCCTAAGTCGCGAGAGCTAGGTGTCGCTGTCGCCCCTTCGGGGCTTGAACCTCAAACTGAATAATGTCCCGGGGACTTTCGTCCTCGGCAGGAGGCTATCGTGCCTTCGGCACTAAAAAAATAGGCAACTTCGAAAAACGATACGGTTCTTTGTGCAACGAGGCGGGAGCCTCTAGGGGCAGCGATACAGGCCGAGCCTGGAACGAGGGGCGGTGGTGCACTTCGTTCTCTTGGGTGACTTGTCTGCCTTCACCCCACCTTCTGCACTGCCCTATACGGTCAATGTAAGGCGGCGTGGGATGAGTTGCAAGCATTTTACTTTAGAACGCCAAACGGGGTGCGACGGGCGGGGTGAGCACGAGTACGGGGACGGGGGCGGGGACGAGTACGAGCGTGGGAGGGTGTACTCCGGTGCATCCAATTGTTATTCACGATTTTCCAATATTGATTTGTGGATCTTAGGGAACATGCGGCAACTTAAGATCGCGTAAACAATCGCGGAATCGGCTTCAATGCGGTAGTAGATTGCAAACGGAAATACCTTTGCGAACTTACATAGCAAACCATGATGAACCGCATGTATTCCGGCTTCATCTCTAAGATTAGCTAGGTCGACTTCTATCACATCGAGAAAATGATCGCCCCACCCGTCACTTATATCGTTAAAATAAGCTGCAGCCGAAACGAGGTCACGCAGACGCTTCAGGACGAAGATCGACGTTCATTTACCCTCCGCCTGACGACGTCCATCGCCTCGCTTAACGGCAACGAAGGTTCTGTGGACGGATTATTCAAGCGGTCGTCTAGCACTTCACCGTGCCAAGCGGGCGGAGTGTAGCTGGCTGCATCGCGTTCAATTGAGCCCCAAAGCAATTCTAGGGCGAGACGCTTATCTTCTTGCGACAAGCTAGAAATCATTGCCTCAACGGTCATGGTTTGATCCTCCGATAGTATTCTAGCCAGCGTAATGCTGCGAGTCGAGGCGATCAGGAGGCCGGGGGGCCACAGGTAGTACGCCAAACATGTTGCGGCGGTCGGGGCGAGGGCGAGGGCGAGGAGGGGGAACGAGTACGAGCAAGAGCGTGAGCGTGAGAGTTAGAGTAGCACGCCAAACCTGTTGCGACGGTCGGGGCGAGCCCGAGCCGTCGCGGGGACGAGTACGAGTACGAGCACGAGGGGGGAGTGGGGTGGAGTGTTGCTGGTTACTTCCAGCCGTTGCGGAGGTGTTCGGCGATTTCGAAGGCTACTTCGAGGGCTTGTTCGTAGTTTAGCCTTGGGTCTAGCTGAGTTTGATATGCGGTCCCCAGATCGAACTCGGTCAGTCCGGCTGCGCCTCCGGTGCACTCGGTGACGTTTTCTCCAGTAAGTTCAAGGTGGGCTCCTCCAAGTCGTGAGTCGCATGCAGCATGAATTTCGAAGGCTATTTTTAGCTCCTCGCAAATGTCATCGAACCGACGTGTCTTGCGACCGTGCTGGGTCGATACGGTGTTTCCATGCATTGGATCGCATATCCATAGGACTCGTTTGTTGAGTTCGCGCAGACGTTCAATCATCGGAGGTAAGCTACTTGAAATCTTGCTTCGTCCCATACGATGAATCAACGTCAATCGTCCCGGTTCGTTGGTTGGGTTGAGCATGTTGACCATCTCGACCAATTGATCGAGTCCCATGCTGGGGCCGACTTTGACTGCGATCGGATTGCGAATTCCGCGGAAGTATTCGATGTGGGCACCTTTGAGATCTCGTGTGCGATCTCCAATCCAGGGTAAATGCGTCGAGAGATTGTAGTACCCGGTGCCGCGAACACTCGGTCGAGTCAAAGCGGATTCGTAAGCAAGATGTAAGGCTTCGTGAGAGGTAAAAAAATCGACGCGACGAAGCTCCTTGGGGTCTGAACCGGCAATGGTTTCCATGAACCGAATCGAATCGCCTAGTGACTGAAGCAAACGCTGGTAACGCTGTGCGACTTCTCCGGAAACTTGATTGACAAAAACAAGGTCCCAATTTTCTGGATGATGTAAATCAGCAAATCCGCCTTCGGAAAGCCCACGAATAAAGTTCATCGTTAATGCGGATCGCTCGTAGCCACGAAGCAATCGCACGGGATCGGGCTTTCGAGAGGCCGGTGTGAATTCATTGTCGTTAATGAGATCACCACGATAACAAGGCAGGGTGACTCCGTCGCGAGTTTCCGTATCGGAGGAACGTGGCTTGGCATACTGGCCTGCCATACGACCTAAGCGAATGATGCGGCAGCGTGCACCAAAGACGATTGCAAGACTCATTTGAAGCAAGACTTTTAACTTACTTGCGATGGGCTCCGACTGGCAGCCTTCGAACATCTCGGCACAGTCGCCGCCTTGAAGTAGCCACGCCTTGCCTTGCTGGGCGGCCGCGAGTTCGCTACGCAGGTGATCGACTTCCCAGCTAGTTACCAACGGGGGTAGCTTTCGCAGTTGCTCCAAAACGGAAGCGAGCAACACCGGATCGTCGTAGGTGGGTTGCTGTGCGATCGCAAGACCTTGCCATGAATCGGGAGACCAACCTGCTAGCATCACACACCTGAACGGACGGAACAAGGGAATTTGGAAAGCCTTCAAGCGTGGTTGCAAATGCAGCTTTTAGCAACCCCTGACGAGACATTATTGGAGTTGTAGCCAACATTTTGGAGGCATCGGCAATTGTCGGTGGCCTGGTCTGTCCGAAACAGCGGTTTTCCTTGACCGTAGTTGATTTTCCCGATCGCTATCGTGCACACTGTGGCAAAGTCGAAACCTGTGGCTGACGCCATCGGCTCAGGGAAGGCAGGCCGAAAAACGCGATTAGAGCTGGTTAGACCGTTGGGGAGCCCAAAATACCTATTAAATGCCGTCAAATTCGGCCTTGGAAGGTCGCCGTATTGTCGTTACACTCTGCGATTCGATTGGAACGAGAATCTGTATTTGGCCTTAATCAGCCTCCTAAAGAACAAAAAACGACGATGTATAAGCTCAAAACACACAAGGCTACCAAAAAGCGTTGCCGATTGACCGCCACAGGAAAAGTCAAGCATCGTAAGGCTGGAACGAGCCACTTGGCCATCAGTAAGCCGCCCAAGAAGATCCGCCAACTGCGTGGAACTCGAGTTTTGGAAGTCAACTTCCAACGAGCTGTCCAAGACGCTTTGCGTGGTAACAGCTACTAAAGAATTGTGTAGCATAGGCTTCCGGCCTGCGGAAATTAATTCACAGGCTGGAAGCCTATGCTACTTTGATATGTCACTTCGGACCATTATTAGTCCAAGTTTCTAGGTACAACATCTGCAATTCGGCGAGATGCCTTTTACAAGGCGGCCTCGCTAACAGATTCCGGTCCGGATCTGATGGATTATTCCAATATGCGGTGACCTGAGAGGCTCCATTTTTAGCACCAAAAGGTTGCACAACTACTATGCGTACTCGTAAGGGTTCAGCTCGCCGTCAGTCAAAACGTCGTTTATTTCAACGTGCCGAGGGTTATGTAGGCGGTCGTCGCAGGTTACTGCGAACGATGAAGGAAAACTTGGTCCGAGCAGGTCGATTCGCGTATCGTGACCGACGTGTCAAGCGACGTGAGTTCCGCCGTCTTTGGATCATCCGTATTAACGCTGCTTCGCGTATGCACGGTCTTCGATACAGCGAATTCATCGCTGGCTTGATCAAGGCTCAGATCGAACTGGACCGAAAGCAATTGTCGGAAATGGCGATCAACGATCCAGCAGGATTCGAGACGGTCGTCGCTTCGGTCAAGCAAGCACTGGGAAAGTAATCTGACCACACGTAGGATAGGCTTCTAGCCTGTCATGGGGATTTTTGTATTAGACAGGCTGGAAGCCTATCCTACTCTGCTGTTCGTTATGTCACTTGCCGAATTCACTTCTAGTCTCGATTCGCTTCTGGCTGCTGCTGAGAAATCGCTAGGACTGGTTGCTGATGAAGCCGGTCTTGAGGAACTGCGAGTTCTCTATACTGGCGCGAAAAACGGACAGCTGAAGTCAATCCAAAAAGGTATGAGTGGTTTGTCTTCGGACGAACGCCCTGCTGCTGGCAAGAAGTTCAACGAAGTTCGCGATGCGGTTCAAGCTGCGATCGATGCTGCTGCTGCGAGAATCTCCGGTGGCGGAGTCGATGGTGCCTCGCCAAAGGCTAGCGGGACGAAAAAGCTTGGTCCGCAAGTCGATCCGACTCTGCCGGGTGTAAGACCGCGACTTGGCCGGCTACATCCGATTACTCAGACTATCGAAGATCTCAAAGAGATCATGGGGCGACTCGGTTTCTCTGCGACCGAGGGTCCTGAGATTGAAGATACTTGGCATAACTTTGTCGCGCTGAATATCCCCGAGGATCATCCGGCTCGTGATCCGCTCGATAACTTCTATTTGGCTACAGCTGGCAAAAACGCTTCCGATCCCTCTGCTTTGGATGCGAAGCTTCTGCGAAGCCAAACAAGCACGGTTCAAATTCGCGCGATGGAATCGCAACAGCCTCCACTGCGCATCATTTCGCTCGGACGAGTCTATCGCCCTGATGAAGCCGATGCGACGCATTTCCCGATGTTCCATCAAATGGAAGGACTGTGGATTGATACGTCGGTATCGATGGCTCAGCTCAAAAGTGTTCTTCGAATGTTTGCGACAAGCTATCTCGGTGGCGACGTTACGATTCGGTTTCGCCCATCGTTCTTTCCATTCACCGAGCCAAGCGTCGAAGTCGACTATTTTTGGAACGATCAGTGGATCGAATTTGGTGGCGCTGGAATGGTAGATCCGAACGTCTTGAAAGCGGTCGGATACGATCCTGAAGAAGTGTCCGGATTTGCATTTGGGCTCGGTGTCGAACGACTTTGCATGCGTCGATATGGCATCACCGACATTCGCGATCTGTTTCGAAGTGATGTCCGATTTTTAAGGCAGTTCTAATTCGATGTTAGTTTCTTGGGAATGGCTTACTCAGTACGTTGATATCGATTTGTCACCTGACGATATGGCGAACCGATTCGCGTTGTCGGGACTGAATCATGAGTCGACTACGAAAGTCGGACCCGATTTCGTAATCGATTTAGAAGTCACCAGTAACCGCGGCGATTGCTTGGGGCACATTGGTGTGGCTCGTGAAGCATCGGTGCTTTTGAGTACTGCGCTTCGAATCCCAACACCGATTGTTTCACCTGCTTCGGTAGACTCGGCTCAGACAAGCAGTCTTATCAAACTATCAAATCGTTTTGAAACAGGATGTCCGCGGTACACAGGAAAGGTAATTCGCGGTGTGAAGGTCGCTCCAAGCCCCGCCTGGATGCAACGACGACTCACCGCAATCGGCGTGAAACCAGTCAACAACGTGGTCGATGCAACGAACTACGTTATGTTCGAATGCGGGCAGCCACTTCATGCCTTCGATCTTTCCAAGATTCGTGGAAGTGAGATCATCGTTCGACCTGCTGAAGCCAAAGAAAAGTTCATTGCGATCGATCATCGTACTTATGAACTCGATCCATCGATGGTCGTCATTGCGGACGCAGAACGAGCAATTGCACTCGGGGGCGTAATGGGTGGCGAGGATTCCGAAGTAAGCGAAACGACGGTTGACCTTCTGATTGAAGCAGCCGATTTTACTCCCCTGGCGATTCGACGCGCTGCACGCAAACTCCGATTGCATTCGCCCGCTTCGTATCGTTTCGAGCGACGTGTGAACCCGGAAGGATTGCTGTGGGCCGCCGAGCGTTGCTGTCAGTTGATCGTTGAGATGGCTGGTGGGAAGGTCACGTTGGGCTTTGTGGATTCCGCTCCTCAAAGCAAGACACAGATGCCGGAAGTCATTCTTCGCAAACAACGAATCATCGACGTGCTGGGAATTGAAATCCCTTGGAAACGCTCTTTGGATATCCTAACGGCTTTAGGCTGCACAATCGTCTCCAAAAGCGATGACAAAGCGACAATGGTTGCACCGCCCTATCGTTTGGATCTCCCTCGCGAGATTGATCTTATCGAAGAAGTAGCCCGGATGAATGGCTATGAAAAGATCCCCGAAGACGCCATGGTGCCAGTCTTTGTTTCTGCGCGACGAGACAAAGATGTTATGCTCCAACGAGTACGCTCCGTAGCGACTGCGGCGGGCTACGATGAAGCCTTGACGGCAAGTGTGGTTAACAAGCAGGCCTCCTCGTTGATCTCCCCGTGGACGGCTCTTCCGCCTTTGATGACACAAGTTCAATTGCTCGAAGGAGCAACGTTCTTGCGTCGATCGATCGTGCCAAGTCTCATCCAAGCGTACCAAAACAATCAGAGCCAACAGAATCGTGACGCGTGTTTGTTCGAAACGGCGATGGTTTACTTGCCAAGTGCTGATAGCAAGGGACTACCGACGCAGCAAAACACACTTGCATGGGTTGGAACAGGAAGCAGTCGCGATTCTAAAGGGATGATCGATGAGATCATTCATCGTGTTGCTCATGGGCAAGCCGTTACCACCGAAGAGGACTTCACGGACCCAAGCATCGCTGATAATACGGGCGTTCGCGTTCTGTGTGATGGTCGAATGTTGGCGTGGTATGGAAACGTATCGCGATCCGTGCGAAGCACTTTGAAGCTCGATCAAGACCTCACGTTTGGCGAATTGAACTTGGATTTGTTGCAAGAGTTCTTGCTCACCATTCCACGATTGAAACCCATTGTTCCTTATCCAGCGATTCAACGCGATTTAAATTTCATCCTGGACGAATCCGTTCGCTGGGGTTCGCTCTCGCAAGTCGTCCATAAGTCTGCAGGTGAATTGCTGACCGATTGCATCTATCGGGAAACTTATCGCGATGCAAAGAAAGACGGCGAAGGCAAGAAGCGAGTTCTTCTAAGCTTGATCCTGCAAAGCACGACTCAAACGCTTACAGGTCAACAAGCCGATGACGTAGTCGCAAAAGTCTTGCAAGCAACGAAAGAATCTTTTGACGCAACGATTGTAGCTTAGTGAGTTGCTGTCAGGCAGTCTAATCGCCGATACGTCGACTCGCTCTTCACTGTGATAGAATTGTGGCGGTAGTTACCCTGCGCTCTATTCTTGCAACAGTAGCGATCATGTCACAAGCAACAAGCATGCAACACCCTCGCCCCTGGATACTGGTGACGGCATTTCTAATTGCGGTTTTCGGCGTCCAATTCATGCTACTGATTTACAATCAGTTTATCTTTTCGCGTTTGTCAACAACGATTGCATCATGGATGGGAGAGTTTCTTGGTTTCGTTTACTTGATACAGGGGGGCGCATTCACCGGAATTGCGATTTGGATTGCTTCACGCTCTGGGGAAGTAAACAGAATGACGTTTTTGTTTCCATGCATCTTGACGCTGATGGCGGCCATATCACCAGCTATGCCATGGATAGTCAATAGCTTTTCATACGCATACCAACCCCACTTTTTGGCGTTTGCTCAAATTACCTGGGCTCTCAGCATTCGAACAATCATTCATTGCTCAGTCATTTTTTTGCTGATCTGCCGAGCCACGGGAATTCATTTGAAGCCGGCTCTTCATCAATCAGCTCCTAGACCTTTAACTATATCTATCATCATGTGGTTAACCGGTGTCATGGCGTGTTCGCTTGCGGTTGACTTGTGGTTCGCACGAGAAGCATCCAATTCGATGTCATTTCAGTCAGCGATCATGGTATTGCCGTCAGTGGTCATATCTTCCTTACTCGGTTACGGCACAACATCGCTTCTGCTTTTCGGCATTATTCTGCTGTTCATTCCAACTCGTACGAGTCACCTATCAGGTTGGCTTCTAATCGGCATCTGGATTCTTGCCAGTACCGCGAGTAGCTTTTGGTATTACCTCGTTATGATGCCCGACATCAAACTTGAGATAGAAAAATTGGATACATCACCTGGGACTGTCACATTTTCCGACGGTCCGTCGCCGCTGATGCTGTTTGCAAACATCATTATCACGGCATTTTCAACTTTCGTGGTCGTATATTTGTTTCATCTCGCGGGTTATCGTTGGGATCGCAGCGCTCAACGAAGCAATTTGGAATCAACCAACCATGCGGCTGTTGCTTTTGCAGATGTCGAGTAGTTGTTAAGCGATCGTGAATGGAACAGCCGGTTGTGCCGAATACATAGTGTTTCGTGATTGTGATCGACTTCGGTTGTTCGAGTACGAGTACGAGCAGGAGTAGGAGTAGGAGTAGGAAACGAGACAAGACGAGTGAGATCGATAATCAATAGTTCATTCTGACTTTTGTGATCGTCAAGAGAGTTATTTCTTTCCAGCTTTTCCTTTTCCGGGGGGAGCCCAAGGAATCACGCCGACGCGTTTGGACCAGGCTTCCCATTGAGCGGCCATGGTTTGTACACGGTCGGTGTGCGTTTGCGCAAGATCTTGCATCTCGGTGCGATCGGAGCTGATGTTATAGAGTTCCCAGCCACCGAGGTGCTTCGACACGAGCTTCCAATCGCCGTCGCGAATTGCTCGGTTTCCTTCGTGCTCCCAGAAGATGGGCTGAGATCGGCTTAGCGGCTTGCCATTGAAGGCTGATGCGAGGCTTACTCCTTCCATTGGTTGAATCGATTCACCGGAAAACTCGGTCGGATACTTGGCTCCGGAAATAGCAACGCAAGTCGACATCAGATCGATCAAGTGAGCCGGTTGCGATTCAAGGGCTCCATGTCGCTGGCTTTGAATACCTGCAGGCCAATGCGCGATCAGTGGTGTGCTGATTCCTCCTTCGTGTTGCCAATGCTTGTATAAACGAAACGGTGTGTTGCTTACGTTCGCCCACGACTCGCCATAGGCAACGAACGTGTCAGCACCGCCCGGCATGACTCCGTTGCCTTGGCGCACTGGGAAGCCATCGCGAGTTTGTTTCGGGACCATGTCGGGTTGGAGATAGTCGTTGGCCAATGGTGGAAGACTTGGCTTATCTAGTCTTGCAACAAATGGCCCCTTGCGACCGTTCTCTTCCGCGCAGCCGCCGTTGTCTTGCAAGTAAAGAATGAGCGTGTTTTCAAGCTGGCCGTTTGCCTTCAACGAATCAACCAAGCGACCAATTCCTTGATCCATGCAATCGAGCATCGCAGCAAAGACTTCCATGCAGCGTGATTCCCAGGCTTTGTTCTCGACTTCGCTCCAATTGCCAACTTGAGGTGAAACTTGCCAACGCTTGTCGAGCAGCCCCAGTTGCTTCATCTTCGCAAGTCTTGAGGCTCGGATCGCATCGTAACCCGAATCGTATCGACCTTTATACTTTGCGATATCCGTGTCTTTCGCATGCATCGGCCAGTGAGCGGCTGTATGAGCCATGTACATGAAGAACGGCTTCTCAGGGCTTCGTTGTTTGTGTTCGTTCACAAAGCGTACGGCATGATCATTGATTGCGTCGGTGTAATAGAATTCTTTGGGTTGATATTCGTTGTCAGCATACGGCGATATGAATGTGTTGTCGCGCACAAGCGTATTCGGATCAAAGAAACTCCCTGCGCCGTGAATGGTCCCGTAGAATCGATCAAATCCACGTTGAAGCGGCCAGTTTGTGGGATTGGATTCGCTTGATGGATTGGTCTTGGCAGTAACGTGCCACTTGCCGGCCATGTAGGTCGAATAGTTGGCCGACTTGAGGGCTTCAGCAATCGTGACGGCTCGTTTACTCAGCTCGCCAGTATAAGCGGGTGCACCATTCTTCGTTGTCCAACCATCGACCATGTGCCCGATTCCAGCTTGATGAGGATAGAGCCCCGTCAGCAGAGAGGCTCGCGTCGGACAGCATCGGGCCGTGTTGTAGAACTGAGTGAATCGCACGCCACCAGATGCAAGCTTATCAAGATTGGGCGTTTCAATCTCGCCACCATAGCAACCGATGTCGGAGTAACCTACGTCATCCGTCATGATGATAATGATGTTCGGCGGTCGCTCCACTGCCCATATCGAGTTGAAACAACCAACGCACAACAAAACGATCGAGCACCAGAATTGCTTATTCATGAGACAACTTCCAGAGGGAGATTAGTTATCGAAATCGATCAATGGTTTAGGGTTGCTCGTATGACCAAGTTCTCGCGAACCAGGTGCTGGACCATCTAAACCCAGATCCGTGCTCATGGCGGCCACAAGCCCTTGAAGCTTAGCAACGACTTCCGGATGTTCTGCAGCTACATCTTTCGATTCGCCGATGTCGGACTTGAGATTGAAAAGCATCGGTGTAAAAGGCTTTGCGGCTTTCTTTTGATTGGCTGGTTTGTCTTGATCGATGACGAGCTTCCAATCTTGGTGTCGCACTGCCTGGAGCTTCATTCCTTTGTAGTAGTAAAAAGTCTCGTGAGCAGGCTTTGCGGATGAGTCACCGGTTAGATGATTCATGATGTTCGCTCCGTCAATTTTTCGATCGGTCGGTGCTTTAGCACCTGCAAGCGAAGCGAAAGTTGGTAACACATCAAACATTCCACAGATCGCATCGGTCGAGGTATTAGCGGGGATCTTCTTGGGCCACCACGCGATCGTAGGGACCCGCATTCCCCCTTCCCAAGTACTCCCTTTATTACCTCTTAGTGGATCATTCACAGCACGAGGAGTCCCGCCATTGTCGCTTGTGAAAATCACGAGGGTGTTTTCGCTCAGCCCTTGAGAACGGACGGTGTCTAACACTCGCCCAACACTCCAGTCGACTTCTTCTACCCAATCGGAGTACAGCCCATTACCCGATTTTCCAACCCATTTTTTTCCTGGGTAGAGTGGGAAGTGAACTGCGTTGTGCGGAAGATAGAGGAAGAAAGGTTTCGTTTTGTTCTGTTCGATAAATTTGACTGCTTCATCGGTGTAGATTTCTACCAAGGACTGCTGGTCGTCGGGAAGAACTCGCTTTACTACTTCTCCATTGCGTAGCAGCGGCAACGGTGGTTGGTTCCCTTTTGGATTCTTTGGCAAAGGGGCACCGAGATCGCTTTTCACCCCATCTTGGGCCGGCCCCATATCGTTTGAATAAGGGAGTCCAAAATGCAAGTCAAAACCTTGCTTGTTTGGAAGGAGTTCAGGCTGATCCCCTAAGTGCCACTTGCCGACGATTGCGGTTGCGTAGCCAGCCTCTTTCAATAGCTCGGCAACAGTAATCTCGCTCGGAGCAAGTCCCATTTCATTTCCGGGGAACAGTACGTGAGGAATGGGGAGAGCTCGCTTTGGATAGCAACCGGTCATCAGTGCCGCTCGCGACGGAGAACAAACAGGGGCCGCGTAAAAAGATGTCAGCCTGCAGCCTTCGCTTGCCATTTGATCGAGAGCTGGAGTCTTATTCAGCTTCGAACCGAATGGACCAATGTCTGCATACCCGAGATCATCGATGTTGATCACGATGAA
>JAIYDQ010000124.1 GCA_027487375.1 Planctomycetaceae bacterium
AACCTCGGGGGCTGGATTTTCTCGATCAACCTACCAGCGGTCATCATCGTGCTGCTTATCTCAGGACTTCTCTATTTTGGAGTAAGAGAAAGCGCGAGATTCAACGCCGGGTTGGTCTTTGTAAAATTTGCAATGATCGCGTTGTTTCTTTGGGCAGGATTGCCTCATGTCGATTTCGGGAAGCACTGGAGTCCGTTTATGCCGAACGGTTTTGCCGGCGTTATGGCAGGCGCATCGATCATCTTTTTTGCGTACATCGGATTCGACGCGGTTTCCACTGCTGCAGAAGAAAGCAAGAACCCGCAAAGAGACTTACCGATCGCCATGATCAGTTCATTACTGATTTGTACTTTGCTTTATGTGGTCGTATCAATGGTTTTGACTGGAATGGTTCCGCTGAATATCTTGCAAAATTCCAAGCCTGTCGCGGAAGCTCTGACGAGTGTGGGTGAATCTTCAATCGCTACCATAATTTCATTAGGAGCGGTACTCTCGATAACAAGTGTGCTTCTCGTCATGCAATTAGCGCAAACTCGAATTTTCTTTGCAATGAGCCGCGACGGATTGCTTCCCGATTTTCTATCGAAGGTGCACCCACGTTTCGGTACTCCCCACATCTGCACTTTACTAACAGGTTTATTAGTGGCTATTCCAGCAGGCTTTATCGATATCAATATCGCAGCCGAAGCCTGTAATATTGGAACCCTTTTTGCGTTCGTGTTAGTTGCCGTCGGGATCATGATCCTTCGAGTTCGACGCCCCGATTTGAAACGAGGATTTGTCACTCCTTTTGTTTGGGTGACAGCTCCTCTGTGTGCAATTTCCTGTATCGCCCTCATGTCATTTTTAACCACAGTGACTTGGTACCGATTTGGAATTTGGCTGGCGATTGGATTGGCGATTTACTTCGGATATGGATATCACCGAAGTAAGTTACGCCCGCAAACAACAATTTGAATCGATCCCATGCGTTAAATCGAAAGGGATAGAAACGATTTGAGCTACCGGGACCGACACATAACCCCGCCATCACCAAGCTGGCGCACTGTATTTGTCGCTCTTACCCTGAAACTCGGTCGACCATCTGACCGATGTCGCCATCCGTCGTTTCTGCGAGTCAATCTTCATTCACTCGAGCACCGTCAGTTACTTTTTAACAGCGGAGATTTTCGGGATCAGGCACCGTCCCAGTGGGCTCAGGAGAAGTGCTGGTAACAGCACAAGGTCGCCGAGTATGGAGCCTCCTAACATGGCGATCATCAGGCAAGCAAACTGTCGAGTCGGGATGAACTCTGCGAACAGAAACGGAAGCATCGAACAGCAACTGATCAACATCGTGTGAAACATGGCAACCGCACAACTGGTCATCGTATCGCCGATAGCATCGATTCGAGAATCGCCCAGTGAAAGTCTTCTTGCGTACCAATTCATAAAATGCAAAGTATCATTTACTGCGATTCCCATGGCCACGCTGGCAGTCAGCAGGCCAGCTATATCGAGATGAAAGCCGAGCCATGCCATGCCTCCAAAGACGAGTGTCTCGGGTAGCACGTTTGGAATCATGATCAGCAAGCCAGCCCAGAACCCCCGAGCGATTAGCATCATCACTGGGGTAATCAAAAGGAAAGCGGTCGTGAAGCTCGCTCCAAAATCCTTGAGGAGCATTTGCTGTGTTTCATGCATAACAGGCGACAGCCCCGTGAACTCTGCTTCGAATGGAACAGGGGTTTCAGAGGCTGCAACGACCGACTGCACAGCCTTCGATACGTGACTCGTTAGCGCTCCATAGTCTTCGTCTGACAGCGCGGAAACTTTTGCAGTGATTCGCCAAACCTGACCACCGGCCCCCTCGGAAACCCATCCTTGACTGACAAGCGTTGGTACAGCAACACTTAGCTTGGCTCGCATGACGCTTCTTTTCGCAACATCGCGAATCGAACCTGTTTCCGGTAGTTTGGGGATGTACGAGACAGCAGACATTACAGCTCCGACATCGGGCAGCTTCTGAATCGATCGAGATATACGATCTACCCATTGCGTACGCTCGAGTACGTCTAATGTACTTTCATTAGGAAATCGCAAGAGAACTTCGATCGATGCGATAGCTCCAATATGTTGCTCGATAAAGGACATGTCTCGAACGGTCGGGCTGTTGGGAGGAAACATATCCTCGAACTTGGTCGACGACTTAAGGAAGGTCAAACCATAGAAACTAAAGGCCATGAGGAGCAAACCGATACTTGCAACCAAAATTGCATTTCGACTTACCCATTGGACATAGCTGGCAGCAAGCGGAGAAATGTGAACCGGATGCGAGACAACATCGTCCGTGAGTATCTCGGCGTCGACTTCGGTGCACGGTTTTGTTTCTTTATAGATAGCTCGGCACCACCAATCAGATATAGCTGGAAATCCGAGAAGCAGAAAAACCGTCGCCAACGATAGCGATGCGGCCGAGTACAACCCGAACTCTCGAACCGGCGCAAGTTGACTTACCGCAAGCGACGCCATTCCGAGTGACGTAGTGACGCTTGAGAGTAGACTCGGTTTGAAACCCAATACCATAGCTCTGCTCCCCAAGTGATCACCATGCCACTGCGCTACGTCACGATAATAGTTCATCAAATGGACTGCACCCGACAAAGTCAACATGAAGACGAGGGTTGGAAGGACGATCAAGACTGCACTAAATTGGCCACCGGTGTAGTAAACGACTGAGACCGCGAGCAGTTGGCCATAGCCGGCAATGATTAGGACTGCGACTGCGGCTCGAAGGCTTCTTAAACAAATCCAGGCAAGTAAGATCCCGATTAAGCACGACGGAAGTACTAATAACTTCAAACTTTGTTCGGCAGCGTAATCAACCGCGTAGGCCTCATAGACAGTCCCGGCCATTCGTAATGAATTTCGTCCTAGTTTTGAGACGGAATCAGCACAATGGAAAATATGCTCCATCGATTCATTTTGATGCGAGATACCAAAATCGGTAAATCGAATGATGACTGCTGCAGTATCGTCAGCACCGATGAGGAATCCTCGTAGTCGGTCTTCGGCTTCTTCTTTCGACAGTCGAAGCGGCGGTTCTGTCAACAACTTCAATACGTCATGCGACGACTGCACGGAAGCTATCAACGGGTTTTTCTCCGCACTATCATGAGTCAATTGATCGCAGAATTGTTGCAATCGAAGATCGTCGCTACGACAACTTTCCCACGAGGCGATCAAGAACTGATCGCTACCAAAATCCTGAAGAAAACGCTCGTAGCGTTGTTTCTCTGGCTTACCTTCGGGCAGCCATTGATGGACGGACGCAGAACCCACCGGCAGATGGATAACACCGTAGATAAATAACGGAAGCAGCAGCACGCTGACCGCGACCGTCCAGCGTGACCAGCGGTCGAGGCGTTGGAACATTCCATCCTTCAGTAACTAAATCGTTGCGAAACTGTTGTAGAATCATCTCGCGTTGGGTATTGTTTTTAAGTTGCTGCGACTCTGCAAGACGCAATGGACGCAGCTCGCAACAACGCGATTACGCTATTGGAGAAACTCTCCACTAATTTAGCGAATTAGTAAGCCAGCAACAGACGCATTGAGAATTGTGGCCAAGAAACCGACAAAGAGCGCTTTGAGACCAAGCTTTGCTAAATCGGCACGTCGTTCGGGCGCTAAAGCACCGATACCACCTAACTGAATACCGATCGAGGAGAAATTGGCGAATCCAGTGAGTGCATAAACCGACAGCAATTTCGCTCGTTCTGACAGTTCGGCATAGGCAGGGTCCTTCGTCAACGTAACATAGGCGACATGTTCATTAGCAGCCAGTTTGATTCCGAGCAAGCTTCCCACTTGAGGCGTCTCGTTGATGGGAACCCCAATAAGCATGGCAACGGGCTGAAAGATTGTTCCAAGAACGCGGGAAAGTGTAAGATTATCTGGAATCCAAACGAGTGATTCGGCGGTCAGTCCAAAGCTAAGCAACAATGGCTTGATGCCGCTTAGCATTGAATCAAATAACGCGATAAAGGCAAGGAACCCGATTAACATTGCTGCAACGTTCAGCGCCAGCATCAGACCATCTTTTACTCCAGATGCGGCTGCATCGATCGCGTTTTCGTGCATTGTTGGTACGACAATTTTAGAAGCGACCAATGTTTCTGGCACCTCCGTTTCTGGTATGACCAGTTTCGCTAAGTACAAACTACATGGACAGGCCATAACGCACGTCGAAAGAATTGCGACTGGGTCAGCCCCATAGCTGATATAGACGGCCATCATGCCTCCCGAGATATGAGCCATCCCGCTTGCCATCATTGTCAGCAACTCAGACTGAGTCATTTTGGGAACGAAAGGCTTTACGATCAGCGGTGCTTCTGTCTGCCCCATGAAGACGTTAGCTGATACCGAAAGCGTCTCTGCTCCCGACGTCCCCATAAAGAACTGCATAACCCAAGCAAATGCCTTCACGACTAATTGCAAGACGCCAAAGTAGTAAAGCACACTAAAAAAGGCTGAAACAAAAATGATGGGAGGCAATGCTTTAAAGGCAAAAACAAAACCCGCAGGACCATCGACTTTGGAAAGCGACCCAAATACGAATTCGCCCCCTTGGTCCGAGCAATCGATCAAGACTTTAATGCCACTTCCGATGAGCTGAAATGCGGATTGAACCCAAGTAAATTGAGTAACGCCAACAGCCAGTGCTATCTGAAGCGCAATACCCCAGCCGATGGTTTTTAGATTCACAGCCCGCAGGTTCGTACTCATAGCACACGCAAGTGTTAGGAAAGCAACGATTCCAAACACCGCTTGCCCTCGAGTGCCAATCTGCGGCGCCAAGAGATATGCGGTTACCGTTAAGCCGACTACCGCGCACAGCAAAACAATACGAAGCGAATTAGGCGAGGTTGCTTGCGGAGGACTGGTGGGCTGGATGATGTTCGACGACATGAAGATTCCTGATTGCAAATGGATTGAAGCGACGAATACCACCTGAAGGTCTTAGAGTCTATCAAATCTATGTTGGACGGGGGCACCTGAGGCGTCGTAAAGACATATTTTGCATTCCCACTCAGCCATCAACGGTGCGACCGCTTAAAACGCTCTCGTCGAGTATGCATACAAACGGTTTGGATGCAAATCGTTTACCGATCAGTCCTCAAAAGCTGTTGATGAACTTAAAGAGGGTGTCCGGAACGGAATAAGCAGCAACAACCAAGATCGCGATCAATGCGATCCAAAGAAATATGTCCGTTATCGGCTTTGGCTTGAGTCGCGGGTAGATCTTGTAGTACCGAAAATAAACCGTCACACATGCCATCATGGGTAGGGTTGCCGCCTGAGCCATTCCACCGAGCTTGACCATTAATTGGGGGTCGCGCTGGAACAGGTAGAATCCTAAGGCGACAATGGGAAAAATCACGCAGAAAACTTGAATGTATTGGATTCGTATTGCCGCCGATGTGACCTTTATGATGCCCATCAAGTTAAGGAAATCGACTGTCATCCGGCTATTAGCTGCACACGCGAGATAAAGCGTTTTAAACAGAACCGTTCCCGCCCCAATTAAGAATAAAATTTGCGTCCAATCGCCAAATGGGCCTTTGTACATTTCTGAAAGCGTCGCAATCATTTCAGAGCCTTGCGGAACCAATTTTTGAGGATGAAGCACGGCAGCACCCATAAAATAAAATGCAACTGTTGATAGAGTGAATACAACCATACTCGTCCATGCATCGAGATGCATTACACGGATCCAACCCCGAGCTCTATTCTCCCATTCAATGGATCCATCGTTTGGCCCCACAAATCGAGCGTATCCTTTTTCTAGGCACCAGTACGGATAGTAGAACAACTCCGTAGCACCAACACCGGTTATTCCAAAGATTGCAAATGCATCGGCGATGCCATCGTTAGGAATATTGAACGTCATTCCACGGAGTATCTCTTGGAAGTTTGGTGAATAGATTGTTGCTCCAAGTGCAAGTGTTGCCGCAACGGTAATAAGTGTTACCCCCACAACAAGTATCGTCGTGAATCGCTCGATTCGGCGATAACTTCCGTTATAAATCAAAGCGATTGTGACCAAGCAGGTTACGATCGCCCAAGGGAATTCCGCGTGACTGAGAACGTAGTCACCCGCACTTGGAGCAATCGATTGAATTGTGTTCGCTGACGCCTTACCAAACTGCGGAAAAGCCATATTCAACGATTGCCCAACACCACCAGTCATTCCCCCAAGTTGAAAGACGGTACATACCATCATCAGGAACCACCAGATTAGTAAGGCATTTCCAATTACGCGATACGAGGAAATTTGCTGTAAAGCGCCGAGCGTTGGCTTACCTGTGGAGATCACATAGCGTCCCAACTCGACTTGGACAAAAACCTTAATCACACAACTGAACAGAATTAACCATAAAAATGTGAAGCCGTGCTTGGCTCCAATCGCAGTCGTTAATATCAACTCTCCAGAACCGACAATAGTACCGGCCAAAATAATTCCTGGGCCGATTTTCCGAAGTGCCTGCCAAAGCGTCTTTGGCGGTTCCAAGATCGCCTCAGGAGGAAGCAAGTAGGGATCGAAATCTGTATTGACATTGACCATTGATGGAGTTTCCTACCTATCCCTCTGAATCAGGTATATTGCCGAAATTCACTAGGTAGGTTTATCAGCTTCCCGGCCTACATCTTCACTCGTGTTAAACTTCATCGAAGCAATAATGATCGCAGAAACTATGCTGGTCGCTGCAATGAAGTAGAGGCCCCACTGGAAAGAGCCAGTCGCTTTTTCTACAGTCCCCAAAACATATGGCCCGAGGAATCCTCCAAGATTGCCCACCGAGTTGATCAAGCCCACGCTACCGGCTGCTGCGGATGACGTCAGAAACATACTAGGCAAAGCCCAGAAGGCGGGCATATAGGATTTCATGCCGGTCGCTGCGACCATGAAACAGATCACTGTTAATGTTAGGTTGCCCTGCGTGAGTGGTGATAAGATTAACGCGGTTGCTCCAACAATAACGGGAAGAGACGCGTGCCACCGACGCTCTTTGAACCGATCGGAACTCCACCCAACCGTCAGTTGCCCTGCGATCACCAACATTGACGGTAAGACAACCAGCAACGCTATCTGATCGATCCGCAGGTTGTACCATTTTTCGATAATCGTGGGTAAGAAAATCTCGATGCCGTAATTGGCCGTGACGATTCCGAAATAGGCTAACGCTAGAAGCAAAACCTTAGGGTTGCGCAGAGCTTCTCCAACTGTCATGTGATGCTTTTTTTGCTGTAACTCCTTTTCTGCTTTAAGCACATTTTCTAAGGACTCCTTTTCATCGCTAGTAAGCCATTTTGCATACCTCGGATGATCTGGCAGGATGAACAGCACCAGAACCCCGATAACTACCGCCGGCAATCCCCACAAAATATAGATCCATTGCCAACCATGCAGTCCCAAGATTGCGGGGTAAACGACTTCAACCCCATCAACGATTTGCGTGGTACCAATATTGATCATCGCACGCGAAACGACAGGCCCGACAATCATCGCGATTGGAGATGCGACCAGAAACAGGGCCAACGCACGAGCTCGGTCTTTCTTGGGAAACCAGTGAGTTAGATAAACGATTACACCTGGAAAAAAACCAGCCTCAGCGAGTCCCAGGAAAAAACGCACTATGTAGAACTGCATTGGAGTTGTCACAAACGCAGTGGCTGCCGCCAGCAACCCCCACGTCACCATGATGCGACAAATCCATTTATTGGCGCTCCAACGTTCAACGATCAATGAACCAGGAATTTCTAACAAAAAATATCCGAGAAAGAAGATTCCGGCGCCAAATCCAATAACCGCGTTGTCAAAGGCTGGTAAATCCTTCGACATCGTCAACTTGGCGATCGCTACGTTGTTCCGGTCAACATAGGCGATGACGTAACAAACCATCAAAACAGGAAGAAGTCGCAAGTAAGCTTTTTGAAGGGCTCGCTCGAGTGGGGGTGAAGGCTTGCGCATGGAGACCTTGGACACTGGGAGAGTTAAACAGACGGAAACAAGCCCGATATTCTAGCCTAAAGCCGTACGAAATTCTTCCAGCTCTGAGAATACGATTCTGATTTCCCTCGGAACGCTCGCTCTTACGAGCATATAGCGAAAACCCTGACAGAAAAAACCCGACTACATTCTCTGTTTACCGAGAATTGCATAGAGGCGGTAGGCCCTTAAACTCGGAACATCTTCCACAGTCATTTTTCGCATGATACAGCCATCCTCAGAGCTTTTATCAGCCGAACGATCCAAGAGCATTCCATGAGACGTCTTTTGTTGAGCCCGCACAAGCTTCGTGAATCTCTACTCCTTATTTTTTTCTTTTTGACAACCTTAGGTCTCTCGACGCTCACTGCGATTGCACAAGAAGGAGCTGCAGCAGAAGGGGTTCCAGCCACCGAAACTAGTTTCTTGTTTTGGCTCGTAAATGTTTCGGGGCCGATCGGCGGATTTATCTTTCTGTTGTCAATCTATTTTGGGTCGGTGACTATCAGAAGCTTTATGGAGCTAAGAATGGCGGTGGCAGCTCCGCCAGAAATTCTTACTACAACTACGACGTTGATCGAAGAAAAAAACGCTCGCGACCTTGTCACAGTTTTGCAAGCCGACAACTCCTATTTTAGCCAGGTGCTGCTTGCGGGTATTTCGGAACTTAAGTTCGGACTCGAGGAAGCTCGTGAAAAGCTGGAACGAAAAGCTGAAGCAATCACCGGATCGATGGAACGAGGCATTAGCATTCTCGCCGTTCTCGGGACCTTGGGACCTATGATCGGTCTTCTCGGAACGCTCAAAGGAATGATTTCGAGCTTCAGTGTTATCGCGATGTCCGGCGTGCAGATGGACGCTGGAAAAGTTGCCGAAGGTATTTCAGAAGCTCTGGTGCTAACGTTCGAAGGAGTCGCGTTATCTGTGCCTGCGATCTATTTCTATTCCTTCTTCAGAAATCGAATTTCCATGATCTCCATGGAAACGACATTGCTTGCCGATGATCAATTACGAGCGACATCTCGACTCCTGCGCCCCAAAGTCGGCCCCCCAGCGCAGTAGCGTAGTCGTGTCCCGTGTAACTGGGTTGATAGACGGACTTTAGAATTGAGGTTGCTGGTATGTCGGGGTCAATCGAAGGTGCGGATCAATGCGAACCCAACATGGTTCCAATTCTGGACATGGTTTTCCAGCTAATCACGTTTTTTATGCTGGTCATCAACTTCAAGGCGACCGCGGTTGATCGCGAGTTGAACCTGCCCGTCATCGGATCTGCTCGGCCAGTGGAAGAAGAGACGCAGGGGGAGATGCTTGTTCTAAATCTCCGTGCAAATGGTGAAGTCACTGCGAGGGGCAAGGTTCAGCCCAACATTGAAGGATTTATCGGAGTTGAAGCAAGGACAACAGCTTCCGTGAAAGGCCTACCATTTGGTAGTCCCCTTCCAGTGATGGTTGTGATTCGTGCAGACCGCACAATTACAGTTCAATCTCTAATGAAAGTTGTGAACGCCTGTAGATCAAATGGATTCGATCGATTTGATTTCGTTGTCATTCGTAGCGGAAAACCAAAGGCTGGATGACATGCAAAATTATCGAAAGCGAAGGCAATCTAGAATTCGTCGGAAGGCTCGAGGTGCACACGGTACGATCGAGCTAAATATGACCGCAATGCTCGACATGGCCTTTCAATTACTCGCTTTTTTCATCTTGACGTTTCAGCCGGGCGAGATTGAAACGCAGGTTTCGATGCGTATGCCGAATGAGAAACCGGTGACACAGGGTAGTGGACTCCAGTTAGAACTTGAACCGCCTCCCAAAATGGACGACTTTTCGTTTCCATTGGTCGTCTCGGTTCATGCTTCTGCGGAAGGCGACGCTGGGCGGATTACTGTCGGAACACAAGAGTTCCAGAATGCTCCCGCAGAGCAACTGTACGCATCGCTCAACTCGGAAATGGAATCACTCGTGGCAGACGCAGGATTCGACCGTGTGAATCTACTCGCCGATGAAAAATTGAGGTACGAATCCTTGATGCGTGTGGTAGACGTTTGCACGAAACAAAAACTGGCCAGCGGAGAACAATTGACCAAGATTTCGATTTCGACCATCCAATCTGACTTCGCGCGCTGACTGAATCTCGTATGAGTAACTAGGTCGGCTTCGTCAATGCGACTGTGAAACAATGTTCAAGTCTAAAGGTCCATTTTCTTCGAAGCATTATGCTCCAACTGCTAGAAACAATCCATCAAGTGCAGCATCCGAGAAGGAATCAATTGCAACCAAAGTTGCTGTTGCTTACTGTTGTGTTCGTTCTACTGAATGCTGAAGGCCTATCAATCCAGTGTCGTGCCTCTGACCGCGTTTTGAATGCGACTGGATCCAACGATCAGCCCAAAGAAATCAGCCAAATTGCTGAACCAGATGCGGCAAGTCAATCTAATTCTGATGTTCGAAATGATTCCGATAGTACCAACGATGAGGCTGCCAAAGAAGAACTGAAGGAATGGTTGACCGTAGTTTCTGACAATACGCTTGAGATGCATAAACGAGAAATGCCGGCTTACTGGCGACTTGTCTCAATGGTTAAGGGAGAGACATACGCAAGCATGACGGAAAGAGCTCGAAAATCGCCTGCGTTTTCAGAATTTTACCTGGCCCCTCTAAAGCACCGAGGAGATTTAGTCTCGCTCGATGTCAACATTCGTCGAGTTTTGAAGTATCCAGTAAATGAAGGCAACCCGGCCAAAGTGCAGAATCTCTATGAAATCTGGGGCTGGACTAACCAAGCCAAGTCATGGCTATATGTCTTCGTGACACCGGAGTTGCCCGAGGGTTCAAATGAATCCACTCTCGTAAATCGTACCGCCACATTTACAGGCTACTTTTTTAAGCTCCAAGGCTACCATTCCGGGATGGCGCGTCAGAATAACCAACCGCTAGTGGCACCATTACTTATCGGCAAGCTTGCGCCACACAAGGCTTCAGAAAGCACAAAGCCTAAGCCAAACTCAAGATTCTATTTGGTGGCACTATGTGTGCTCGGAATCTGCGGATTAAGAGTTCTGGTGAAGTATCTGTTGAGACCGAAACAAGCAAGCTTTACTACCGGATACAAAACCATGAGTAACCGCTCTGCTGAAAATGATACGAAATTCGATTGGCTCGACATGGACGACACCGAGTTGAAACAACCCAAATCCGGATTATGAGCATTCAACCAAAACAGACAAAATTAAGTTATCATGAATGAATGAATCTCAATAGTTTCCTTGCAATAATTCTGAAACGATCCGGCCTCTCAATAGCCAATTCCTGGCGAGGTTATAGCGTTGCTATTCTTTCAATTGTATTGGCTACCGGAAGCCTTTTTCTTTCTCAGTCCATTATCGGAACATTGCATCCATTCACGACGTACATTCTTGCAGTTCTCTTTACATCTTGGTATTGCGGAACGGGGCCTGCAATCCTTGCGATGAGTCTCGGGCTAGTCACTGCAGCGTATTACTTCTTGTATCCAATCTTTTCCGTTCAGATTCATGGCATTGACGCACAGGTAGGTGCAGTGCTCTATCTGATCGTCGGTGCCTCAAGCATATTCTTTACCGAATCAATGCGTTCTGCAAACATTCGAGCTCAATCAAACGCAGAAGAAACAGAAAGAAAACATCAAGCGCTTCAGCTTGAAATCGCTAAACGAGAAACCGCTCAACGTGAAAACCTAATTCTACTAAGGCGATTCGTTCGTGTTCAGGAGGAAGAACGTCGGCGAATATCGCGAGAGCTTCACGATCAATGTGGCCAGGACGTCACCGCACTACAGTTAGGTGTTCGATTTCTCGCAGAAGCGATTGACGTTCACGTCAACCCAAAAATCCCTGCTCATCTTCGCGACCTCAATCAACTCCTTGAGCGACTCTCGCGGGAAATTCACGAGTTGGCGCTGGAGCTACGCCCCCCTTCACTCGATGACATGGGACTCCGAACGGCAGTGGAGAGCTATCTTTCGATTTGGAGCTTTAGGACGAAGATACCTGTCGATTTTGAATGCCGAAATCAAGAATCGCGAGGGATGTCATCTGAGATTAGTACGGCTCTCTATCGAGTACTCCAAGAAGCCTTGACCAACGTTGCCAAGCATTCGCAAGCGAAACGCGTCAGTGTGATTCTTGAATTTGGTGAGCACCAAGCGTTAGCGATTGTTGAAGATCAGGGCGTTGGGTTCCAAACGGAGACAAAGCCAATAACACCGGACGCAAGGCTTCATCTTGGATTGCTCGGAATGCGCGAGAGGCTCGAAGCAGTAGGTGGAAGTTTTGAAATTGAATCAGCACTTGGCAGCGGGACAACCGTATTTGCAAAAGTTCCCTTACATCAGGAATGACATCATGAACGCCATAACAGTTGTCCTCGCAGAAGATCATCAGATTGTTCGGCAGGGGTTACGACTTCTGATCGATTCAAAAGCTGATATCAAAGTGGTCGGGGAGGCTGCAAATGGAGTAGAAGCATTCGAGATGATCATTCAACTCGCACCGGACGTGGCTGTTTTTGATATCAGCATGCCCTTGATGAACGGCATTGAACTCATCGAAAAGCTAAGTACCTGCGACTGCAAAACGAAGATGCTTGCGCTAACCGCGAACGAAGACCGTGCTTACATGCAGCATTTGATTCGGTTCGGCGTGCAAGGATATCTCCTCAAGCGATCCGCTGCCGACGAATTGATTATGGCCATTCGAACAATCGCCCGAGGGGAGCGATACTTGGACCCGTTGATTGTTAATGTCTTGATCGATGGTGTCTTCGCCTCCGAACCTGGCACAAATAGCTTTCAAGCAAGCAGGTTAAGCGATCGCGAAGAGGAAGTCGTAAAACTCTTAGCCCACGGTTTTACCAACAAAGAAGTTGCCTCCAAACTTGACATTAGTGTGAAGACTGTAGAAACCCACAAGTCGCGAGCTATGAACAAAGCAGGGCTTCGAAGCCGAGCCGAAATTGTGCGTTTTGCGATGTCGCGTGGCTGGCTACCCGTTACCTGATGCCACCAAATATCTGAGCTACGCAGAAGATATACGCAACTCATTTGTACAGTGCGGGATAAACCTGACGTGGATCGCCGCTGTTCGGTAACTTAGCGTTTACGAGCCAAGAAAATTGGATATTTGCGTCGCACTTTCTCGATGCATTCTGTAAGAAGTTGACTTCTCAATATCATTCGAGCCGTATTCTTTTCTAGACTTGAATATGCGACCGTGAACAAATCAAACAGCCAGTTTTATAGTCGCTGGGGACGATGGGTGTTATCTCTAACGCTCCTATCGGTCCCATTTGCATTTTTCGGTGCGGGGATGGCCGTACAGAGTAATGTCAATAAGGTTGAGGATTGGCTTCCCAAAACCTTTGTTGAAACGACCGAACTCGCTTGGTTTCGTAAGAATTTCCCGACGGACCAGTTTATCGTCGTTAGCTGGCAAGGATGCGTTCTTGGGGACGACCCTCGGTCACCCAATGCAGCGGGCGACGACCCAAGAATTAAGCAATTGTGTTCGATTCTAGTCCCACCCAAAGAGTCCGCTATCGATGACGATGTTCGCGATGCACGAGAGTACATTAAGTCTGTTACGACCGGCCGAGAGCTAATCGATCAATTGACATCGCCCCCATCGAGCTTTGACTACAGCCAAGCAATCCAACGTGTGACAGGATCGTTGGTCGGAAACGATGGCAAGCAAACTTGTGTCGTAGTCAGCCTCAAACCTGAAGCGAGCAAAAACTTAAAAGCAGTGCTGGGCCGTGGGAAGTTTAGGTTATTTCGTCCCAACATTCCCCCGGGAATCGTACGGAGAGCAATCGAAAAATGCGGCATTTCAGAGGCGGACGTTCATCTTGGAGGACCGCCAGTAGACAATGTGGCGATCGACGAGGAGGGTGAAAAGACTCTAGTTCGACTGGCAGGGGCGGCGGCTTTGGTTGGCATCGTACTAGCATGGTTTTCACTGCGAAGCATCCTGCTTACATCCATTGTCTTCTTCTGCGGAATCGTGAGTGCTGCATTTTCGCTCGCAATCATTTGGGCAACTGGAGAAACCGTCGATGCGATCGTTCTGTCCATGCCCGCCTTGGTTTATGTACTCGCGATCTCAGAATCTGTTCACTTCATCAATTATTATCGAGATGCAGTAATCGAAGGTGGTATCGAAGGTGCATCGGAACGGGCCGTTCAACACTCATTTAAGCCGGCTCTTCTATGTAGCGTGACGACTGCATTTGGTCTGATATCGTTGTATGCCAGTGATTTGGTACCTATTCGAAAGTTTGGACTTTACGCATCCATCGGGGTAATGATTATCCTCGCGGTTTTGTTCTTGCTGCTACCAACGTTCCTTCACGTTGCACGCTTTGGACGACTCTGGTTGGATCGCCCTAGTTCGCATGAGGACAACACTCATGCAGATGGTCCTATAGAGCGAGTTTGGAGAACAATGGGTTCATGGATCGTGCAACATCATTTTGCAGTAAGCTCGGTTTGCTTGTTAGTTACAGGGCTCATAGGTTACGGACTCACTAAGACGAAGACGAGTATCGATCTTCTCGAGTTGTTTGATTCGAGAGCTAAAATTCTCCAAGACTACCGTTGGCTAGAGAAAAATATCGGACGACTCGTTCCTCTGGAGATTGTTGTCCGATTCGATCCAAAGTCGCTATCCACAGGTAGCCGAACGAACGACTCGAGCGCGACAGATCTCTTTCGATTAACTTTTTTGGAGCGAATGGAAACAACAATTGCCATTCAAGCAGCGATCGAAAAAGAGTTTGGCGTTTCCGGTAAAGACATAGTTGGTAGGAGTCTTTCTGCGGCTGACTTTATTCCTTCTTTCCCATCGACGAGCGGGGATACGCTTAGCTTCATCCAACGAAGCGCGTATGAAGCACGATTGGCATCGACCCGTGATTCATTGATTTCCTCAGGTTACTTACGAATGGATGCGCGTGACGGGAGCGAACTATGGAGAATCTCTCTCCGTGTTGCGGCGTTTCAAGGTGTAGACTACGGGCAGTTCGTGCATGAGTTGCGAGCAAAAGTTGAGCCGTTAATGCAAGCTCATCTCCATCGAGTGCGAATACTAGAACAGATTGCATCTTGGAGCACCGAGCAACGCTACGCTGGGAGCAAAGTTTATTTGTGGGAGCGGGCTCCGATAGAACCAACAGGCTCGCACGAGCAGCAGACGCAAAACACGACGATGGTAGATGCTTTAGAAGCCCTATTGAAAACTGCTCGCATAAAGGTCATTCGTGGAGAAGCAACCCCCCAATCTATTCCGATCGTAAGTCTCCAGCAATTGAATCAACTCGATGCAGTGGTACTTGTCGGCGACTTTCCTACTGGCGATTTGCAAACAATTCAGTGGGCCTTATCAAAAGTCATCGACCTAACAGGACCCGCGTTGACTTCATCTGTACCTTCGACGACGTCTGCGACCGATCCCAAGGAGATTTCGCGTAACGACCATCCGTGGCTATCGGCTGTTTACACTGGCGTGGTACCAATCGTATACAAAGCACAGCGAGCCCTATTGCAAAGTCTCGTCGAAAGTACTTTTTGGTCTTTCATCACCATATCGCCTCTGATGATGTTCGTCTGTCGCGGAGTCCGTGCGGGGGCAGTGTCTATGATTCCAAATATACTGCCTGTCATCTGCATCTTTGGAGCGATGGGTTGGTTAGGCATTCCCATTGATATTGGCTCAATGATGTCGGCGAGCATTGCTTTGGGCGTCGCCGTTGATGACACAATCCACTTTTTAGCTTGGTTTCGCAACGATTTGGATCGGCTCGGAGATCGGAAAAAAGCAATTGTTGCTGCTTACCAGTCGTGCGCGACTCCAACTTTGCAGTCTGCCCTGATTTCGGGACTTGGACTGTCGGTTTTCGCTTTCAGTACCTTCACACCAACGCAGAGATTTGGATGGTTGATGTTAACCATTCTCGTGGCAGGCGTTGTCGCCGAATTGGTGATGCTTCCTGCAATTCTTGCCGGACCTCTCGGTTCTGTTTTTGAGCCACCCAAACATGATAAACGAACATGGAAGCATTGGTGGTTAAAGGTCATTCGCCGCGACAAGGCGTTGATATCCGCCCAAAGTCATGTAATCGGCGTGTTGCGAAGAGCAGCCTAACTGCTGTCAGGTAAATCCCTCATTGACGTCGCTGATTCACGATGCGATTCTCCCGCGAGTTTCGAACTCATCTGCCGAGAGGGTGGTCTATGAAAGCATTTCGTTCAAAGCCTGATTCTTTAAGTTTCAGGCTCCCCATATTGCCGCCGCTAGTGATAGGCATAGGACTGACGCTTACCTTTTACGGACTCATCATCGCGGGGCCGCTCGACTATTACTTAATTCGACGATACTGCTTATGCCATGAAGTCGCAGTCATTACTGTGGCACTTTTTTGGATTTGCATGGCGGCGCTCTCGTCGAAAGTGCTCGAGATAACAAAGCAATCACGGCTGATGAGTTCAGCTAGTGATTCACTTTTGAAACTAACGTCCGGCGTTGACGAGATCGCGAGAAAAGACCGCGCCGGATGGTTGAACTCGCAATGGGAGTCAATCGAGCCGAGATTACGCAAGTCTTGGTTTGGACGTCGCATAACTCAGCTCATTGCAAGGCAGATAATGCGGTCAAACTGTGACGGGCTGGATGACGACCTTCGCGAACTGGCCCATCGCGATGGTGATCGTCTCCACGTCAGTTACGGTATGATACGAATCGCCGTATGGGCAATGCCGATGCTAGGATTTCTGGGAACTGTTATCGGAATCGCCAGCACGCTCGGGCAGATTGACTCTGAGATGCTAGCCAGCGGTTCACAGGAAGCGATGAATTGCATCACCGCAGGTCTTTATGTTGCGTTTGATAAAACAGCAATCGCACTCGCTTTGACGATGGCGACTATGTTTTTTCAGTTTGGCGTTCATAGTGCCGAGCAGAATATGCTTGCCAGGCTTGACGGACTTGCAACGGACTCTTTGATGCCATTTCTTTCGTCGAAAGAATCATCACCGTTAGATTCAACGAGTCATCAACTGCTTGCGGAGTTAACGGACCGTCTCGGCCAGATCGTTTCCGAGTCTGCCGCCAAACAGTCGGATGTTTTGATCCGTTCCTTAGAATCTTGCCACACATCTTGGATCACCGTGTTGCAGAAACATGAGTCTGCCTTAGCGGATGCCCACCGGCAATCGAGCGAGTCGATAGCATCGGCTGAAGCAATGGTTCGCCGAAGCCTTTTGACATCAATTGATGCAGCACTGGAAAGACACTCCGATCGTATTGCTGCGAAGGAATCAGTCTCCTTACTACGATTAGATGCTAGCAGGCAGCACTGGGAGTCGACTATTCGCGAGCACTTTCAGTTCGTTGCCAACCAACAAAAGGAATACTGCCAAAGACTTGATACGTTGCAAAACGTCCTTGAACAAACAGGTGAAATCGTCGCACTCGAACGGTCTCTAAACGAAAACCTTCGAAGCTTAAGCGACGTGGATCGATTTCAGCAGACAGCGATCTGTATGACGGAAGCAGTCGCGTACTTGGGCACGCAGTTAGAACGACACGGTGCTCTCCGTGTTCATCATGATGCAGAGTCCCTACCAATTCGAAAGCGGGCTGCATGATTGAGTACAAGAGTCGTCGAGATTCGATGATGCCCAGTTTACTGCCGTTTATGGCAGTACTTCTTTGTACCATGGGTGCTCTCGTACTTATTTTGATTCTCATCGTAAGCGATACGAAAGGCGGCATCATTCGCGAACGCAAAGAGAATTTAGATAAGATCGCGGAGACTTCGGATGATGTCCAGTTCGTGTCAGGTGAATTAGAAGCGGTACGTATCAAGCAACAGTCTGAATTGGATCGCGGTCGTCGTCAGCTTGCGTTTTTGGAAGACCATATAACTCGGCTCCACGACGAGGCAGCTGTACTGGCCGCCACAGCAAAACAGATTGAATCGGAGTTGCTCAATGATAAAACCAAGGAAACACAAAAGCCGTCGATCAAGGCATTAGAAGACGAAATCTCGAAACTCGAAAAGCAGCTCGATGAGCAGTCGAAGGAAGACTCAAACAAGCCACCCGCTTTTGCGATCGTTCCGTACAGTGGCCCCAACGGTACTTCCAGGCGTCCAATCTATCTCGAGTGTGTAGCTTCTGGCGTAATCGTTCAACCCGAAGGTTTTTTGGTCGATATGGAAGCGCTTAAACCACCCTACGGACCAGGAAATCCACTGGACGCTGTTCTGAGACTTTTGCGATCCGAATATGAAAAACTAGACAACAATTTCTCAGGTGTATCGGCTCCCTACCCGCTGTTGCTTGTACGTCCCGATGGAATAAAGACGTACGCTTATGCTCGTTCGGCGATGGGTGGTTGGGATGACCATTTCGGTTACGAGCTGATAGGCTCCGATTTGCGACTAGCGTTTCCACCAAGCCAACCTGGCACGCGAGAGAAAATCCAGACAACTGTGGCAGCGGCTAAGGAGCGTCAAATCGCTCTTCTTGCCGCGATGCCACGTGCGTTTCGTGATTCTCAAAGCTGGGATGAAGACACATTCGAGAACGACGAGACGCAGGACCGGACTGATAACATTGGTCAAATCGCAAATAAGCGTTCCGGGATCAGCAGTTCAACAACATGGGAAATGATTGAAGAGCTTCCCGCCGGTGCGATGAATCAAATGAATAAGTCTCCTGGTGGCATGGGAAAAATACAAATGTCACAAACGCCGAGAAGCGCGCGCCAGTCTGAGTCGCTTGATGGTGAGTCACCGGGCGAGAATGAAGAGGAAAAGGGTTCGGATGTTCCTTTCGATGAAGTGGGTAGGTCCTACGCGGGTATGTTCGGAGGTGAAGCACCCATTGGCGGATCAGTCGACGGTAATGATTCGAGTGGACAAGGGCCCCCAAACGGAAGCGGTAACGCCAACACGCAGTCTCGAAGTGAAACAGCGACTGATTCTTTAAATCAAAATGCGGCGAACCAAAATTCAGGCTTATCCAGGAGCTCAGGAGACTCCGTGCAATCAATCAGTATGTCCAATTATAACGGCAGCAATAACGTAGGTTCAGCTCCGGGCAGTAATGATCCTTTAGCCGACACAACACATTCACCAACACCATTTGCATCACCCAAACAATCCACTTCGTTGGCGTCAACTTCGAACGAACCCCGTAATCCATCTAAGAATTTGGCAAAGGTCAACTCAGGGCAAAAGCCCAACGCTGGATCTTCTTCGAAAATGTCTGGAAACGCCAAAGACAAGCAGAAATCATCCGATTCAAACAGCAGTAGCAACTCAGTCGGCGGGCAATGGCGCAATCTGAGAAGCCGTCAAAACCAAACTCCGGTCGTTCGCGAAATCCATATCCATGTGCTACCCGATAGGTGGCTTGTCGCAGATGATCTTGATTTAAATCGAGTTGACGCAGCGATCAGTTTGAACGAAGGTCCATCTGCTGCGGGCAATAAACTATCTGGAATCGTTGATGAAAGAATCAACCTGTGGGGACAAGCGATCGCAGACGGCTATTGGATGCCAAAGGTCATTACGCATGTTTATTCCGATACTGGAAGCAGCATGGAACGGCTAGCGTGGATACTCAAGCGGCTCAATCTCGAGTTCGAGAACAGTGAGGCGGTTTATCCGCTTCCAAAGTAATTCGAATCGATGAACAATTGAAAGCGAAAACGAACGATGGACGGTGACTCAGAAGATGATTTTGGCCACGGCGACGATTCCTTCTTGGACATCGTGGCAAACTTGGTAGGCGTGATGATCATCTTGGTGGTAGTGCTAGGCGTTCAATCTAGCAAGTTTGTAAAAGCCTCACTAGATAAAACGGCCGCCGATGAAATTCACAAGACCTTGGCCGAGCCGACTCGAGTAGCAGAAGCCTACCTTCAAGAAGTGCAGAAGCACGAAAAGGAATTGGCACTTTATGGCATGGAGACCCAATACAGAGAGATTGAACGAAATAAAGTACTCGAGAACAATTTGATACTCAAAGAAAAGATCAACCAGTTGACGGCCTCTCTGGACGAGTCACGCAAACAGCAGATTGAAAATTTTCAAGTCGTGACCGAGCTAGAACAAAAGCGAAATCAATTATCGATTGTTCTGAACGATGCACTATCGGTTGCCAACTCGGAAAACAACGCCCCCATCGTATTGCAGCACTTGCCAACACCTATGGCTCGTACCGTGTTCACGAAAGAATTGCACTTAATGGTCAAACAAGGAAGAATTGCGGTCATTCCATGGGACCCTCTTGTTGATGCATTGAAAAAACGCGTTTCGAACATGGTTAATTCTTCAAGTTCTTCGAGAAAGGATCGAATCCGAGATCAGTTGGGGCCAATTGATGGATTCATCATGGAATTCAGCTTGGTTCGGAAGCGAGGTCTGATGAGCAATGGATACGCCCAAAGCATTGGCGAGTTACTGTCTCTAGAGAAATTCGAGATAGACGCAACGGATGAGGTTGTCTTTGAATCCGTGGCACAAGCTATGTCGGATGGCGGTCGGCTCGCGATTGAGCTAACGAGATATAACGCTCGCGATATAGTTCCAACAGCATGGGTTTATCCAGATAGCTTTGACGCGTATCGGGAACTGAAAGACGTCCTCTTTCAGCGAGGCTTTCTCTCCGCAGCTCGGCCAATCCCGGAAGGCGTTCGTATTGGTGCAGCACCAACGGGAACCAAGAGTGTGGCGCAGTAAACAATCATGGATGAATGTCATTTCACTAGATTTCTATAAACGCGGAGCTGTTTATTGCCTTTTGCTAATCGTCCAACAAATAGGAACCCAATCCGTTATCACAAGCACATAGACTGAAAGTCCTCGCTTCATCAAATTCATCGCGAATGTCGATCATGAGTCTTAGCTTATTTGTACTTCCAATTCAGACGGTATAGCCCGTCGGTCGCTTCGGCGAAAACGCCAGGGAGCGTATCGTAGATTCTCCCCTATCACCAATGGGGTATTATCTCAACGTTACTAATGCTCCATGAAATAGGTCTCGTACTAATAAATTGAGTCAGACGACGTGTAGTGCGAATATCGGCGCAGTGCAGAAAAGCAGGTATTACGAATTAAATCGTCTTACAAAAAGTAGGCTTATGCGAGGGGAGTCTAGTTGGACAGCGCCAGGTGGTGCGCTGAAGCTCTAGCTTTAGCCGCATTTGGCAAATCTAAAGTGCTCGGCACATAAAGGACGTACTCCCAAACGGTTGCGATCGATTACCGTGCTCAACCTGGCGTTTTCCAGCTAGAGCTCATCTGTTTTTGAGTGTTCCGATGAATTGGAAAACAGAATCCTGTCAAGATCTTGCTGCTTTCTGTATCCTTTACACATCATTGGCGATGATGAGTCGCATCCACCGTATCGATTTTGATTTTGGCTACAAATGATTCGATCGTTTTTGCTTGTTTTGCATATCGGTTTCGTTGTTCTACTTCTGAACAAATCGAGAGCAGACGATACCATGCCGAGCAGTTTGGCTACATACTTTTCTATTCCTTCTAAATGGATAGATGATCGAGGCGCGTACCGATCTCCGTTGCAGTTTTTTGATGGGACGATTGCCAATTCACCTCAACAGTGGCAGAAACGACGCAAAGAGATATTGGGACGGTGGCATGAGTTAATGGGGGAGTGGCCACCGCCTATTGAGAACGCCGAGTTGGAAGTGATCGAATCGACCCGCCGAGAAAACTTTCAACAGCTCAAAGTCAGGCTGCAGTGGATTCCTGGCGAATCTACTATTGGGTATTTGTTAATTCCGGATGGTGAAGGTTCGAAGCCTGCAGTCATTACCGTTTACTATGAACCGGAGACTGCGATTGGCGAGAAGGGTGAATACCGCGACTATGCATATCAGCTTACTAAACGAGGGTTTGTGACGCTCTCGCTTGGAACAACGGAAGCGACGAAATCACAGACGTACGGCCTTTATCATCCGAGCATTGATGACGCAAAAGTTCAACCGCTTTCGATGCTTGCGTATGCCGCTTCTACAGCTCGTCGAGCCCTCTCGAAGCGGCCCGAAGTTGACGCCACACGAATCGGTATTGTTGGTCATTCTTTCGGAGGAAAGTGGGCGATGTTTGCTTCCTGTCTGGATGATCAATTTGCTGCCGCCGCATGGTCTGATCCGGGAATAGTTTTTCAGGATGATCGCCCAAGCATTAACTACTGGGAGCCTTGGTATCTGGGCTACCACCCGAAACCTTGGCGCAAACGCGGGCTCATTACAACTGACAACCCAGCCAAGGGCATTTATCCAGAATTGATACGGCAAGGCCGTGACCTTCACGAGTTACACGCTTTGATGGCACCTCGACCCATGCTCGTATCGGGAGGCTCTGAAGATCCCGAATCCCGATGGCAACCACTGGGCCACACAATTGATGTAAATCGTCTACTAGGCTACAAGAATCGCGTCGGCATGACGAATCGCCCGGAGCACTCCCCGAATGCAGAATCGAACGAAGTGATTTACCAATTCTTTGAACACTTTTTACAACTGGGTAAGCGATAGAGAAAAGAAGGATTACGCCTAAATGACGATGCGAAAAGATTTAAGATTTAACAATCTTCAAGAAGTTCTTGACGATCTGGATGGGCTCGTACTAAATGGATACGTTGCGACTAAGAATTGGGATTTGTCTCAGACTTGCGAGCATCTTGCGGATTGGATGACGTTTCCGATCGATGGTTTTCCTAAGTCGCCGTTGGTTGTTTCGCTGCTTGTTGGACTGTTGCGAATGACTCGCGGTCGTGCGTTGCTTCAGAAGATGATTACAGAACAGCGGATGGCTTACAATCAGCCTACGATTCCTCAGACTGTGCACAAACCGACGGAGGAATTTCAACCCTCAGTCGAACGATTGCGCAAAGCGATATATCGACTAAGGGAACATCAAGGCTACATCCATCCTTCGCCGTTGTTTGGTCCGTTAACTCACGAAGATTTGGTTTCTCTTCAGTTAGCTCACTGCGCACATCACTTGAGTCTTCTAACACCAAAGTAAAATCGATTCTTTCACATAGAACTTACGAATGCCCCCCAAGAGTCCTTTGCCTTTTGTTGTTCCTTTTGTTTTATACTTGCTTGGAACGAGTCTCATCGCGAGTCTAGGCGTCGCGTGGTATCCAGTTGCCTATGCGGCTATGGTTGCTTTTGTGGGAGGGGTGACTTGGTTTTTACTGAGGCGTGAAACGATATTACTCGTACACGGAAACGTGTGGCTTGGAGTGTTGGTGGGTGTAGTTGGTATTGCTGCATGGATTGCTTTGAGTCACTTACGACTGGAGACTTGGGTGACGCAATGGCTGCCCGATTTCTTGAAGCCGGGCGATCGCGTCAGTTACAATCCGTTTGAAAATCTCAAGAGTGTTGGAGCTATTTGGGGATTTGTATTGGTTCGTTTGATTGGAATTGCGATTGTAGTACCGATCGTCGAGGAAATCTTTTGGCGAGGATTTTTGCTGCGGTGGCTAATTGATCCGGATTGGGAGAAGGTACCCCTTGGGACTTACACGCTGAATTCATCGCTTACCCTCGTCGTGCTTTTTGTGCTGGCTCATCCCGAGTGGTTTGCGGCTGCGGTGTATTGTCTTTTGCTTAATGGGCTTTTGTATTGGAGGCGTGATCTTTGGTTGTGCATCGTTGCGCACGCGACTAGCAACTTACTGTTGGCGGTCTACGTTCTAGCTTCGGGTGCCTGGTGGCTTTGGTAATTCGAAGCTGGCTTCATAGTCTTCGCAGTGGTTTTTATGTTATTATTAAAAAGTTCTGAGTACCGAAGGCTTCCGATTTGACAGGGCTGCTTCTTGGTTTTTTGCGAAGGCAAACAATGTTCTCGATGACGATTCTTCGATCCGTGCTTCGTGTGGCTTTGTTGGGGGGGGCGTGTTTCGCGAGTGGATTCGAAGAGAAACTCGAAGCGCAATCACCGAAAGAGCTGATCTTTGTTGAGGCTGGCGATCTGCCGATCATTCTTACCGCTCCTCATGGTGGTAGTGAGTCTATTCCAGGGGTATCGAAACGACTTGGCAAGGGGGTTGATAAGTTCGCATCGGTGTCGGACGTTTACACAGATAAGCTTGCCAAGAAATTAGCAGATGCTATTGAGGCAAAAATGGGTAATCGTCCTTATGTAGTCATCGCCCGTTTCCATCGGCAGTATCTCGATGCAAACCGAAGAGCTCGGGATGCGTATGAGTCGCCGGAGGCCGAAGAGTTTTATGAGACTTATCATCAGGCGATCTCGGACGCTCGGTCAGAAATTATTAGACGGTGGGGGCGAGGCGCATTGATTGATATTCATGGGCAAGCGGCAGATCCGAAGGTGATCTTCCGCGGGACTCAGAACGGAAAGACGACGAAGCATTTGATTACCCGTTATGGGATCGACGCTTTGCAAGGGGAATCGAGTTTATTGGGCTTACTTGCTAAGCAGGGTATCCCAGTGATTCCTGCGGTTGGTTCGTCAGAACATGAAAACCCCAGCTTTGATGGAGGTTACACGGTCATCACACATGGGAGTAGTGATGGCGGGACGGTTGATGCCATTCAACTTGAGCTGGGATTGAGTTTGCGTGACCTTAAGGCAAATGGCGAAACCGCTGATAAGATTGCGAATGCGATTCAAGAGTTTTCCGCCAAGTATCTGCCCGGTACTGAGAAACAGTCGCCGCAAGATTTACCAGCGGCCAAAGGCAATAGAACCACTGGCGATCTATCAGGTAATGGCTTGCGTGTCGGTCTCTACGTAGATGAGGGAGCCAGCGCAAGTGTTGAAAATCTATTGTCGGTTTTGAGTAAGTTCGACGGTGTTTCAGTAACGAAACTCAAGGCTGATGATATTCGGTCGGGTAAACTTGCTGAGTTGGATCTGTTGATACAACCTGGTGGTAGTGGAGGTGGGCAGGGGCGGCACCTTGGCGAAGATGGCCGAGACGCAATTCGTCGATTCGTCAAGTCTGGTGGAGGCTTCATCGGGATTTGTGCAGGCGCCTACTTAGCTTCGGCGGACTACTCTTGGTCACTTAATATTCTGGATGCGAAAGTTCTAGATCGGCAGCATTGGAATCGAGGTAAAGGTACTGTCGAAATCTCGATAACGGACGCTGGTCGCAAATTCCTCGGAGCCAATGACAACAAACTCTCGATTCACTACGCTCAAGGTCCATTATTGGCTCCTGGTAACCGACCAGATATTGAAGACTACGAGACAGTTGCAACTTTCGAAACGGAAATTGCTAAGAACGGTGCTCCGGAGGGCGTCATGAAGGGGACAACCGCGATCGCAAAGGGTACGTTTGGAAATGGTCGAGTTATTTGTTTTAGTCCTCATCCCGAAATGACAGATGGACTTGAACAGATGGTCCGCCTTGCGATCGATCACGTGAAGCGGCAAAAGTCAGAGTAGACGTATACGTTTCAATTTCATTACAAAAGGTCTTACTACTGAACGTGGCGTGAGCTGCATTTGGGTGATGAGAAGGGTGTTTTTCGTGAGCTTCGGGTGTTAGCTGAGTTCAAACGACTAACCGCTCGCTTGCGTTGGAACGTGTAGCGTGGCTATCGCCGGCTGCTTAGGTTTTATCGGCCCGTGGGCCAGTACTGCAGTAGGAACTTCGGCAACAGAACGCCGTTTCAAAGCAGATGCCTAGTGCATTGTCCAGATATGTTTTTAGTGTAAGGCTAATAGTGGCATAGGCTTCCAGCCTGTGTAACGAGGCGGAATCACAGGGTGGAAGCCAATACCACATCATAGCCAACCCCAGTTGTTAATCTGGACAAAGCACTAGGAGGAATTCAACAAAGCCTTTCGTTCGTGACTGCCGGCATCCCATTTTATTGCTTTGGCATTGACATTGGTTGTTTTCTTTTTAGTATCACTATACACTTGCATAACGTATGCGTATGGGCATTGATATTGAAAAGTTTTTTGGCGAGATTTTTATGCAGCGTCTACCGGTTACGCTTTTGTCGGGTTTCCTGGGTGCGGGAAAGACTACGCTTCTGAATCAAATACTTGCTAATCGTGAGGGGCTGAAGGTAGCGGTCATCGTCAACGATATGAGCGAAATCAATGTCGATGCGAGGCTTGTGGCAAAAGGGGACGCGAATCTAAGCCGTGTCGATGAACAGCTTATCGAGATGAGCAATGGTTGTATTTGCTGTACTCTACGTGAGGATCTGCTGAAAGAAGTCCGTTCACTGGCTTTGCAAAATCGCTTCGACTACCTACTAATCGAATCGACTGGAATTTCGGAGCCTCTTCCGGTCGCAGAAACATTCACATTCGAAGACGAGGAAGGGAACAGCCTCTCAAAGATATCGCGATTGGACACCTTGGTTACGCTGGTAGATGCTGTCAACTTTCGATTGGATTTTGATTCTGCTGACGGGTTGGTCGAACGAGGCTTGGGCATCAACGAGGATGATGATCGCGACGTAGTGCATCTTCTCATGGACCAAATCGAATTTGCGAACGTGCTCGTCATCACAAAGTGTGACATCGCTAGTGAAGAGCAGATTGGAGAAATCGAGAAATTCTTAGAGTTGGTGAACCCGACCGCTAAAATCGTGAGGGCATCCAAAGGAAACGTCCCATTGGAAAGCGTTTTGAATACGAATTTGTATTCGGAAGAGTGGTCGGCGGGGCATCGCGATTGGCTGGTTGTGGATCGCGGTGACGAAGTGTCGGAGTCGGAAGAGTACGGATTCAGTAGCTTTGCATTTACGGCTCGTCGCCCATTTCACCCGGCGAGATTTTTCGCTCTTGTAGAAAGTTCCGACTTTGATCCTGTCGTCCGATCGAAGGGGGCTGTTTGGCTAGCGACCCGTAATCACCGAGCTGGTGAATGGTCTCAAGCCGGGGTTCTGTATAGTTTGAATCCGACAGGCATGTGGGCTGCCGCCGTAGACCAGTCCGAGTGGCCTGACGACGAGGAGTTTGCCGCGGAGATCGATGAGGTTTGGATGGAGCCTTGGGGAGATCGGCGGATCGAACTGGTTCTGATTGGGCAATATCTCAACAGATCCGAGATTACAGAAATGCTTGAAGCCTGCCTTCTTACGAATGAGGAGTTGGCCCTTGGTCCTGAGGCGTGGGAGTCCTTCGAAGACCCTTTCGACCCGTGGGATGAGTCTTGCGAGCTGGATCTTGAAGACGAATAGCAAATTGTCAGGAATAGCAGCATCGGCGATTCGGGAAAGCGCGATTCGGATTGCTGGTTTCTGAACATTTAAGCAGTTTTTGCTGCTTCAATTGCACCAGGGCTGAGATGATACAATAAGGCAAACTACCGACGCCGTCTGGCTTTGTTTCCTTACTCTCTCAATTGATCGCGCTCTCATGCCCTCAAATCGCTTTCTTCCTTGTGCGACATATCGCTTTTTCGGTGCCACACGACTATTCGCTCTCGGCTTTTGTTGGGTTTCGATGCTTGGGTGCGTGTTCTGTTATGGGCAAGAAATCGAAGCCGCGGTTAAACCAACTGTACAAGCCATCCAAAGTGCGATTGAACAAAACGAGATCGCAGGAGCCGTGACCATTGTGGCTGACAAAGATCAGTTGCTCGATTTTCATGCGACGGGCCTTTCTAACATTGCTCAGAAAACAGAGATGAAGAAGGACTCTATTTTCTGGATTGCGTCGATGAGCAAACCGATCACTGGAGTTTGCGTGATGATGATGGTCGATGAAGGAAAGATTGCCTTAGACGATCCGATCGAAAGGCACTTGCCTTCTATGTCAGCCTTGAGAACCGAAGATGGTGAAAAGCATGTTGTTACTGTGCGGCAATTGATGAACCATACTTCTGGAATGCGAGAAATCCCTGCTCCCAATACTTACGCATCATCAACACTCGAGGAAGCAATAAAGAAGTATGCCGAGCTTCCGTTGGTTTTCAAACCAGGTAGCAAATGGCAATACAGCCAAACAAGTATCAACACGGCCGCGCGGATAGTCGAAGTTGTTTCGGGAATGAGTTTTGATAAATTCGTCGAGGAGCGATTATGCAAACCGCTGAGTATGACCGATACCGGTTTCTATTTGACTGATGAACAGAACTTGCGACTTGCCACCGCCTATCAACGCACTGAAGCAGGACAACTTGAGCCGAAACCGATTTGGTTACTCGACGGATCAAGTCCAACTGATCGAAACAGGATGCCAGCTGCGAACGGTGGATTGTTCTCAACAGCCGGCGACTATGCAAAGTTCTGCCAAATGTTGTTGAGCGAAGGTACAGTCGCAGGCAAGAAGATTTTGAGTGCCGATGCAGTAAAAACGTTTCGAACAATCAACACCGGTGATTTGGTGACTGCGTTTACGCCTGGTAACGGATGGGGTGTTGGTTGCTGTGTTGTAAGGGAGCCTCAAGGGGTCACGGAGATGCTTTCGCCGGGTACGTTTGGGCATGGTGGCGCCTTTGGGACGCAGGCATGGATCGATCCGATAAAGAATCGAATTTACATCATGATGGTCCAGCGATCGAATTTTCAAAATGGCGATAACTCAAACGTTAGGAAGGCGTTTCAAACAGCGGCTGTTGGTTTGAAGTAGCATCGAGTAGCGTCCGACAACGTAGGTCAGCCTCTCCGTAGGCTGACAACACACGACTGAACAGCAATTCGTGAGACTGACCAAGGTCTATGTAGAAACTTGCATGATGCCCAAGTCTGCGGAGAGACTTGGCTACATGCTCGTAGGTCAGCCTCTCCGTAGGCTGACAACGGCAGGCAACAACTGCTCAAGGTTGCATTACCGCTTGCTCTCAAACGCGGAGTTGGATTTACCTTGCCCGAGTCGCATGAGCAGCACAAGTTGCTCCGTAGTACCGGATACTGTTTCCGTAAAGAAGAAGTGTTCGCCGAGTCCTCGCTTGGGAGTCACTGCGCTAACCATCATCATCTGGCCTGGCTTCATTCGGTGTTTAATTTGCAGCTCGCGCCACGTATCGAAATCCCGCTTTAACTCACGGCGAAGAGCGAACTCTTGTTGACCTACAATTTTTTGCTTGAAAGGTCCGTATTGGATTTCGGGTTGTATTGAGACAAATGCGGACCCGTCATCTTGCGGGACGACTCGTAAATCGAGCTGCAGAGCGGGCTCGACATAGGTCTTTCCTTTAGCAACAGTGCCGTCGTGATAAAGC
>JAIYDQ010000490.1 GCA_027487375.1 Planctomycetaceae bacterium
GATCAGCTTCCAGGTTTGTTTCCTGTTGTTGAACCTCATTGCAGCGATTCGGGTACTTTTGATAACTGCCTTGAGTTCTTGCTGATGAACGGTCGAACGCTTCAAGAGGCTGTCATGATGATGGTGCCAGAAGCTTGGCAAAAGCATGAGACGATGTCGGAAGACAAACGTGGAATGTACGAGTACTTCAGCACGATGATGGAACCGTGGGATGGACCAGCATCGATCGTATTCACCGACGGTCACTACATTGGTGCAACTCTTGACCGAAATGGGCTTCGTCCTAGTCGATACTATTTGACGACTGATGATCGAGTCATCATGGCCAGCGAAGTGGGCGTGTTGGTCGTTGATCCAGCGATCGTCAAAGAGAAAGGTCGGCTACAACCAGGTCGTATGTTCTTGATTGATTTTCAAGAAGGTCGCTTGATCCCAGATGCTGAACTCAAGAATGGTTTAGCCGTCAGCAAGCCCTACAAGCAATGGGTAAAAGAAAATCGAATCACCCTGGATGATCTAAAGCCGAAGGATGAGCCGCACGGATTTTATCCTGAGACATTGCTCGCACGTATGCAGGCATTCGGCTACACCACGGAAACGATGCAGTTCTTCTTGTTGCCGATGATTGCGACCCTTCAGGATCCAATCGGATCGATGGGGAACGATTCAGCGATCGCTTGCTTGTCTGATCAGCCACGTATGGTTTACGACTACTTCAAGCAGCTATTTGCACAAGTTACAAACCCGGCGATCGATAGTATTCGTGAAGACATCATTATGTCCTTAGAGTGCTACATTGGTCCCGAGCAAAATTTGCTTGCCGCGACTCCCGAGCATGCACACAGATTGCTTGTTCCGCATCCGATTTTGACGAATGAAGAGCTGGCTGCAATCCAGCACATGTCGAACAAAGGTTGGAAGACCAAGACAATCGATATCACTTACGATCGGTCGCTCGGTAAAGAAGGTCTCACACAGACACTCGATCGGATCTGCGAAGAAGCATCCGAAGCAATTCGCGACAAGTACACGATCATCGTTCTAAGTGATCGGGCGACCAGCCAGAATCGTGTCGCAGTGAGTACTTTATTGGCCTGCGGAGCAGTTCACCACCACTTGGTACGCGCTGCCAAACGAACTCAAATCGGTATCGTTCTCGAAACGGGTGAAGCTCGCGAAGTCCATCATTTCTGCCTTCTGGTTGGTTATGGTGCGGACGCGATCAACCCGTACTTGGCATTCGAATCACTTTGGCAAGCGAGCCGCGACGGTTTGTTGGATGCAGATAAGTACGCCGATGACGACAAGATCGTGGCCGCCTATCGCAAGGCAGTTGCCAAGGGAATGTTGAAGGTCATGGCGAAGATGGGGATCAGTACTCTTGCAAGTTACAAAGGTGCACAGATCTTTGAAGCACTCGGCTTGAAGACTGAGGTGATCGATCGTTGCTTCGTCGGAACGAACAGCCGTATTCAAGGTTGCAGTTTTGATATTCTTGCTGAAGAAGGCCTTCGTCGACATCGCTTGGGTTATCCGGATAAGCCTTCGTCGGAGCAAACGATGCTGCCGAATCTTGGCGAGTTTCATTGGCGTGCCGAAGGGGAGCGACACGGTTGGGATCCGGCTGCGATTGCCGACATCCAAGTCGCTGCACGAGCGGGAGATAAGAATGCTTATCGACGCTTTGCAGACCATATTAATCGTGACTCGAAAATGCGTTATGCGTTGCGTGGGCTGTTTGAATTAAAGCCAAACGTCTTTGGGCCAGCTATTCCGATCGAAGAAGTACAGTCCGCAAAGGATATCGTGAAGCGATTCTGTACGGGTGCGATGTCGCTTGGTTCGATCAGCGCTGAAGCTCATGAGACCCTTGCAATCGCGATGAATCGACTTGGCGGTAAGAGCAACACTGGCGAAGGTGGTGAAGATCCTGTCCGGTTTACGCCGCTTCCAAACGGAGACTCGAAGAAGTCTGCGATCAAGCAAGTTGCATCCGGGCGCTTCGGTGTCACGATTGAGTATCTTGCAAACGCAGAAGAAATTCAGATCAAGATTTCGCAAGGAGCAAAGCCTGGCGAAGGTGGTGAATTGCCCGGAAAGAAAGTCGATCAATACATCGCGAGAATTCGATATAGCACGCCTGGTGTGGGTCTGATCAGTCCGCCTCCTCACCACGATATCTACTCGATCGAAGACTTGGCTCAATTGATTCACGACTTGAAAAATAGCAACCCGAGTGCTCGGGTGAGTGTGAAGCTTGTGAGTGAAGTTGGTGTCGGTGTGGTTGCCTCTGGCGTCGCCAAGGCTCACGCGGATCATATTCTGATTTCAGGTGATACCGGTGGAACGGGAGCTAGCCCGCTGACGAGTATCAAGCATGCGGGATTGCCGTGGGAGCTTGGTATTGCGGAAGCACACCAGACGCTTGTGCTAAATGATTTACGCTCGCGTGTAACTCTACAAACTGACGGTGGTTTAAAGACTGGACGGGATGTGGTTATCGCTGCGTTACTGGGTGCTGAAGAGTTTGGTTTTGCGACTGCTCCATTGATAACACTTGGGTGCATCATGATGCGCAAGTGCCACTTGAACACTTGTCCGGTTGGTATCGCTACGCAGGATCCTGATCTTCGAGCGAAGTTCGCTGGTAAGCCCGAGCATGTCGTGAACTATCTGTTCATGGTTGCCGAAGATACACGCGAGATCATGGCATCGCTCGGGTTCAAGACTATCGACGAGATGGTTGGGCATACTGAATGCCTCGGTATTGACGCGGCGGTTAAGCACTGGAAAGCAGACGGATTGGACCTGACTCCAATCTTGCGACCGGCCAAGAAGGCTCATGCGAACGTGGGTGTGATTTGCCAAATTGGACAAGATCACGGCTTAGAAAAATCGCTTGACGTCACGCAAATTGTTCCTCGTTGTCGTGATGCGATTGCAACGAAAAAGCCAGTCCAGTTCCACTTGCCAATTATCAATATCAATCGAACGGTTGGTACGATTCTTTCGCACGAGATCGCTAAAGTGCACGGCCAAAAAGGCTTGCCAACGGACACGATTCATATCAACTTCACGGGTTCTGCTGGTCAAAGCTTTGGTGCCTTCTTGGCTCATGGCGTGACATTGGAAATCGAAGGCGATGCGAACGATTATGTTGGCAAGGGGCTTTCGGGAGGCCGCATTATTGTTTACCCACCGAAGGAGTCGAGCTTCAAGGCGGAAGAGAACATTATCGTTGGTAACGTATGCTTGTACGGCGCGACGATGGGTGAAGTCTTCTTCCGAGGGAGAGCGGCTGAACGATTCGCTGTTCGTAACAGTGGTGCCGTCGCAGTCATCGAAGGCTCTGGCGATCACGGTTGTGAATACATGACAGGTGGTCGCGTTGTGATCTTGGGAGCAACAGGACGTAACTTTGCCGCAGGTATGAGTGGCGGTGTCGCTTACGTGCTTGATGAGGACGGTGATTTCCCGATTCGTTGCAATCTTGGAACTGTCGAACTTGAAAAGGTTGTTGCTGAGGAAGACATCAGTGAACTGAAGGGCTTGATCGAACGCCACTTGCAATTCACTCAATCAGCAGTCGCAAAACGCGTGCTCGACAATTGGGATGCAACGCTTCCACGATTCGTCAAAGTAATGCCAACCGATTACAAGCGAGTACTGGAAGAGATGAAAGCCCAAACGACTAAGGCTCCGGCAGGAAAATTAGCCAAAGCTTAGAGGGTGAAATCCCTGAGCCGATGGCGCTAGCCACGGGTGTCGATTCCCAAACAACTTGGCACGTCGCACCCGAGGCCCCGATAGGAGATAAGCCAGATTATCTGAGATAGAAGAAACCCGAGGCTAGCGCCTACGGCTCAGGAAACCTGAGGCTAAAGCCTCTCAATAAAACTATATTTTTAACATTTGATTTGTAGATAAACGGGACAAGGAACCATGGGAAAGCCAACCGGATTTAAAGAGTACGATCGTAAGAAGACTGCCTGGCGATTGCCTGTTGTGCGGCTGCATGACTACAAAGAAATCTATACCGAGCCAGACGAGCAGCAGTTGCGAACTCAAGGCGCACGTTGCATGGATTGCGGTGTCCCATTTTGCCAGTCGGCAACAGGATGCCCAATTGATAATTTGATTCCAGAGTGGAACGATTTGGTCTACAACGGGCGATGGCGCGATGCCCTAGACCGTTTACACAAGACAAATAACTTCCCCGAGTTCACTGGACGCGTTTGTCCGGCTCCTTGCGAGGGAGCTTGTGTACTAGGAATCACGAACCCACCGGTTTCAATCAAGAATATTGAATCGGCGATCATCGATAAAGGCTTCGCAGAGGGTTGGGTTAAAGCGAATCCGCCAAAGTCTCGCAGCGGAAAAAGTGTCGCGATCATCGGCTCCGGACCTGCTGGTTTAGCTGCGGCCGATCAGCTGAACAAGGTTGGTCACTCGGTAACTGTCTACGAACGTTCCGATAGGATCGGTGGTTTGTTAATGTATGGCATTCCCAACATGAAACTAGATAAGGGAGATGTTGAACGAAGACTCGATTTGATGCGTGAAGAAGGTGTCAAATTTATTACGAAGGCCAACGTTGGTGTGAACGTTGATCCAAAGCAATTGATGGCGGAAAACCACGCGGTCTTGCTTTCCACTGGTGCAACGAAGCCTCGAGATTTGCCGATCCCTGGTCGACAACTTAAAGGTGTTTACTTTGCGATGGAGTTCCTTTCCGCAAACACCGCTAGCTTGCTTGATAGCAACCATGCTGACGGCAAATTCATCTCTGCCAAGGGGAAGAAGGTCGTTGTCATCGGTGGTGGTGATACTGGTTGTGATTGCATCGGCACAAGTCTTCGTCATGAATGCAGCCAACTAGTGAACTTTGAGCTGCTTGAGAAACCACCTGAAGAGCGAGCCTCGGATAACCCTTGGCCACAATGGCCTCGAATTTTCCGAAGCGACTACGGTCACGAGGAAGCTCAGGAAAAATTTGGTATAGATCCTCGTGAATATTCGATTCTCAGCAAGGAATTCTTGGACGATGGAAAGGGCAACGTCAAAGGCATTCGGACCGTTCGAGTGAAGTGGGAAAAAGTGGATGGCAGGATGGTCATGAAAGAAGTGGATGGATCGGAGCAGATCATCGAGGCCGACCTTGTCCTTCTCGCGATGGGATTCCTTGGGCCAGAGAACTATGTCTCTGAAATGATGGGCTTGGAATACGATGCGCGAAGCAACTACAAGGCTGAGCACGGCAAGTTTACGACGAACGTGCCAGGTGTCTTCGCTGCTGGTGATTGCCGACGTGGGCAGTCGTTGGTCGTATGGGCTATCAACGAAGGCCGGGGTGCCGCTCGAGCGATCGATATTTACTTGACCGGAGAAAGTAAGCTTCCCGCTCCAGGGGTCACGATGGGTTCGGCTTTGGTTGAGGCGTCTGTGTAGGATTTTACAGTTGAATTATGGTGAATTTGGCGTTGCCTGAAAAAGGCTGTAAATCAACGTAGGATGGGACCATCGTCCCGTCCGTCTAACAAGATACTTATTCGTTCGGGACAATGGTCCCAAACTACCGGTGCTTTCGATCGATCGGTGTCGTTGTAGAATGCGAGGGTGCTCGTTTCGAGTGAACGAGAACTTTGGCGTCTTGAACGCACACAATCACAAATGGATTCGATCGGGTACCCATGGAAAACATTGGATCAGAACGGCGTGTCGATGGGATGGTCGACAAGCCACTGCTGAGCGATAAGGCCTTTTGGGGGCTTGCGATCACGCAGTTTCTTGGTGCGTTTAACGATAATCTGTTCAAGCAAATTGTCTTGCTGCTTTCGATCCCGGTTGTGTTAGCGGGGGCAGCCCAGGTTGCTGGTCAAGCGACCGAGGGAGATGTGCAAGGTTGGGCGACAGCTTTGTTTTCACTTCCTTTTGTTTTGTTAAGCGGTGTGGCCGGCTTTTTGTCGGATCGCTATCGCAAACGTGACGTGATTGTCGTCGCAAAAGTGGCTGAAATAGCTGTCATGCTGTTGGGAATGATCGCTTTTCTCTTTTACGGCTTATGGGGAATGGCAGGGACGTGGACCGTGCTGTTTTTGATGGGAACCCACAGTACTTTTTTTGGACCGGGAAAGTATGGGATCTTGCCGGAGTTGTTCCATTCCAAAGATCTCGCGAAAGCCAATGGTTTAATCTTAATGAGTACATTCTTGGCGATCATTTTTGGAACCGTCATCGCGGGGGTTTTGTTTGATGTGTTATTGGAGACCGATGGACAAGGTCGTCCAAGTGCGAAGCCCCTTTGGATCGCCTCGTGTGTTTGTATTGGGATTGCCATTCTTGGAACTTGGGCATCGACATGGATACGCTCTGCACCGCCTGCTCAGCCCGACTCCATCCTTCGCGCTGCAGACTGGGGTATTTCACCGGCTGTTAGCAAGATGTTTCTCATTGATCGTCCGTTGTTATCCGCGCTTCTCGCGTCTTGTGTTTTTTGGATGATATCGGGCATCGCGGTTCCAGTTGTAAACAGTCTTGGCGTTACACAACTTGGAGTGAATAAATCGAGTACCAGTATATTGGTTGGCGGGATCGCTATCGGGATCATGCTGGGGGCAATCGTTTCGGCTGTTGTCTTCAAACGGATACAACCACGCGGGCAAGTAACCATTGGTTTGTGGGGCATGCTTCTTGCGTTAACGATCCTCGGATTCTGGAAAGGGAATGGAGTTCATTTGTTAGGATACTGGGGGAGCTTTGTAGGTTTGATTGTGGTCGGAATATTTGCGGCGGTTTACGCTGTCCCATTGCAAGTTTTCATGCAGGAGCGGCCGCCAGCAGAACTTAAAGGTCGAATGATCGGAACGATGAACC
>JAIYDQ010000438.1 GCA_027487375.1 Planctomycetaceae bacterium
ACATTCGCGTTCGTCGCCACGGATCAATGCATTCTCGAATAATTGTCGCTTCGCATGCTCTTCCTTGGTAAAGGATCGGGTTCCCCCTGGAGATGCCGAGTTGACTATGAGTCCCATTTTGGAGCCGGGTATCATCCCGATAGCCTCAGGGTCAGTCACCTTCCGATTTGTGGACTCCAGAAATGCCATCAACGAATCGATCGATATTCGCCGATGCCCTCCACCGGTTTTCAGAGATTCGATAACGCCACGATCGCACCAACGCTTGATCGAAGATTCGCTAACGTTTAATGCCTGTGCAACCTGCTTTGGGGTCAAAATTTCATCCATGGGGCACCGTTCAGAAGAAAAGCCTAAGGTTCAACGTGAACGATTTTGCCCCGTGTAATCGTTCACCACAAGTAGCATAACCCATCCCGCAAAAAAGGAAGTGTCTTTCCTGAAAATATAGATTTCTTTTCTTTTTTCCGGTTGTATGGCGCCGATTGATTTTATTTTGGTTGTTTGTTTGGACGGATAGCGGTATAAACACCTGGACGTTTTGACCGATTTTTGAGTTTGGTGAACGTTCAGCCTGACGGACTCAGTAATTAATACGTTCGTCCTCGGGCTTCGAAGTATTTTGACCAAGGAGAGTTCTCATGGCGGCAGTCAAGACGGAAGCAAAACCCAAAATTCAGCGCGTCGCAGCAAAACGTATAAAAGATGGCCCTGCTCTCTCGGAGACCCCAAAGCCACGGTTAAGCAAGCTAAAAGTGCGGAAGCCCGAATCCGCGGATCCTATTAAAGCGAAATCCTCGGGCTCTAGATCGCTGAAGACCTTTCGCAACCCAAAGCTAGAGGCATCCTTCATTGCCTACGCGCAGCTTTTGTTTCCCGAAGAAATCATCGAGCCACTTTCGATTCGCACTAAGCGGATTCTTGCGACGGAGATCGATTTGATCGGAAACGAAGGGTTCGACGATCCTTCCGCCGAGAGCGAAATCATGGGAACCACCCTCCTCGGTAGCGGACTCCTGGAAGCGACTAAAGTGAGGTCTGCTCGTCTCACTGACCTGCCAGCGCATCTTGCGAGACTCTGCGAAACGCGATTGCTAACTCCAGAAGAGGAGCGGATTCTGTTCCGCAGGATGAACTACCTGCGTCATCTTGCGACCAAGCGCAAGGAAGCCCTCACTTTAGAAAACGCAACCGATTGGTCGCTTAAGCGGATCGATGCGTTAGTGCGCGCTTCAGATTGGTATCGAGATCTAATCGTAAAGTCCAACATGCGACTGGTGATTTCGATCGTGAAAAAGTTTGTCAATCCGAACAATGTCTTCGATGACCTTCTGAGTGACGGGATCGTCGGATTGATGCGGGCTGTTGACAAGTTTGACTATGACCGCGGTTTTCGATTTAGTACTTATGCAACACAAGTGGTTCGTCGCAACGCGTATCGCATCGTGATGCAAAAACATAAGGAACGGCTGAAAGTCACCACCAGCATTCAAGAGTCTGGTATCGATGTGAGTGATGCTAAAAACGAATCGTCGATTTCAATTCAGCGTTGGGACGAACTTCGTGGTAAGCTTGGTATCATGCTCGATCACTTGGATCGACGTGAAAAGTTTATTGTTCGAGCTCGGTTTTCTCTTGGCGGGCATCGTAGCGTACAGACACTACAGCGGCTTGCCGATAAACTGGGAGTGTCGAAAGAACGTGTTCGCCAATTGGAGAAACGGGCTTTGGACAAGCTACGTGGCATGGTTTCCGAAGCCGCTCTTCCAGAAATTGACTCGTGAGATTCGAAAAATCGATTGAACTTCCAGTCTCCCAACCGGTTGCATTTGAATATCATGCGCGCCCTGGTGCGCTGAATCGCCTGGTTCCTCCGTGGGAATCAGTCGAAGTCGTGAGATCAGCAAACTCGATCCTACCTGGTAGCGAGGTCTTGTTGAGAGCTAATATTCTTGGCAAGCAACTTGACTGGCTTGCAAGGCACGACCGCTATGAACCTCCGCGTTTGTTTTCCGACGTACAAGTCTACGGACCATTTGCTGCGTGGGAACACACCCATTCCATCGAAGCAGTTGATGCAGATCGTTGCGTTCTAACGGACCAGATTGAATACCAACTACCCCTCGGAGCGCTGGGGAAATTTTTCGGTGCAGGTATCGCGTCTAACAAATTGGATGCGATGTTTCGATTTCGGCATCGTCAGACATTGGAGGATCTACGGTTTGGGAACTCGCTATTCAACTTGACGGCAGGTGAGTCAAAGAGAATCGCAATCTCCGGTAGCAATGGGCTCATTGGGAAAAGTGTTTGTTCGCTTTTAACCGTTCTCGGGCATCGTGTGATCAAGCTCGATCGATCTCAAGGGACACGCTCTTCAGAGACTACCGCGACATCAGCGCTGGCTTCCACGGACCATCAAAAAGTCTCGACAACACCATGGGACCCGCGGAGTGGATTAGCAAGGCCGGAAGACCTGGATGGTATTGATGCGGTAATTCATCTAGCGGGTAAAGGGATCGCAGATTCGCGTTGGAGTGATTCGGTTCGCAAGGAGTTAGTTGCAAGCCGAGTCGACGCGACGGAAAAATTGGCGTCGCAACTCGCCCGCCTGACGCACCCTCCGAAAGCGTTTGTTTCTGCGTCCGGAGTTGGGATGTACGGTTCCATTGGAAACTCGGTTGCTGACGAAAACTTTCCAGTTGCACAGGATTTTCTCGGGCAGTTGGCGTCGAAATGGGAATCCGCCTCGTCAATCTTAGATGCATGTGGAACGAGAAGATGCTGCGGTCGACTGGGAATTGTTTTGGACCCTCGCTCTGGAGCGCTTGCGAAGATGCTACCGGTCGTCCAATGGGGAGCCGGTGGCAACATGGGGAGTGGCGATCAATATTGGAGTTGGATTTCCAAGGAAGACGCCGCGAGCGCGTTTGTTTGGTTGGCTTTGAACCCTGCATGCTCCGGGCCCTACAATTTCGTTGGTGGTGCCGAGACTAACCGCCAATTTACTAAGACTCTCGCAAGCCTACTCAGCCGTCCATCGATATTTTCCGCTCCGACTTTCGCGCTGCGACTAGCGTTGGGTGAGATGGCCGATTCGCTGCTACTTGCAAGCACGAATGCATCCAATCAAAAGCTACTAGCGTCGGGTTACGTCTTCAGAACCGCTTCCCTGAAAGATGCCTTTGAACACATCCTGGGCCGGAAGGTGGGCTGATGAAGCCTGTGCTCGATGCCGCGCCCCGAGGGTTTCCGAATAATCAAAATTTACAGGATACCAACCAAAGAGACGGCTTATGAGAAAGCCTCGTTCTATTGCCCGAGACTGAAGGGGTGAAAATCCCGAACCCCGACTACAAGGTTGGACGAACATTGATTTTGAATGATTCACTCTGCGAAATACGCCAGAGCCACCAATTCCATTACTTGACCCGATGGCGGGAGCTGCCTTTGAACGGTCTGCCCCTCACGCTCATGTTTCCTAAAGCAATTTTCGGTTCAAAAATTGGAGTTGCATACTTCCTGGAAACAGGTAATATCGTGGCCCTATCCGCACGATATTGTATGTAAAGTTTTCGACCCTTAGTGGTGATGTAAGGAAGTTTATGAGCTTAGCGACTGCAAGCAAGCAAGAAGTCATTCAGCAATTCCGACAGTCAGAAGTGGACAATGGTTCACCTGACGTGCAAATTGCGATGCTTACCCAGCGAATTAACATGCTAACCGGCCATATGCGTGGCCATACTAAGGATTACTCTAGCCGTCGCGGTCTTCTGCGAATGGTCAGCAAGCGTCGATCGCTCTTGGATTACGTGCGAAAGCATGATCCGAACAAGTACTTGGACCTGATCAGTCGCTTAGGTATCCGAAAATAGTTTGCAGACTTTATCGCCGTGCCCTCAGCACGGCGATAAGCATTTAGGCGGCTATTTTGCTGCTCTGTAGATGAGAGCAAATGGCCTACCTTTGAGAGCTTGAAGTGATGGTTTTGCTCGGCGGCATTGGGCGGCTGAGAAATTTTGATGTTGTAGATGTATTCGGAAGTGCGGGGCGAGATGTCTTTTGCACCACTTCTTCCGCGGTCGATGGGTCGAGCCGCATCTGTCAATTTGTGAGGACGTAGGAGTCCCTCTTTTGTGTTAGGCCTTCTTCCACCTGTGTTTTTTACCTGTGTTGATGAGAAGGAAATTCCAGCATCCGAAGTCGCGTTACTTTTGAGCTGATTCGCGATCAAAGCGAAAAATGTAGTGTTAGTAAATTGTTGTATTTGTAAGTTTGTTGTGTCCCTCTGTTAGATGTAGGAAAGAGACGCGTGAAGTATCGAGTAGAAAAGAAAATTGGTGAATCCATCCTCTCGTTTGAGACTGGCCAATTGGCCAAGCAAGCCAGTGCTTGCGTGATGGTTCAATACGGCGAGACAATCGTTTTGAATGCCGCAGCTACAGGACCTTCGAGACCGGGAACTGATTTCTTCCCGCTCACCTGTGATTATCGCGAACGACTTGCCGCAGCCGGTAAGTTTCCCGGCGGCTTTTTGAAGCGAGAAAGCCGACCAACCACCAAAGAAACCCTCACCAGCCGTTTGATGGATCGTCCGATTCGTCCGCTATTCCCAGAAGGCTTCTTCGACGAAGTACAACTACAGTCGAGCGTTCTGAGCAGCGACATGCAAAATGACGGAGACGTCCTGGCAATGAACGGTGCTGCTTGTGCACTTCTTATCAGCAATCTTCCCTTCGACGGCCCAATCGCATCGACACGAGTTGCTCGCGTCGATGGAAAATTGATCGCCTTCCCAACGCAAGCCAACTTGGATGAATCCGATTTGGACATGATTGTCTCAGGCAATCTCAAGGAAGTCGTGATGATCGAAGGTTTTGCTCAGGAAATTCCTGAAGCGGAAATGATCGAGGCAATCCTGTTTGCACAAGGCATCATTCGAGAAGTGATCGCCCTGCAATTGGAACTCGTTGAAAAGATCAAACCAGTCAAGATCGAATTCAAGGCGATCGACGATTCGGCTTTGATCGCTCAGTTGAGCGAACGATACTATGATCGTTTCAAGGCGGCCAAGCAGACCGAAGGCAAGGCGGCTCGCAACGAAGCTTGCAACGAACTTCGCAAAGTCGCTCATGAGGAAATGATCCCTGATCCAGCTGCTGAAGGAGCTCTGTCCAAAGACGTGTTCCATCGCGCATGGCATTCGCTAGAAAACAAAGTTGTTCGCGATTTGATCCTCGCTGGCAATCGAGCCGATGGCCGCGACGCGACATCGCTTCGACCCATTGAGTGCGAGGCGGACCTGCTTCCTCGCGTGCACGGCTCGGCATTGTTTCAACGGGGCGAAACCCAAGCTCTCGTGACGATCACTCTTGGAACAACTCGCGATGAGCAACGAGTGGATGGATTGCTCGATGAGTTCAGCAAGAAGTTCATGCTCGACTACAACTTCCCTTCGTTCTCGGTTGGCGAATGCCGTCCGATACGAGCTCCAGGACGTCGCGAAATTGGTCACGGTGCTTTGGCAGAGCGATCGCTCGAACCAGTTCTTCCCGATCCAGATGACTTCCCATACACCATCCGTGTTATCAGCGACATCCTCGAAAGCAACGGTTCATCTTCGATGGCCAGCGTTTGCGGTGGATGTTTGGCTCTGATGGCTGCCGGTGTACCTATCACAAATCCTGTTGCGGGTATCAGCATTGGGCTTGTTCGTGAGAAGGATGGACGCTTTGTCCTTTTGACTGACATTCTTGGTGATGAAGATCACCACGGTGACATGGACTTCAAGATCTCAGGAACGCAAAACGGGATTACGGGCATTCAGCTCGACCTGAAGATCGCTGGCATCAGCGAAGAAATCATCCGCGGCACTCTCAAGCAAGCTCGAGAAGCCCGTATGGAAATTCTCCGTAAGATGCTTACCTGTATTCCGCGGCCACGTTCGGAAACCAGCCGATACGCACCACGATTGCTGCGAACTAAGATCGATCCAGAAAAGATTGGTATGTTGATCGGACCGGGTGGTAAGAACATCCGTTCGATCCAGGAAGATACCGGAGCGACCATCGATGTCGATGATGATGGAACCGTCACAGTTGCAAGCATGAACGCAGACTCGGCCAAGGAAGCTCTTGGTCGTGTTGAAGCTTGCACAGCTACCGTTCAGATCGGCAAGATCTACGACGGTACCGTGACGAGCATTCGTGACTTCGGTGCATTCGTCGAAATCCTGCCAGGCCGCGACGGTCTTTGCCACATCAGCGAGCTATCCAGCGGATACGTTCAAAGCGTGGATGCGATCTGCAAAGTCGGCGATTCGATGAAGGTCATCGTGATCGACATTGATGATCACGATCGCGTGAAGCTTTCGCGACGACGTGCTTTGGAAGAGCTGGGAATCGAAGACGAATTTGCTCAAGCTGAAGAAGTCGAAGAGTTCGATGAAAACGGCGAGCGCGTCGTGCGAGCCGAACGACCTGAGCGAGCAGCGTCAGATCGTGGTGGCGACCGCGGTGGGTTCCGCAGCCGTGAAGGCAGCGGCGGAGGCGGTGGACGCGGCCGCAGCGGTGGCGGAGGCGGCCGTAGCGGTGGCGGCGGTGGACGCAGCGGTGGTGGCGGCGGCCGACGCTAAGACCAACGATAAGGCTGTCGCTAAGATCGCCAATCACTTAAATGCAGTTTGTTTCCAGGCTGCTCTATAGTTACTCTAAAGGTCGCTCTCAAAAAGGAGCGGCCTTTTTTCTTTTAACTAGATCGAATTAACAGATTACTAATACAATGACTCATGTGGCGGGTAATGATTCGTACCACCGTGATCTCATGTGTCGCTATGGCACCCTTTCTTTTTGCTGAATTTCTTCCAACACAACCATTTGCCAAGCTGATGATCGTCATGCTCTCCTTTGCTCTTGTCGGCGATCTTGTTTTGCTACCTGCGTTACTTCTGGGTTCAACCGGGACTTTCATTCGGGCAAGAAATGAACGCTCGTCGGGTCGATTTCCTATTCAATCATGTTGGTTTCTTGTGCTTTCAAGCGTAGGTTTTTTTCCCTTGATCGCAGCAGAACCAAAGCCAAACACGCCCGAAGGTTCACCAAGATCGGATTTGCAAGTTCCGCTGGCCGATGCTGCGGAAGCTCGAGACTGGCTTTCAATGGCCAAGCTACTTTCGCAAGACCAAGATGTCGATCAATCACAACCCGATGGCATGACAGCCCTGCACTGGGCCGTTTATCATGACAACGCGGAAGCTGTGTCAAAGTTGCTAAGTCGAAAGGCGAACGTCAACGCAACAACTCGTTATCAAGTGACACCACTTACGATCGCTTGCACGCAAACTCAAGCAAGCAGCTTGCCGTTGCTGCTGGAAGCGGGAGCCGATATTGAGTTTCGGTCGACAGGTGGAGAAACTCCTCTGATGATTGCTTCGCGAACCGGCAACGTGCAATCGGTTAAACAATTGCTGACCTATAAGGCTTCTCATCAAGCTACCGATCGCAATGACCAAACGGCCTTGATGTGGGCTGCATCAGCAGGAAATCTAGAAGTTGTAGATATGTTGATTCAAGCTGGAGTCGATCTCAACCAAAAGACTTCTTTTGGGCTTACCGCAATGATGTTTGCGGCTCGTGAAGGTCGTATCGAAGTCGTTAAGCGTTTGATTGCTGCGGGTGTCGATGTGAACGCTGCTATCGATTCCACCAAGAAAGGAGAACGAGTCGCGCGAGATAAGACTTCTGCATTGATCTTTGCCGTTGAAAGCGGACACTTCGAATTGGCGATGGAGTTGATTTCTGCTGGAGCCGATCCGAACGATCAGCGTAATGGATTCACCTGTCTGCACGTCATGAGTTGGGTTCGCAAGCCCAACAGCGGCGACGACGCTAGCGGTGATCCACCGCCACGGGGATCAGGTAAGCTTTCTGATTTAGAATTTGTTCGCGCCGTTGTTGCCGCAGGGGCTGACGTCAACGCCAGACTCAAAAGTGGGTTTGGAGGCCGCGCCATTCTCAATCCGCGAGGTGCAACTCCACTTCTCTATGCGGCTAGAACTGCAGACGTGCCGCTCATGAAGATCCTTGTAGAGTTGGGGGCTGATCCGTTGATTCCCAATTCGGAAGGAACCACACCGTTAATGGCAGCTGCAGGTGTTGGCGTCCGAGCCGTTAACGAAGAAGCCGGCACCGAGCCAGAGGTCGTCGAAGCGATTGATTACTTGGTAAGTCTTGGTGCCGACGTAAACACGATCGACGAGAATCAAGAAACCGCCATGCACGGAGCAGCCTATCGCAACTTTCCACAAGTCGTAGAACGACTCGCATATCACGGAGCCAATTCCAGCTCATGGAATCACAAGAACAAATCTGGTTGGACCCCGACCATGATCGCTGAAGGTCAACGCCCAGGCTCTTTCAAGCCATCGCCTGAAACAGTCGAGGCGCTTCGGGTAGCGATGCGGGACAAGCAATAATCGGTTGCACTCGTCGAAGGCTATTAAGTCAAAGCTATTCGTCAAGCGGCAGTAATACCAATCTCGTGCTTTGTCCAGACACAACCGGGTTCCTACACGAAGCGGATGTTGTAAGCCAATCCTACTGTAACTTGGCTAACTACAGCCACTCAAGTGTTACTCAATTTGCCTTCTTAAACACCCGACAAAAAAAGCGGTATGAAATTCATCAACTGAATGTCATACCGCTTTAGGATTGATTACTCGAACTGGCAACTTGGCATCACCAGCTCGATTTATGGCTGACTCGAAAACCGAAATTACACGCGGCGACGTTTGACAATGTCTGTCGCAACTGCGTCAACGATGCTGTCCAAGTCGCTCGCGAAGGATTCGCTTGCGATCGAATCAACGATTGGTGCCACGACTGGGGTCGTCACAGTAGATTCACCTTCACCGGATCCCTTACGAGCACTCAGAGCGTTAATGACTTGAAGCACATCTAGCGGCGATACGTAACCATCGCCATTGACGTCGATGTACATCTTGTCCGACTGCTCGCCTTCACCACTACCGGTTGAAAGCTGGCGGATTCCGCTTCGGTTCAACGTGTTGATAATTACCAAGACATCGATTGGTGAAGTGAAACCGTCGTTGTTTACATCGAAACGGTTAGCAGTGTTCGTAAATCCTTCACCTGCCGCTCCATTACCTACGGTGATAGAAGTTCGGAGGTAACGAATTTCGCTTGGCAGCAAAGGTCGAACCGGAATACCTGGGCTTTCATAGAGCAGCGAATCTTGGAACGGTTTTACGTCGGCTGGGTCGCCAAGGAATTCAATCGTTCCTGCCGCGTTCGCAGTCAGCGTGACAACAAACTGAAGCCGCTCAGCACCACCCAGTGGATCATTGCCATTCTGAGTTGCACCAAGTTCATCAATCACTCCCGGGATTCGCGTGTTACCGCTGATCGCTTGACCGTATGGCCCCTGAGTGAAATCGACAGCAAAGTTTAGTGGAGCAGGACCGTTGTTGACGCTTGCCAAATTGCGATCGAACAAGATGTCTTGATAAGCCGCAAATACGCCTTGATTCGCTCCGCCTGTTCGCAAGTCGCGTACATATCCTCGAAGCTGGAACTGTCCTGTCACTGGGACTTGAGTAATCGGAGTCCCCGACAGGTTGGTCGTTTCCAATCGCAACTGCACCAAAGCGTTCGTATTGTTTGCCTGGTTACCGACTTGGAGAGTCACAGTACCGGTCGATGAAATACCAGCCGCATCGGTAATCGTATAGGTGAATTGATCCGTGCCAGCAAAGTTTGGATCAACCGTTGGGTTTGGCGTGTAAACCAAAACGTCATCGGCAGGATTAGTGGTACCTCTGTTATCTAGAGCGACTGTACCAATGCGTCCATTACCAAAGTTCGTGATTCGAATTTCAGGTCCAACAAACACACCAGGATTGGTTGTGCTAGGAACGCGATTCGTTCCGACGATATCGTTTGCGAGAACACGAATTTCGTTGCGAATCGAATTCAATGGAATCGGCAAGAACTGCCCATCATCGACTGCGACAGGCAAGACAGTACCAACCGGTAGAATCGAAAGGCTGGAGCGACGATAGCGAACTTGTTCAATTGGCACTCGTGTGGCAACGCCGGTCGTTGCGTCTTGGAAGAAGTTCACATCGGTCTGTGGCGGGTCGTTCGCTGGATCACCAACGAATTCAGCGATGCCTGAGTTGATCGCGTCAAAGGTCAGTACCGCGACAGGGACAGCAGCGGAAGAATTCAGCGGCACAAATGCTGAGGCTCCGAGGCTGGAGATCAGTCCAGGGAACTCGTTGGAACCTGAGGTGGACCCTGTGTAAGGCGGTCGGAAATCGACTGCAAAGTCAAAGCCGCTGCCGGCTGCACCTGCAACAGGACGCGTCAGGCCGGCGTTATAGAGCAGGTCCAAGTAAGCTGACGACACACCTGGCTGGAATCCGTTAGGCGTTCGAAGATCGTCTACATAGACTTCGACTTTGAATTGTTGACCTTGAGCAACCGCGGTAATCGGTGTTCCAGCCAAATCGGTGAAGCGGAATGAAAGCTCAACTTGATCGTCCAGTCGAGCACCTTCCAGTGTGTGAACGATTACGTTCGCTGTCGACTGCTGACCATTGTTATCGATAACTGTGTAGGTGAATGATGCCGTTCCGCCAAAACCAGAAGCTGGAGTGTAGCGAAGGCTCAGGCCACCTTGTCCAAGAGTGATCGTGCCTGCCGAACCGCCGGTTCCAACCCTGATCGGTTGAGAGAAGCTAGCGATTGTTAATGGACCGCCTTGCCCCTGAAGGTCATTGGCAAGGACGTTTAGCGGAATCGCAACGTCATTGGTAGCAAGGTCAAACGAATCGTCGATTGCTTGCGGGTTTACTCGTTGGAAAACGGTGTTTACGACAACGGTTGCTGTGTCCGTGGCGCCTGTAGAGGTTACGATCGTGTAGGTAAAGGAATCAATACCTTGGAAACCAGCT
>JAIYDQ010000219.1 GCA_027487375.1 Planctomycetaceae bacterium
AACTGAAAGTCCTCCCATGATAGCGATCGCCATCGGCCCCCAAAAGACGCTTCTCGTAAGAGGAATCATCGCGAGGATTGCCGTTGCAGCGGTCAAGATCACCGGCCTCGCACGACGCACCGCAGATTCAATCACGGCCTCCCATTCTGTCAGTCCGCCTTGCATATCCTGCTCAATCTGATCGATCAAAATCACGGAGTTTCGCATATCCATCCCGGCAAGCGCTATAACACCTAACAATGCGACGAAGCCAAATGGCGCGTTAAAAATAAGCAAAAAGGTAACGGCGCCGATTAACCCCAGTGGAGCAATCCCAAACACAAGAGCCGCTTTCTTAAAGCTTTGAACCTGAAGCATAAGCAGTGTTAACATGATCAGAATCATCACAGGGAAAACGCTAAAGAGAGCAAGGTTCGCTTTCTCACTTTCTTCAACGGCGCCGCCCCGTTCAATTCGGTAACCAGGAGGTAGCTCCAACGCTAGAAGCTTAGGAAAAATTCGATTCGTAACGTCGGGTGCTTGAACACCGTCGATGATGTCGGATCTGACAGTCAGCATTGTCTCTTGATTCCTACGCCACAAAATGGGTGGTTCCAATTCATAGTGAGCTGTTGCGACTTGGCTAAGAGGAATCGCCTTTCCATCGTTATTGAACAACGATAGGTTCTGAAGCGAGTCCAGCTCTAATCGTTCTTCAGGAATTGCTCTCGCAACAACCTCGACGGTCTCGGTTCCTTCTCGAAACTGCGCGATAGGTGCCCCGGAGAGCAAGGTTTGAAGCGTTGACGAAATCTCTTGTGTGTTCAAGCCCATGGATCGCGCTCGGTCTTGATCAACAGCCAATCGAATCATCTTCGAAGCCTCGCTCCATTCGAAGTTAACATCAACAGTCGCCTTCTCTTGCCGCATGATTTCTCGAACCTTGTCTCCAATCGCGAGTACTCCTTCACGATCAGGCCCCATCACACGAAACTGAACAGGAAATCCAACCGGCGGACCAAAATCCAGTCGCAGAACACGCAGCCTTGGTGCAGCGAACTGCGGGTCCGATTCAAAGGCTGCAAGCAGCTCGCGTCTTAACTTCTCACGTGCTTCGACCCCCGTAGTTTCTATGACAATTTTTGCAAAGCTCGCGTTGGGAAGATCCGGATTCAGCGCAAGAAAAAATCTTGCGGAACCAGCCCCTGTGTAAGAGGTAAAATGGTTTACATCCCACTCATAATCATGCGAACGATGGATCAAGAGATCAAGAAATGAAAATGGTTGGTTCTTGTGCTCTCGATCTGTGTCGTCTGGGTGCGGTAGTTTCTTGACCAACAACGACTCGACTCTTCGGACCATATCGGCTGTCGCCAAAAAGGACGAGCCTTCCGGCATCTTGATATCCACCATCAACTCAGGTCGTGATGACTGAGGAAAAAACTGCTGCTGCAGTTGTGTAAAGCCGTACATCGATGCGATAAAAGCAACCAAAGTCACCGATACAACCTTCAACGGATTGCGAACACAAAGCGTGATGATCGAACGCAAGGCTCGGTACATCCCCGTGTTATAATCGTGATGTTCTTTCGATGAAGCAAGCTTTTCTGGAAGCAACATTACGCCAAGGTAGGGAGTAAAGACGACAGCAGTAAACCACGAGGTCATCAAAGCGATTCCGACAACCCAGAAAATTCCACCTGCATATTCACCCGCGGCTGATTTGGCAAATCCCACTGGGATAAAACCCGCTGCGGTAATCATCGTTCCTGACAACATCGGAAACGCAGTGGATGACCAAGCAAAAGTTGCCGCATCAACGCGACTCCAACCTTGCTCCAACTTCACTGCCATCATTTCAACAGCAATGATCGCGTCATCCACTAATAAACCAAGCGCCAGAATCAATGCGCCTAAGCTTATCCGATCCAAATCCATACCAATCGAGTTCATGATGACCATGGAGATAGCCAGGACGGTAGGCACACTGAGAGCCACTACGATTCCGGTTCGAAACCCAAGACTCAGAAAGCTTACGCAAAGAACGATTATCAAAGCCTCGACGAACGATCGCAAGAATTCTGATACAGACTCGTCGACCACCGAAGGCTGAAAGGCGACAGTCCCAATTTGGACACCGGCAGGCACTTCGGTTCGAATGATTTGCATCTCCTTTTCAATTCGCTCGCCCAGCGCTAAAACATTCCCGCCTTTTCTCATGACGACTCCGAGTCCAACGCTTTGTTTACCGTCAAAACTCATCGTAAACTCCGATGGATCTTCGTACCCTCGTTTGATTTCAGCGATGTCACCCAATTTCAGTGTTCGGTTCAATCCGCTGACGGGAACATTCGAGATTGCTTCGACCGCGTCGAAGGCTCCATCGACTCGAACAAAGACACGGTCTTGTTCGGTCTCGATTTTTCCCGATGGCAATATTGCGTTTTGCGCGGTGACACTGTCAAAGATCTTTTGTGGCGAGATGCCGAGTGTCGCAAGCTTTCGATGAGAAAGTTCGATAAAAACTTTCTGAGGTTGGTCGCCGATGATGTCAACCTTCTCAATATCATTGACTCGCAACAATCGCTTCCTCGCGGATTCGACAATACGTTTCAATTCCGCGGGGGTATAATCGTCGCCATGAAATGCGTAGATTGCGGAATAGACGTCACCATATTCATCGTTGACTGACGGACCAAGAACTCCTTGAGGAAGTGTACCGCGGATATCGTTCAACTTTTTACGAAGCTGGTACCACGTTTCGGGAACTTGCTTTTTGGGAATCGTATCTTTTAGCTGGACGAGAACGAGCATTCGTTCTGGCAAACAGTAAGTTCTCAGAAAATCGAGATACGGTGTTTCGCGAAGCTTGTCTTCGATTCGCTCTGCAACTTGCCTCTGCACTTCCTCCGCGGTCGCACCAGGCCAAGTCGCGGAGACGATCGCCGTTTTAATTGTAAACGATGGGTCTTCAGCCCTCCCCATTTGCAAGTAGGCCTGCAATCCGGCAAGTAACGAAGCACCAATCAAAAACAGTATGAACGACGGATGAGTCACAGCCCATCGCGACAGATTGAAACTAGGAAGGCTTTTCACTTTTGCATCTCCCAAACTCGAACTTTCATAGCTTCATCGAGCTTTTGAACGCCAGCAGAAACAATGAATTGCCCCGAAGTTAACCCGCTCGATATTTCGGACATGCTAGCCCCGTACGATTTGACTGTGACCGTCTGAGGACGAATCGAAAATACGCCGGTATTCAACGGATCCGGACTAGCTAACCATACGGCCGATTTATTTCCGTGCTGAATGATTGCTGCCGATGGGATACTCATCGCATCTTTGTTGAAACCATCGCTGGTTGCGGGTTGCGGTGTACCGAATGTTTCGCTTACGTTGTCGTCCCAGCTGACTGTTGAAGTCATTCCAAGTTGGATCTCTGCTGGTGGTCGTTCGATAGAGAAGCGAGCGCGATAAGTGCGAGTTACCGGATCTGCGACAGGCGATAGCTCTCGAAGCTTTGCCGTAGTTCGCACATTTGGAAGCGACCAGAATTGGACTGAAGCAATCAAGTTATCAGGAAGCGAACTTCGATTCTCTGGGATGTCAACGACTGCCTCGAGTTGTTCGGTTTGGGCAATCACGCAAACAGGCGTTCCTGCCGCCACGACCTGTCCCGATTCTGCTTGTACGCTTATCACGATCCCAGTAGTGTCTGCCACGAGTTGGCAGTAGGCTAGCTGGTTGTTGGCAAGTTGCAGTTGTCGCTCCGCACTTGTCTGTTGACCTAACGCGATATCTCTTGCCGATAAACCGAGATCGTACTCCGATTGACTAATTGCATTGCTTCGTCGTAAGTCAGCCAGTCGTTGCTCCTCGGCGGTACTTTGCCTGACTGCAGCCCTCGCGACGACAAGGTTTGCTTCGGAAGTCTTTTGTTGTAGCCGATAATCCTCAGCATCCAATTCAAACAAAATGTCGCCCGACTTTACCTTTTGACCTACCTCAATTTTTCGACTCACAATTTTACCGCCAACCCGAAATCCAACGGGCGTTTCGTATCGAGCGCGGACGGTCCCGGTAAAGACGTTCTTGGTACATCGTGCTTCAACACTTCCAACCTCAAACATTCGTACCGGTACAATGGGAAGCACAATCTTGTTGGTCGACTTCGAAGCTTCTGGCAAATGTGCGTTTGACGACGATTGCAACCCTTGATTCTTCAAACCCACCGCCGCGAGGACGGCGGCAGATACGGAAAACAAAACCGCTGCGGACATGACGATGACCCGTTTTTTAAAGATGCTTTTCATCGGCGTAATACCTTTTGAAGAATTGAATGAGCCGTCAGCTAATGACGAAGCGTCATTTTTTCAGCAAAAAAATTTCTAGTTGGTTGTTGTTAGTAAATTGGTTTCGTTCAAGTTGAACTCGGTCCGAATCGCTTGGTGGAATTGGTCCATCTTTTGGAATTGCTCCTCGACTCCAAGCAGAGGTTGCCAACCGAATCCGTTCATCAACGTATAACAGTGGTGACGAATCGCCTTGGGAGCATCAGTTATCCCAAGCTTGGCGAGAGAAGGGCTGGTTGCGGCAAGGACTTGGCTACCGTAATTCAATGCCCAAAATCCGAAGATGATTTCTTCGGGGGAAAGACCGTCGCGAAGAGCTAAGTCTCCGGCCATCATCGCATCTCGGACGATCCCCGAAACAACCCCCATACACCGACTTTCGCATTGTTGAATCAACTCTTGTCGGCGAGGACTTGATTTGTCCCAAATTGTGCTGTTTCGAATCCATTCTTCTATCGCAAAATGGTCTGTGCAGGCTTGCGTGTAAACCTCGCAGGCCGCACCGATCCCCATAAGTCGCTCTCTCGGAATATGACTCAATTGCGAACCAAACTGGAATAGCCGAAATCGCAACTCCATCGACTCAATGGCCAGGGCAATTACGATTTCCTCTTTGTTCGGGAAATGGTTGTAGAGAGTCCCCTTGGCATACTCCATCAAGGACGCCAAGCGGTCCATGCTGAGTGCCTGATACCCCTCTCGCAGCAAAATGGGACGGGCAAGCCTTAGGATTTGCCCCTCTCGCTCAGCGATCTCTCTTTGTTTTCTGCTTAAAACGACCATGCGTCAATTATTGACGCTTCGTCACAAAAAGTCAAGTGACTTTAGCGATATCTGAAAATGCAGTAGATCGCGTTCCAAAGATCCTTCAGGCCGATCTTTTTTCCTTCGCTCCAAGAACGAGCTCGGTAACTTATAGGTACTTCTGGGATTTGAATTCCAAGCCGCGAGATTTTTGCGGTGATTTCTGGCTCAAACCCGAATCGAGGCTGCTCAATTCGAATATTTTGCAAGACATCACGGCGGAAGGCTTTGTAGCAGGTCTCCATGTCTGTCAGTTTTTGCCCGGTTACCCAGTTGCTAAGCCCGGTAAGGCTAGCATTACCGAAACGATGAATCCAAGAGCTGTTTTCGGACTCCGAATTCAAGTACCGTGATCCGTAAACGACCGTGGCTCGACCATCGATAATCGGCTGGATGACTTTCATGATGTCTTGAGGATCATACTCGAGGTCAGCATCTTGAATAATGACGATGTTCCCCTCGGTAAGGCGGAAGCCGGTCTGAAGAGCAGCACCTTTGCCTTGATTTACGCAGTGAAAAAAGAGTTCGACACATCCGTCTTGCGGGATGCTAAGAAGTGCTTCCTGCGTGCCATCAGTGCTCCCATCATCGACAATCACGATCTGTTTGCTCACCGGGAGACGCTTCACGGCTTCAACTATCTTAATGACCGATTCACGTTCGTTAAAAACGGGAATCACTACGGAAAGCATCGGACGAGTGATTCGAAGCCGATCGTTTCCTAGATTATCGTCGACTGCCTTCTGGACCTCGGACAATTCGTCAAAAACACGCAATTCAACGCCCGACTCGAGACCGTAGCTGGACTGCATTTCAGCAATCCACTCACGCTCGTATGTTTGAGTCGACATTGGGAGTTGTGTCGTGGACGAATCGTTGTTCATGGGGCGACGTTGCTTACAAAGAGCATCAGACAATCTATACCCGGTCTATAGTGCATGTGCCGATCGGCGACAATACACAAGTCCTGTCTGTATCGGTAAATCTAGATTGTTTTTCTTGACCGAAAGCTCCGACAAAGAATCGAAACCTCTTTTCGTCCGATTAAGTTTGCGATCGTAAGGATTATGGCGACGAATTGGTGAAACAGGAGTGCAATCACACGTGGCTCTTTACTGGAAAATCGAAACCATGCGGTTGAGGTTGCATGGTTTTTACCATCGCCTCTTCGATAACGAACAAATCCCATAAATGAGTGATGCCAATTCGAGTAACTCTCGCTTAGCTTATCGACGTTTCTCTTGACTCATGAATGAATCGAAAAGGAATTGGAGGTGATCAACAAATCGAGAGCTCGCCGTTACGATTTTGTTATTCGTATAAGGGGATCTATCGCGTTTTTGCCCAAGCCCTCGTGGCATGCTAACGTGTCTCATTCCATTTAAATGTGTTGTACTTTACTAGCACTTAAGATCGGGATCAAACCCTCGCGCAGCCGCGTATGTTAAACTACTCTGCGATAAGTCGATTTCCATATTTGGCGAAACCAATCCCAACATCTGAGCAGTTATGAAAACGACGACCGCCTTACTTCTTTTTCTGTTCGCCTCCCCCGTTCTTGGTCAGTTTTCCTATCCACCGATATTGAAGGATGCACGCGTTGAAACTTACCGCACGATCGAGTCGACAGATCTGAAGCTTTGGATCTTCGGGGAATCGGACTCCAGTGCGCTAAAGCCCGCGATTGTCTTCTTCTTCGGAGGTGGTTGGAGTGCTGGATCACCAGCCCAGTTCGAGAATCAGGCGCGACACTTTGCAAAGCGTGGCATGATCGCCATCACCGCTGACTATCGCGTGAAGTCTCGGCACGGTGTTAAAGCGGTTGAATGCGTCAAAGATGCCAAGGCTGCCGTTGCTTGGGTTCGAGAGAATGCACAGCGACTCGGAATTGATCCCAATATGATTGCCGTGTCCGGAGGATCTGCTGGTGGTCATATTGCAGCCTGCACGGGCACAATCAGCGGCCTCGGTAGCGAGGAGCGTCCTAATGCGATGATCTTGTTTAATCCCGCTCTGACTCTTGCTCCCATTGCAGGCAAGAAGCTTCAAGAGAACAAATCGAGAGCGGAGCTTGGCGTAGAGCGATTGGGCGTAGAGCCCGAAGCGATCTCACCAGCGCATCACGTCGGCCCACATACGCCTCCAACACTTATTCTTCATGGCAAGTCGGATACTACCGTTCCTTACGCAACCGCTACGGCTTTCGAAGCTGAAATGAAGAAGGCAGGACGCGAATGCAAGCTAGTCGGCTATGAAGGCGCGGGCCACGGTTTCTTCAACCGCAAAGAGCATTATGCAACGACCCTCGCCGAAGCCGACAATTTCCTCGTAGAACTGGGCTGGATTAAAAAGTAAAACTCGAGCGCTGCTACATAAAAGATGTTCGATAACACATTTAGAATCGGAGTTAGCTGGAGACCGCCAGGTTTGCGCTGGAGTTCAGGCTTTAGCTGCTTTTGGCAAATCCATTCAAGTTGCCGGGCGCCTAAAGTCTGTACTCCAACAAGGTTGCGAAAGATTTGGCGCTGTCCAACTAGGCTGGGAAGACAACCTTGTCGTAAACTTCCGCGGCTGAAAGCTTACTGTCGATGGAGTCGAGTTCGATTTGCCCGTCCAACCCCTGACAGCTTGTCAAATTCCATCTGCCATCAGGATCTCGTGAAAAGCAATCCATAGAGTGGCGATCTTGAGCAATCACCACATAATGTTGCAAGCTGGGAATCGTTCGATAATGCTCGAACTTCTTTCCTCGATCGTAAGCCTCAGTTGAATCGGAGAGAACTTCTACAAGCACAACTGGGTTTAGTAGAACGTCCCCGCCATTGGTTTCGATCTGCGGATCGCCACAAACAACAGACAGATCCGGGTATGTATATAAGCCGGTCGCATCGATTCGAAGCTTCAAGTCGCTCGGGTAGACTCGGCAAGGCTTCTTTTTGAGTTGCTCTCGAAGGCTTGCGCCAGTGTTAAGGACAATCAAATTATGATTTGCCGAGGCCCCCGCCATTGCGAACGTTTCGCCACGAAAGTATTCGGACCGAAACTCTGCCTTGCTCTCGCGATGCAGGTATTCGTCAGCTGTGATGTAGTGCTTGGGGACGGTCGACATGAGCTACTCTCCAGAAAATCCTGAGTCCGTTCTTCGCTTTAATTCTAATCGACTTCCGCCATTCTTGCCTAATCTTTGTCGCACTTTTTGAAGCAACCAAGCAGCTGTTGATAAACTTGATTCGGCACAGGGGAATACAGACTAAAACTAAGTGCGGTACCTATAGCATTTATGGCGATAGCAGGTCGATTGTTGCCGACGACATGCTGACAATTCCTGTTTCGAGCGAACCTTCGAGATCGGGGTAGAATGTGGGCGAATGGAGACTTGGTGGTGTTTCATTCAGCTTGCGAAACCGATCAAGTCGCTCGGGAGCAATTACTCCAAGGCGATACATTAAAATTGGAACGCCGGCTAAACCGTACTGGCTGAAGTCTTCTCCGCCCATGACTTGCTCGCCAGGAAGCACACGACTCTCCCCCAAAGATTGTTGAAAAACTTTAGTCAATCGATCTGCAAGTGCTTGGTTATTTTCAAGTGCAGGTGTCCCTTCCGAGATTTTGATGGTCGGTTCCGGGGCACCATAAGCCGATGCTACTCCGAGGGCGCGGCGTTTGATTGAAGCTAGTATCTTTTGTCGTACCTCTGGCGAGTAACTACGAACTGTCAACTGTAAAGTGCATCGGTCACCAATAATGTTGTGCTTGGTTCCACCATGAATCGAACCGACGGTAACAACAGCCGGCTCGGTGGGCTTAATCTCGCGACTAACGATTGTTTGAAGACTCATCACCAATTCCGCAGCTTGAACAATAGGGTCGATCGTACTCTCCGGTGACGCTCCATGTCCGCCGCGTCCATGGACTTCGATATCAACACTGTCTACGTTGGCCAGGATGTAACCTCCACGAACAGCGATCGATCCGGCCGGCGTTGAGGATTCAACGTGCAGAGCGAGAGCATAATCGGGCTTCGGAAATCGAGTGAAGAGGCCATCGCGCAACATGGCTAACGCACCGCTTCCGCGCTCTTCGGCAGGCTGACCAATTAAAAGCAATGTGCCTTTCCAAAGTTTTCTATTCTCCGACAAGAACTGAGCCGAGCCTGTGACAACGGTCATATGAAGATCATGCCCACAAGCATGCATTACCCCGGTTGGAGTTCCATCTTCGGTTCGCGTCTCAACTGTCGACGCGTAAGGTAGTCCCGTCTTTTCGGTAACTGGTAACGCGTCCAAGTCTGTGCGGAGCATAACAGTCGGACCGTCACCGTTCTTCAATACTCCTACAATCCCATGCCCACCCACTTGTTCGGTTACTTCGAAACCAGCCTTTCGCCAAAGCCCAGTAACATACTCTGCCGTTTGCTTCTCCGCGAACGAAACCTCAGGGTGCCTGTGCAAGTGCTGGTAGTTCTCGACCAACACTCCCGAGTGCTCTTCAACCCAAGACTCAACTAGTTTCACCTCATCGGAACTGGGTGGCGTTGCCATTGAGCACTCGTTGTTAATACAGCTCGACAAGCAAAACAAAGATACCGAAGCAAGATTAGTCGTTCGCATAAGATTCATTTCGACGTGTCTCTAGATAAAAGCTCGAATAGATGTAAGTTCTTCTCGCCAAATGATAGCAACGCCAGAAAGCATCAGCTAACGTAGTGCGAATTAAACAATAAAGTTTGTACGCATAATGAATTGTTCATAATCAATTGTTGTAAACACCAGAACTTTCGCTCATTCTTGAGCTAGGCATCGCGGGGTGATACAGTAAGAATACTGCATATCGCCGATTCGGTTGGGTCGTCGCTGAAAAGATGCTAGATAAGCTTTTCTCGGAGTCTTTGTCGTGTCAGACATTTCTAAGTTGAGTACGTCTTTGGGCGTGGTCTTGTTTTGTGCAATCCTGAACGCTCAAGACGGTAACCCGGTGCCGACAATAGAACCACCCGTCGCGGTCGACAAATCCGAAGCGAAGCGACTAGGTGCAGTAGAAACGGGCCAAACCGCAGATAAAACTAGCGATGTGGATATGGCCTGGGTAAATCGGACAAGACGTATCTTGGAGATTGGAAGCGAGGTTCGCACAACAACCGAGGAACGAACGAAAGCTTACAAAGAGCTTGAAGAGCTAAAGCCAAAAGATGGAGACGATATTCGCTTGAGCTTCGCGTTTCTTTTAGTTGCCATTTTCGAGAAACAATATCCTCAGGCTCAAGCCCGCGCGTCGGAGATTCTGAAAAACGATTCCTATTATGTCCCAGCGAGAGTCGCAAATGTGAGATTGCTTCTGACCACAGACAAGAAGCTACCCGCGATCGCTGAGCTTGAATCGTTAGCAAAAGGACTCGGTTCGCCCTCTAAAACTGTCTCTCAAGATCAACTGACTGCAGCCGCCTCATTTTTAGGACTAGCAGTCGGTTACCTCGAAGGCCCAGCGAAAGAATCAGTGAAACCGACAAGTCTTAAAGCACTGATCGCAGTAGCAGAGAAAATCCCAACTCCGCTTCTTGAAGTGTTTTCGCAATCTCGTGCTTTAATTGGCCAGGAGTATCAAGTGCTCATGGAGAAAGGTGAAGAAGCCTTGAAACAGCTTCGTACCGAATCAGCGCAGAAGGCAGAGGAAATGCGAGCTCAATTGGAAGCGTCAAAAGAGCAAACGTTGAAGGAAGCCGAGGCAACGAAACAGCGACTTGAAGCGAGTTTTGCTCAATCACAATCCGCATGGAATTCCGCTTGGTCACGAAGCCAAGCAATTACAAGAAGCATTAATTCTCTCCAATCGCAGCAAGCTCAATTCATTACAAGCCTGTCGCTCCTCCGACCACCGCGAATCGATGAGAACGGCAACATCGACCGCAACGATGAACATCGCTATCTCAATGAAAAGCGTCGGTTAGATAACGCGATTTTCAATCTTGATACTCAAATTAATCAACTCTCACTTCAGTACGATCAGGTTCAGAGTATTGGGATGGCAGCGGAGAATCGAATGAATTTTTTACGGCAGCAAGGGCAACGATTAGGATTGAACTTAAGTTCCCAGAACGAATCTTTCGCAAAAATGGATCGGACGATTCGTGGTAAGGAAGAAGCAGCAAAGAAGGCCGAAGCAAAGACATCTGCAGGAAAACTTCGAAAAGCTCGTTCCTTCAGCACCTACGACGACTTCAATTTCTACAAAGAGCAATCGATGCTCCTGGAAACGCTCCCCAAATCGTAAGTGCATTGACGGAACGTTGGTGAATCAATGCGGGAGATATTTGGGAGTGTCCATTCATTTCTTTCGAATTTTGGAAATCTACGAGAACAATTCCGTTACCGCTTGAGCCTTCACTAACTCCCGCGGTTGGTTCAAGTGGTTATATACAATTGTCTCGGGGTCGATACCAAAAGCGTGGTAGATCGATGCCAACAACTGGCCAGGGTGGACTGGGTTATCGGTAGGTGCGCTCGCCGTCTTGTCACTCTTACCATGCACGTAACCACGTTTGATTCCAGCCCCCGCCACAACCGCGGTGTAACAATATGGCCAGTGATCGCGACCGTCTGTTGAATTGTTGTTGCCACTGGTGCTAACTCCCCGTTGCGGCGAACGACCAAACTCACCAACCGCGACAACCAAAGTGTCTTCAAGTAGTCCACGTTGATCCATGTCTTCGATAAGTGTCGCCAGCCCAGCATCTAACATTGGAGCGGATTGTGTTTTCATTCGTTGGGTCAAACCAACGTGATGATCCCATGAATGGTTATCACTGTTTGCAACCTTGGGCCAAATGACTTCGACAACGCGTGTTCCAGCTTCGATTAATCGACGAGCCAAGAGACAACTCTGACCGAAAGTATTTCGACCATATGCATCTTTCAAAACGTCTGGCTCGCTTGAAAGATCAAACGCTTCACGTGCACGCCCTGATGTGATGAGCGATAAGGCTTGGGAGAAGTACGTATCAAGCTGTTGATCCTTTACGGCCTCATTAATAGTTGGCATTTGTTTGTTGATGAGATCTCGCAATGCGGCTCGCCTTTCAAGTCGAACTGCAAAGACCTCCGGTCGCAATTGAAGGTCACGAATCTGAATACGATCCATCTTCTGCAGGTCCATGTCATCACCTTCAGGATAAAGCGTATATGGATCGTACGCTTTACCCAGAAAACCTGCCGAGCCACCTTTACCGACAACATTGGATTCTTGCAAAGGTCGCGGAAGCATGACAAATGGTAACATGGGAGCATCAGCCGGACGAAGCCGGATGATGTTCGATCCGAGATTCGGGAAATCTTTGGGCGTCGGCGGCTCAAGTTGCCCCGAAGGGCTCACTTTATCCGTCGTATAGCCAGTCATCATTTGATAGATTGCAGCTGTATGATTGAACAATCCGTTAGGCGTATAGCTCATCGATCGAATCATGGTGAATCGATCGTTAACCTTGCTAAGCTTCGGAAGATTCTCCGTGAACTGAACACCGGGAATCTTCGTCGAGATTGGCGCAAAAGCTGACTTCACATTCTCAGGAACGTTTTCCTTTGGGTCCCACAGGTCAAGATGGCTTGGGCCGCCTTGTAAGTAGACAAGGACCAACCGCTTGGCTTTATTCCATCCTGGGCCGCCTCCAGTAGTAGACGCCTGCGACGCCTGTAGTTGCAACAAGTTCCCTAGGCTCAGTCCGGCGATCCCGGTTCCGCCTACGCGTAGAACATCTCGTCGAGAGATTTGAACACCCGCGTCGCAATTGTCTTTACCTGGTGCACCAATTATTCGCCACATCGCTTCACCTCTTGTTGGACTGTTGTGTGTTGGACTGTTAAGTGATTTTTGAAGGTTGATAGTTTAGTTGGATAGCGTCACTTTGTTGGAGTACAGCATTTAGGCGCTTAGCACCTTGGATGCTCCCAAAGCGGCTACAGCCTGGACTCCAGCGCAAAACGACGCTGTCCAACTATGCTTGGTTTCTAAAGTTTGCTTTCAATTTGCTGCGTCTCGGAGAGACGCGACTACGTGTTTATTCATTGAGCCAAAAACGGGACAGGTTAGTGGTTGTATAAAAATGCAGGGCTGTTGATTAATGCCCAGCTGATGTCTTCCGCTGCTGTTACTTTTGCGTGCTGAGTTTGTGATTCGCTTTCCTTCACGTCAGCTCGCAGGCTGACCAATTTCGAATCGTCTGCGATCGGCTTGGAAAGCTTTTCAATACGTCCGCGAAGCTTCACGACTAACTCGTCTTCTGGAAGCTTTTGTTTCTCTTTGTTCAGAGTTGCTGTCAGTTTCTGCAATTCTGGTGATGAAGTCTTAAAATACTTTAAGCCAGCTTCAGACGCTTCCTTCGTTCTTTGTCCGCTGGGGGTGATTGCCAGATTTGCGAGCGACTCTGATAGGCCTAACGATGCCTCCACCGGCTCGTCCGAAACTGCCAAACGGAAATGGCCTAACCGAAGTTTATCACCGTTGTGCTGTTGGTGTATTTGCCACTGCAGATGTTCACCCGGCTTCAATTCTAGAGGGGTTGCCAGTTCGAAAACCGCCCAGTGCTCAACTCCACCCGCACCGGCAATCGCCCAACCGCCTTGCTCGGTAGTGTTGTCGTTGATCGCAGCTTCCGGAGAGAAGGTAGCTTGATCGTAATCAGTAAAACCTTTCGTGAACTTTAGTTTACGCATCACGTCGGGCTTATCTGTTTGCACAACATACAGTTCGAGTTCAGTGATAACGAAGTTCCCGTTGGAGGATAAACCAGGGCCTTTCGAAGGGAGATCGTTTCCAGGAAGAGCCTCCAATCGAACCGCGGTTATCGGGCTACGTGGAGCCATGGTATCGATTTTATAGACACCTTTCGCCCCCTTTCCTTTTGCAGTAATCGAACGATCTGCTTGTTGGGTAAGAGTAGTTCCGGCGGATCCTTTGGCAGAAATCGAGGGCAACAGATGCCAAAGAGTCTTGTTCATCTTTTCCTTCAGAAACGTTTCGAATTTTTGAGGCAGGACTTTCTCAAAAGCCTCGACCGCTTTCGTCGCAGCGCTCAGTCGCTCTAGCCTCGCTTTTTCATCAGCCTCGCGTGCAGGCTTGATCTCCGTTTCGCGAGCCAACAACTGCTGCTCGGCTTCGCTCTTTTCAATCTTTGCGGCCGCTTCTAACTTTGGCTTTTCCTCGACCCACCAAGCTTCTTTCTCAGCGAGCTTTGCAACCAAGCCTTCATGATCGGTTTGAATCTCTTTGAATACCGTCGAGGCCGCTTCTAGTTCAGCCGCTGTCGCATGACGATTTAGGATACGAAGAAATAGCTCGTCAATAAGCTTCGCATCGTCGGCTGAATTTCGAGCAAGCTCTTGGATGGAATTCTTGTTATTGGACAATGCGGCTCCAAGAGTCGGTCCACTAACTAGAGCCATCACGGAACCTAGTCGAAGCTCGTTAGATCGCTCGCACTCGCAGACGCTTTCTCGTGCGGGTCGGCCAAGATTATTCAAGAACCCGTCCGGCAACCCATCTTGCGCATCTGCTAACGAAGCGGAACGCGTCCCGGGGTCCAATCCAGGAATACTCGACGGCGATCCTGTCACTTGGTGGATTGCGTCAAAGAGCACTTCAGCAGGTAGCCGACGAGGCATTGCGTGCGAGTAATTTCTCTGGTCATCGTTGTTCCACTGATTTGCTTCGATTGAGAGTTGATAGACTTTCGAATTACAAATCGAACGAATCAGTTGCCGCACATCAAAATTGCTTTCGATGAACTCCTTCTCGAGATGGGCGAGCAACTCGGGAATGCTAGCCGGATTACCAGCGCGGATATCATCGATGGGCTCAATCAATCCCTTACCAAGCAAGTAGCCCCACATGCGATTCACATAGCTGCGTGCAAAGTATTGGTTGTTACGACTTGTCAACCAAGCTGCGAAGTCAGCTCTTCTCGATTTATCTGACGGTTGCGCGTAGTCACAATTGAATGGGAACTTTGGTTCAACAACTGCGTTTGTCTTCTGATGTTTCATTTCACCAGAATTCGAATCGGCTACCTCTTCATAAAGCGGCTTCGCTCCTTCGACTGCTGTACCCGCGATCGCTCGCTCGCCGGACTCAGGATCCTTCTTTAGTGAGACCTGTGCGAAGTAAGAAGCTGTTTCATAATACTGGTCTTGAGTCCATCGTTCAAAAGGATGGTCATGGCATTTGTTGCAGTTGAAACGCACACCAAGAAACAGTTGCGTCGTATTCTCGACGAGATCTTCAGGAGTTCGAAGTGTCTTGTAGTAGGAAGCAGGTGGATTCACCCGATTCGAACCACTTGCTGTTAGAACTTCATAAACAAATTTATCGTATGGTTTGTTTGATGACACGCTCTCAAGAATCCATTCTCGGAATTGTTTCGCACCATCTTTACCCAAGAACTTGGAGTTGACCATTAACAAGTCAGACCACTTATTGGTCCAATGAATATTGAAGGCTTGGCTGCCCAACAACTCTTCAACGACACGCTTTCGCTTATCTTTTGTCGGTGAAGCATCTTCTAAGAAGGCTCGCACTTGTTCCGATGTTGGCGGTAGCCCGGTCAAATCGAGATGAAGGCGACGCAAGAAATCAGTGTCACTACAGAGTTCCGATGGAGTTATCTTCATTCGCTTCCATTTGTCGGCTACCAGTTGATCGATTGGACTTTCCAGCTCAACTTCCGACCAAACAAACCCGTCGCGATTTCCCATGACAGTCAATGTGGTTGCCGCGTAGGCTCCCTCATAGCGAGCGAGAATGGGCGCCTCACCGCGACGTACCGCGAATACTCGCTCCCCCTCGGAAATGGTTGCGACTTCAGTGTTACCGCTTTCGATGAAAGACTCTCGCGTGACATCGCGAGTTGTTCCATTTGCATAGGTTGCCACGACTCTTATCGTTTGGCTTGATCCGATTTCCTCAACCACAGGATTAAACGGGAAGACTTCGATCTTAGTAACTCGAGGCGTTGTCATATCGAGCCGTGCACCGCCAGCGATCCACGTTCGCACGACCTGTGTCCGTACTTCGTCCTCTTTCAACACCTGTCCCCCAGCATGAGGCACTAATCCAAGTGGTTTAGTCATCATCAGGCTATCTCGTGGAGATGCTGGATTAAATCTTCTTCCGGCAAGATCATCCGTTAGAGCACGGATATCATAGATTGGATCGTAGCCACGTAGCGAAAGCTTAAAGCCACCTTTTCCAGCTTGGGCACCATGGCAAGTTCCTTGATTGCAACCAACTCGAGAGAGAACTGGATTGACGTCGCGAATGAAGTCAACTTCATCCTTGTTGCTTTGACTGACGGACGTCATGATTGTCTGCGAATGGGTGCCGATTTCTATCGAAATCTTAGCCGAACCAGATTCCGATGGCTGTACCCAACCACGCTTTGAAACGGACACAACATTAGGCTCACTCACCTTGTAGCTTACCTGATCCGTTACGTCGACTAAGCGATGATCGTTAGTGTGCGCTGTCACCAGAATTTGAGCCGAGTCATTCCACTTTGCGAGTTGAATCTCGGAGGGTTCGACCACGATTCGAATGATCTTTGCAGGATCGATCTTTATTGCAACTTCGGACGTGGATGCGCTAGGTGTAGATACTTTATCACTGTCCGGATTGTTTTTTAGTTCTGACGAAACACTTGCGGTTTGATGAGTAGTCGCTGCATTGGCTGGAGCTACTTCGAAGTTGGCGATTTCTTTCTGATCTTCGACTGCCCATACGCGGACTCGTCCATCGGAGCCTGAGGCTGCCAGGCGGCCTTGATGATCGAATGCGATTGAGTAAATCGCGGAGCTATCAACTTTGATCTTCGCAAGCTCTTTGGACTTTGCAGACAGATACGCATTGAGCTTCTCAACTTCTTTTTCGCTACGTGACTGCGATCGCTTAGCATTAATGACTTTGATATCTTCCGGCATAACGCCCGAGAAATCGTATGCCCAAACTCGGATTTCGCTTTTCCCATCAAGAACTGCCGCGGCGGCCAATTGTTGGCCGTTCGGGCTAATCGCCACCGCAAAAATGCGTCCAGGCAGAGCGTCAAATTGCCGAATGAGATTCGAATCATCACCAATCACTCGAGCGGTTTCTCGGAACACACGATAAACACGCGGAATGCCATCTGCTCCACCAACTAGAATTTCATTTCGTTCAGGGTGACGAGCGAGTGCTTGTATGCCACCGCGAAGTGCACCTGGAGTTATCGAAGTTACGTTATCAATAAATCGCTCTGTCTCAAGCTCGGTCAGCTTCACCGACATGTCACGACCGCCAGAGACGAGATGCTTTCCATCTACTGAAAAAACCGTCGCTCTAGGCCAATCTTCGTGTGCTCGTTGAAAGAGTTTTTGCTCCCCAGTCGAAGCATCGAAGGCCCTGACTGTGTTATCCGTAAGTCCAACCGATACCAATTTAGAGTCGGGAGACCAATTCAAACCAAAAACAGTATCACTTCCAACCGACTGGCTCCGCACAAGAGTGCCATCCACGGCGTTCCACAACTGGATCTCGCCACTGATACCCGGTTGTCCCCCGGAAACGGCTAAAAGCTTCCCATCTGGTGAGTATCGAACGGTTTCAAGACGTGGGCTGATACCAATAAGTCGCTGACTTAATTGCCAATCCGAGGTTTTATAAATGATCGCTTCATGAAGTCCAGCGATCGCCAGACTCTTTCCGTCGGGCGAAAAGTCAATCGAGGTAACGACCGGTGCTTGAACGTAGACTGGTGGATTTTCGGTCGAGTAGGATGGCATCGCGATCGAATCATCGATCGCCCCTGCATCGATCCATTTACGAATGACTTCAATTTCTTCGGGCTTCAGTGGAGGGCCTTTCTTTGGCATCTCGGCCTTTCCATCAACCGGGGTTATCTCGTCAATGAGATAACTTGCATCCGAATGATTTGGAACAATCGCAGGGCTACCTGACTCACCACCACGAACCAAAGCAGCAAAGTCCGTCATCAAGTAATCGCCATTCTTCAACGCACCTTGATGGCATCCCATGCAGTTTGCGCGAAAAATTGGAAGCACATCACGATGGTAGCTTATCGATGTTTTCTGATCCGAAGCAAACGAGCCTGAAGAAAAGCTGGTGAACAGAATGAGTGGAATCGCAATTCTCAGTCTGAAGACAGGGTGGAGATCTAAAATCATATCGGCGAAACCTCTTCATACGAGTTGATTGACGCAAGCGATACCGTCATGGAAAACGATCCTCTCGCAAGTTTCAAAACCGGACTCAGGTAATGGTAGGACCAAGCATTTTCCAGTTCGCTGCAGACTGTCACGCCGATCGGCATTTACCAACCGAAGTGGCGACACGCTAACGAGCAAGATTCCTTTGATAGCGTCCTAAGGTGGGATTGTACCACTTAATTATGCTGCAGAATGCCCAGGGAGTCTTGTGAAAAAGACGCATTCTTTTGTAAAAATCCGGAATCTGCAGGTTCAACGCTCACTTGCAAAACAGATCCGCCGCATGAATCGCAATTCAACCATCTGGTGGATTACTCAGTTCGTGAGGTTCTCGCGAATGAAAGCTGGGCGATTGGTTGTTATTCCCATCGCCCCAAGTTTTTTAAAATAGTTTCCGTCAGCCGGCAAATCGACCGTCCAAACGTGAAATTCTCTTAGCCCATGAACCTTCAGAGCTTCGACAAACGCTTCGGTAACGATTTCGCGATTGCCTTGGGTGCCAAGCCCATCGGCTTTTGATTTTTTCATTCCATTAACGACCTCAATGAGCGTTGGACTCCACAAACCAGTCTTCTTATCTTGCTTGTAACCAGTGAGCCAATGAGCTGTAATGTTGGGAAACGTCTCTTTGCATGCTGCTACCGTTTCCTGATTAAATGCAATGATCAGCAAGTCCTTTGAACTCGGTTTGAAGAGATCAAGTTGCTCTTTGAGGAAAGGGACAATCTCCGGTCCTGTTTTAAGTTCAATTACAAAACGCTTTCCAGATGGGATAACTTTCATAACGTCAGCAAAAGTCGGAATCGGCTCACCGCGAAACTTTTCGTCTTTCCAACTGCCGTATTCGAGTGACCGCAAATCTTCTAAAGTCGAATCGGCTATGACCATTTTTTTACCGCCCGTTCGCAGCGTATCCTTGTCATGAATACAAACGATCTGATTGTCTTTCGTGAGATAGAAATCCCCCTCGACTCCATCAGCCCCTTGCTCCCAGGCAAGCTGAAAGGCGGCAATTGTGTTTTCCGGTGCGTAGAACGAGGCACCGCGGTGGGCAACGATCATTTGCGCGAACAAAGTCGTCCCGAATGAACTCAAGATAAAACTCAGGAAAACAGTATAAAACTTCATCAGATTCAAAAGGATGATAAACGAGATGGATCAGGTATGATCAAAAGCCTTAGAGCATTCAGGATTGATTGTTCTAGAGGACCGTAGATCCGAAACTATATCAAAAACGCTTGCAGTAATGAAAGCATCTAGCCTATCTTCATGACATTATCACATTACTGGTAACATTTTCTCCATCACACGATCTCTTTCCATCCACTAAATCATGACCAAAATTGTTGTGCTTACTGGGGCTGGAGTATCAGCCGAGTCAGGTATACCCACGTTTCGGGCATCCGATGGTCTTTGGGAGGGGCATAGAGTCGAAGAAGTCGCAACGCCCGAGGGCTTTCGAGCTAACCCTGAGCTAGTGCTGGATTTTTACAACCAACGACGGCGAAAACTCCTTTCACCTGATGTGAAACCGAATGCCGCGCATGTTGCTTTAGCAAACTGGGAGGCGAGTCTTCCACCGAGTGACTTTCTGTTAATCACTCAGAATGTCGATAACCTCCATGTTCGGGCTGGATCTAAAAATGTAGTACCGATGCATGGTGAACTACTGAAAGCGCGTTGCGTAGATACAGGAGAAGTTTTTCCATGGTTAGACGACATCACTCTCGAGACACCGCACCCTAAGCGTCCTGATCAACTTGGACGGCTTCGGCCGCACATCGTTTGGTTCGGAGAAATGCCACTTGAGATGGAAAAAATTGGGGAAGCACTCATTGATTGCGATTGTTTTGTATCTATTGGCACTTCGGGAAAAGTCTACCCTGCAGCTGGGTTTGTTCAGATGACTCCCACGGAATGTTGGCGAGTCGAAATCAACCTCAACTCTTCCGATAACTCTCAAGCATTTGACGACAGCTTTGTGGGGCACGCAACCGAACAAGTACCGCGATTCGTTGACGCTTGGAAAAAACGATACGGCTCTTGAGCCAAATCATCGTCCCGGACAGAGATTCAATCAGCTAGCCGGCGCGTTTACCATCTGAACAAAGCACTAGCAAAAGCTTCTGTCTGACGACGCAGATACACGTTGATCGCGATTTTGTTTAAGCGTAATAAAGGTCAAATCGTCGGGCTTGGATGGAGTGGCGGCCGCAGTACAGGCTGGTGTGGTACAGGCTGACGCAGAGGCCAACTCGGTGAGCATTCGCTGAGTTGCTATTGCGGACAACTTATCTGCGACACCGGTCAGTTCGCCGCAACGTAGAATATTAACGACTTCTTCTGTATTGAGATTGTCAAACAAGCCATCGCTTGCAACCAATACTCGGTCGTTCCTACCCAGTTGAATAGGTGGGCCGACTTCAATTCGCATATGCGGACTGCCTAGGCAGTTCGAGATCAGATGTCGATCCTCATGATGCATCGCAGCATCTGCTTGAAGCATACCCGATTCGACTGCATAGCCAATCGGTGAATGACTTATCGATTGATATCGAACGCGCCCACGATTTGTGGTCACAAGTACCATCGAATCGCCTGCATGATAGCTTCGAATCATGCCATCATGAAACTCAACAATTGCAATCGTGCAAGCCGCACCAATCTTAAGAGACTGTATGGCTCGGTTTGCGTTCTCGATCCCATCAAGGATCGCACTACGGATCAATCGCGGATCTTCAAAAGACTGTTCAAGGGACTCAGCCAAATAGTCCATGGCGAGCTTAGACGCTTTATCGCCACCACGCATTCCCCCGCACCCATCGGCAACAGCGATTACGACTGAGTTTTCACCACAAGGCATGACGAGCGCCGAATCTTCATTGGGTGAAGACTTAAAAGGATCTCGCTGAGAAAATGCTGTAGCTTGCCACAGAGCGTCCTGCGCGGACTCAAGCGCACTCAATGCTTGATGTAAACAAATTGCAGGTTGTGTGATCAACGACATAGGAGTGATTTTCTGGATAAATCTAGTTTTGGTCCAGGGGGTTAGACCGAGGCAGCATGGGATAAATCCAGGAAACAGCCCACGATTTCGAGGCAAAATGCTGGCTTTCACTGCTTAATCGAGGGCTTTGAAGAGCATCTGTAGCGGTCGTACCGGTTGTAATTCGCATTCAGCAGATTTGAGTATTGCCGAACAAAATGCCATTTTTGTCTCCAAATCTCGCTCAATATCATCATTAACTCTGTATCCTCCGTGCCTCTGTGTTTTTTTCCGCCCGTATTTCGGAAACGCAGAGGCACAGAAATCACAGAGAAAAACGCAGGCAACGCGGAACTCTTGAAAGCAGAAATGGTTGTGTTCGGAAAGAAGTATCGTTTTGCTCACAAAACTCAATGGGATAAGAATTTTGTCACTGCTCGATTCCAGCAATCCAACTACTACCGAGCATTCAATCGCGTCAAATGATTCACTACGTGACAGTCACGTTTAGCTGGCGCATACTGTTGTGGCTTGTTGCTTACCGTTTAATCAAATTTTTTGCGAACGATCCTGTTCTATGAAGCTACTATTAGCGACCGCTGCTTTACTTTGCATTTTTATCAAGCCAGGATTATGCGCTGATCGACCGAATGTTCTTTTTGTGCTTTGCGATGATCTGCGGCCTGATGCATTGGGCTGCTATGGTTCCCTTCATGTAAAGACACCTAACATTGATGCACTAGCAGAAAACGGAGTGCGCTTTGAAAACGCATTCTGTACTACTTCGCTTTGTTCACCGAGCCGCGCGAGCATACTCACCGGGCTCTACGCGCATCGTCATGGTGTGCGAGATAACTTCTCAGAATTACCCGCACGACTGTCGCATTGGCCAATGCAATTACAAGCAAATGGTTATGCCACTGCGTACATTGGTAAATGGCACATGGGTGAGAATAATGATGAACCGCGCCCCGGATTCGATTGGTTCGTAACACACAAAGGTCAAGGCAAATACTTTGACAACGAATGGAACGTCCATGGTAGCGGGTCAAAAGTGATCCCCGGATATTACACCACGGTAGCAACCGATTTGGCACTCGACTGGCTCAAAAAGCAGAATACAACTAAGCCTTGGTCGCTCTGCATTGGTCAAAAAGCGCCTCACAGTTTTTACACACCTGAGGAAAAGTATGCCCACACTTTCGACTCGGTCAAAGTTTCCTATCCGGCGAGCGCGTTTCAATTAGATGGGAAACCCGATTGGATCAAGCAACGACTGAATACATGGCACGGCATCTATGGACCGCTATTCGATTGGCGAAAGACCTTTCCAAACTCAAATCCTGAAGCCGTGAAAGACTTTGAAAACATGGTTCATGGATACTGGGGGACGGTGCTATCGGTGGATGACAGTTTGGGGCGGCTTGTAGATTATCTTAAACAATCAGGGCAATTCGATAACACGCTCGTCATCTTCATGGGTGATAACGGACTTCTCGAAGGGGAGCACGGAATGGTCGATAAGCGAACTGCTCATGAACCGAGCATCCGAATTCCACTTATCGCCAAGCTCCCCGGAAGAAAAGAAGGTAAAGTTGTTACGAAGCAAGTCCTTACGATTGATATCGCAGCGAGTACCCTTGATATATGCCAAGTCCCACAAATCAGTGGTAGTCAAGGATCTTCTTGGAAGCAAATTGCCACTACAGGCGATGGACCATGGAGGGATAGTTGGTTCTATGAGTATAACTACGAAAAACAGTTTCCCTATACTCCTAATGTAAGAGCTATACGAACGGATACTTGGAAGTTTATTCGCTATCCGCATGGCGACGGATCACCCGATAAACATTTAGCCGAGCTTTATAACCTTCAGTCCGATCCGAAAGAACTTCATAATCTCGTTAACGATCCCAAGTTCAAAGACGTTCGGATCAGGCTAGAAAAACAACTTGATGCACTTTTGGCTTCAGAAGAACTCACAATTGAATCAGATAAGATGCCAATCGACGAAGGCATCAAGACTGAATTACCCGATCAAAAAATCCGATAACATCGCGATGCCCTCGGGGGCTTGCGGTCGACACCATCCTCTTCATCTGATTGTCACCCGAATCATGCGAAACTTAATCTATTTTTTTGCGCTATTGATTGTCAGTCCTCTCTACGCGCAGCAGCCACCTTATGACCAGTATCCGGATGCGAAGCCTCCTTACTATCGCGTACGATATGAAGGATCGACGGCCCCCGGCACTTTAATCTATCCGGTGAATTACACGATTTGGATCCCGCCAACAGCAAAACAATTACGTGGCGTAATCGTGCACCAGCATGGGTGTGGTGAAGGCTCGTGCAAGTCGGGGCTCACCGGTGCGTTTGATCTCCACTGGCAAGCGTTAGCCCAAAAGCATGACTGCGCATTGCTTGCTCCCTCCTACGAGCAACCCGACAAAGCCGACTGCCAAATGTGGTGCGATCCGCGAAACGGTTCCGACGCGGCATTTCAAAAGTGTCTTGTCGATCTTGGTGCTCAGTCGGGTCACGCAGAACTAACTGTTGTTCCCTGGGCTCTATGGGGGCATAGCGGTGGCGGTCACTGGGCAGGCGGAATGGTAATGCTACATCCAGAACGTGTCGCTGCCGCATGGTTACGTTCTGGTGTACCACTTTTTCAAACTAATCCTGATCGCCCCTCGATCAAGGCTCATGCGTTAACTGATGCCGTGCTTGGTGTACCGATCATGTGCAACCCAGGCACAAAAGAAGGGGTGACTGACAAGAAGGGCCGCTTCGCTGGAGTGTGGCCCGCAAACGAAATCTTCTTCAACACAATTCGTTCCAAAGGAGGACTAATTGGCGTTGCCGTTGACCCGCTTACCGCACACGAATGTGGTAACCAACGCTACCTCGCAATTCCGTGGCTGGATGCATGCCTTTCGGCCAGGCTTCCAAAGGGATCCGGAGAGCCACTGCTTCGAACACCAACAGAAGACGCGCGACTAGCACCGCTTTATCTTGGAGAAACCGAGTTTGTTACCCCCGTTTCATCGCGAGATTTCAACGGAGAGATAGAGAAATCGGTTTGGCTTTTGAATAAAGATGTCGCAAGGCTTTGGTCCGAGTATGTAAAGGACACTTCCGTATCCGATACGACTCCCCCACCAGCGCCAACCGAAGTTGCTATCGACGGAAACAAAATTTCCTGGAGCGCCCAAGCCGACTTGGAAAGCGGGCTTGCTCACTTCATCATTGAACGTGACGGAAAATTTCTAGCTCGACTACCAGATGCCGGCAAGAATCCATTTGGACGTCCGATTTTCCAGAACCTTCAATACAGTGACACCCCCTCCCAACCGCTCGTTCCAATGGAATTCACTGATACGAAATCCGAACCTGGGAAAAAACATACCTACCGTGTCATAGCAGTGAATACGGTCGGCCTTCAATCCAACTGATCGCAAAAATCGTGTTTGGAGTGAATCACAAAACTTTGACAATCAAGAAATCTTCCACTTACAGTAAAGCAACCAACTCAATGCGATCCCGATTTTTATCCGTTAGCACGTTTCACCTTTTACTTCTTCTCATCTCAATTGAATCCCCTTCAATGACTCATGCAGAGGAGTGGGTTTCGCTGTTCGATGGAAAAACAACCTCCGGGTGGGAAGCCAATGAGAAGCCCGAGTGCTTTACCGTGGAGAATGGGGAACTCAAGCTAAATGGTGGGATGGCCCATTTGTTTTGTGTCAAAGAGGGATATGCCGACTTGAAGAACTTCGAGTTCAAAGCGGATGTGAAAACACTTCCTGGAGCGAATTCGGGATTCTTTTTTCACACGGAGAACCGAGGCAAAGGCAGCCTGAAGAAGGGTTACGAAGCGCAGATCAATACATCATTTACAAAAGACCCTCGGAAAACCGGAAGCTTGGTGGATGTTCGCGATGTCGATCAATCTCCTGTCCCTGATGATCAATGGTATGAATACAAAATTCTTGTTGATGGTAAACATATTGTTGTATCCATCAACGGAAAACCAGTCGTCGACTATATGGAAGAAGAAAAACCAACTCGTAAGAAAGGACGCGAAGAGAGGCTCCTCTCGCACGGAGCTATCGCCATCCAAGCACATGATCCCAACAGCACAACCTTTATGCGCAACATCCAAATTCGCAAACTTCCCGACTAAGACCAAAGAAGAAGCAGAGTGACATAAGCCTTCCGAACTCATCTTGACTATTGCTGTTTTGCTTGGAGAGAAGCAGCGCGTTCGTCAAGAACCTCCTGATAGGTCTTTTCGTAAAGCAAGAGCTGAGTTTCGAGATCAAAGAATTCTTCGCAACGTTTTCGATTTGCGACACCTATGCGCGACGCGAGTTCATGATCGGTCGCGAGCCGCTCGACCATCTCAATCCAATCTTCCCAAGCGTCGATCAATACGCATTGTTCTTCTGCCGCAGGGCCTAAAGCTTCTACGATTCCTTCGGCTCTTGTCGTAGCGACGGGAATTCCAACAGCCATCGCCTCCAAAACCACGTTAGGCATTCCTTCATACCGACTAGGAAGTAGCAGTAGCCTACTGGATCGCATCCACTCTAACACATTGGGCTGCTGACCAACGAAGTGAATCCTAGCTTCGTTTCGGAGCTGGCTAGCCTGGATCTGGAGACTGCTTCGAAGTGGGCCTTCTCCAATGATAATCAGCTGGAACTGGGGCAGCTTGTTCAGCAATTCATCCGCATGAGACACGAGACCATCGATTCCTTTCTGATAGTCAATTCTCCCCACGAACAAGAGACATGGAGTACATAGCGGCAGAGCAAGTTGTCGCTGTGCAAAACTTGATATTTCGCTTGCAGGCCTCATACTGCGAACATCTATCCCATTTGGAATTACTATGAGTTTATCGCGAGCGACTCCCTCGCGATGTTCGCAATGGAGAGCGACAGATTGGCTAACACAGACCAATCTCGCCATTCGTTTCACTGCGGCCTTTGTTACCCACGCACGAAATCGCCTGGGATCTGCGACACGCTCGCCACCAACAATTGGAATGTTGTGCTGCGGATAAACCATAGACGCGAGCACGTTTGCGTGAAATAAGAACGATTGAGCGATGTCGGGCGGCGAATTATCAACTAGCGCTCTTAAGGATTTTGTTAATTGCCATATTTGCCATTTAGATTCCACTCCGAAATACTCGACTGGAATGCAGTCATCTTCGATAGACTTTGCAAGTGAATCCTCGCCAGGGTTCGGACGGGGCATCAAACTGATAACTCGTACCGAGTGCCCGCGTCTTTTGAGAAACCGTGCAAGATTGGCAAAACACTTCTCTGCACCTCCCACATGCAATTCGGTTGTCAGTAAATCAATTCGCATTGAATCTCATAAACTTTACAAAAACTGCATTCGACAATCTACTTGGATGTCTATCCAGGTTTAAAATCATCACCTCGGAATCCAAATGGAATCTGATGGCAAACCAATTTTCACGCGATCCGGCTTTCAAGTACCGGCGGTTCTGAGCCGCGCAGTCAAATCACGTCTCAGAGAGACGTGACTATGTGGTACGGAACAAAGTCTAATACGCCAACCGAAAATTCGAAGCCTGCGAAAATCAAAACTCTTGTTTGCATACTATAGACCAAGGACTGCTTCCGCGTTGTATTGACGAGTGCTTTTATTGATGAAATATCGATCGAGTCGACATGGATGGACGCCGGGGTATAATTTGATCGATTAGCACGAACCACTCATTGCCTTTCGTAAAAACTAATAGATTCGGTTTTGTATTTATGTCACCCAGCACTCCGGCGGCCAGTGAACTCGATCAATACGATTTTGATTTGCCTCGCGAGTTAATCGCCCAAGAACCGCTGGCACAACGCGTCGACTCTCGAATGATGGTCATCCATCGAGAGACCCAAACAATCGAGCACGCCCACGTACGCGATTTGCCTGATTACTTGAAGGCGGGTGATACCCTTGTCGTCAATGATTCCAAGGTTATTCCGGCGCGGCTTATCGGGCGGCGGACGCTCACCGGGGGGCGTTGGGAAGGGCTGTTCCTTCGACAGGACGAGTCTGGCGTCGCGGAACTGCTATGTAAGACCCGTGGCTCGATGGAGATAGGTGAAACAGTCACAATCAATGACCTGGAAGGTCGCGACCAAGGGCGGCTTATTTTCCTGGGCTTAGGCGAACAGGGAAGAATGCTAATGAGGCCGGAGTTGCCTGAGCCTTGGTTCACACTACTGGATCGCTGTGGTCGCGTTCCCCTTCCGCCATACATCCGCGACGGCCAAATGGTGGACGATGATAAAAAGCGATACCAAACCGTGTATGCGAGAGTAGCTGGATCCGTTGCAGCACCCACTGCGGGACTCCATTTCACTCCGGAATTGATTCAGCGTACGCGCTCAGCAGGGATGGCACTTGTGGCAGTAACGTTGCACGTTGGAATTGGAACATTTCGGCCGATTCAGGTTGATCGACTTGATGAACATCGAATGCACAGCGAATACGGTGAGATTACGAGTTCGGTTGCAAAACGTCTACAACTCACAAGATCCGAGGGCAGAAGAATCATCGCGATCGGAACAACTTCGGTTCGTGTCTTGGAAACTGCCGCAGCGCGTGCAAAATCGCTATCTCCAGATCGTGTCATCGATGAATGGTCAGGCGAGACGGATATCTTCATCAAGCCCGGCCACCAATTTCAAGCAGTCGATGGACTGCTTACCAACTTCCATCTTCCCAAAAGCAGTTTGATCGTATTGGTATCGGCACTGGCGGGGCATCAACTTGTTATGAAAGCCTACCGGGAAGCTATTGCCGAGCGATACCGTTTTTATTCTTACGGCGATTGCATGCTGATTCTTTAGCGAGCACAAACCCAAACACGCGGTGTTTTCGTCATGACACAAACTAGATCGATTCTTAGGTTAATGTAGCTAATGATTGAGCACGATGACCCGTCGTAGGATAGGCTTCCAGCCTGTCAAGTTCGCTATCGACAGGCTGGAAGCCTATCCTACTGCAATCTGGCTAGCTACGACTACCTAAGAATTGCTCTAGTGCTCGGTTCAGATTAGATTCTTAGATAGCGGAATTCTTACGAATTCCGATGTTAGTGGAAACGGCTGCCAAACCTACGGCATTCAGATGTCTTACGACATCTGCTACGGGTATAAAATCATCAGCTCAGGTTTCATCAACCGGTAGCTTACTACCGATACAACGATTGTCCGACCGACTCAATTGGCTGAGGATGACCAACCGAGTAGTCGTAATCAAACTTCAAGGCCTGCTCGGCGCCTTCAGAACCAATCGATGCGCTTAAGGAACTTTCGATCGAAGGTGGGTCAGCAGGAATCGTTCGGGGCGAAGCAACGCTGTTGGATTTAGCTTTCCCTGGCTCTTGAGTCGTTTGATTTAGCTGATCTCGATACCAACTACCGCCACTCGTCGGCGTTATCGCGCGATCATTCGTCGATTTTTGAATGGATGCCTGAGCTAGTTCTGGCGGTCGGTTTGTCGCGGCTACAGAGGCAACGCGTATCGGTTCAATCGTTGTTGGCAGTTGCGTTCCAATCAAACGTGGCCCGGCGGGATTCTTCACTGCCGCAACTGTCGCGGTTGCCGAGCGTCGCGAAACCATGAGCGCATCCGCAGTATGCTGAGCGACATCGCCGCCTCCATCATAAACCCATTTATTCCAAGCCGTTTGAAGCTTACCAATCATGGGGTAGCCGTAATGAGCTTCTGTAGCGGCAACCCAGTCCTCGGTACTTAATCCGGCTTCGAGAAATTTAACAAAGTGCTGTGGCCCACCCTGTGCGATAAGAAAACTTGTGACGCTGTATCCTTGTGCATAAAGCGGCATAATATCCGAGGGATAATCCTTGAGAGTAAACATGGTTGCGAAAGGAATACCACGTCCAGAAGACAAGAAGCGGATGAGGAATTGATCATGCTTAGACCGTTCGCTTCCGTGTTCGACCGTTGTACATGCTCCTTCATCCGCCCAACGTGGGACAGTTTTATTGAGCGGAGCAAAATGCGTTGCTAGGACTGTATGCGTGATCTCGTGCGGTAGAACGCTATCAAGTATCCGCTCTTGGGACCCAGTAACATTCATCCGCCAGTCTCGAATAGTTCGATTGCCAGGAACAAATGTTGTACTTCCTCCAGCCCCTAAGTTAGGTGCAGCCGACACGGTGATCGGACATGGTTGGGACCAAGCTGGCAACGGATGTCCAAGCCAATAGATTGCAAGGTCATTGCGCTGCTTTTCAGCCGCCTGAGCAACCTTGCCAGCAAAAGTTGGATCCGAACAGATAACGATAAAGTTTTGAGTTCGAACTGCGGTCGGTTGACGCGACATCCCAACTACTGAAGCTATAGGACCAGTACTACCTGGCCAAGATTGCCCTGAAGCATTTTCAACATTCGCAAAAGTTACCAAATTCAAAATAGCGACGAAGACGAGATTCCGAGGACTTGTTTTGGCATCCATGCCGTATTTTGCTCCGGGAAGTATGACGAGATAGTTCGGTTCCGTTTAAGTGCGACTGCCACTGGCATCCATGCCAATTGCGAATCGACCCGATCTAGCCTCGACTTGGTGGTCTGATCTTTCGGTTGGAAGTCTACGAAGTGGACGAAAACATCCTCCAGGTCAATCTTGAGCAAATCTTCGGAATAATCGTTAAAAACCTCTCAAACGCTAGCACTTAACAGTCTTTGTCCGAGAGCCGGAATCATTTACATGGCCGCGCAGTTAAGCGTCGGTAAGAGTTCTTAAGCCATCAACGCAAACCATCGGCGCGTATACGGTTTCGCGATTATTTTGGTAGCGACTTTGAGTTTTTAGACAAACCTTGATGAATCCAATTCCGAATTTATCGAAGACTTGGGCAGCCTCGAATCTGCTAACGAATCGTCGCCGCGACGTCTTGCTTTATGCAGTTCTCGCGATCGCGACGGCTTCGATGTTTTTGGCGTATATCTCTCGAATGCACGATGTAACTCACGATGCATTTCACGAAATGGCGTTAGCTCGTGAATGGTTTCTGACAGGGATACTTCCGACCGACGATCTCTTCGCGTACACGCCGACGGTTTCGCCTGCTGTTCATCATGAATGGGCTACTGGAGTCGCTTTGTATTGGGTTTCCGCGATGAGTCCACTCGGGCTCGACGGCATGATTCTTTTGAAAATGATCCTTGTCGCAACCTTAGGCGTGACTCTTTATCGCGTTGCACGAGGTAACGGAGCTCATCCAATCGTCTTCTTTTTGCTAGCTCCTATCGTCTTTCCCATGCTCTGGGTTGGGTTCGCGACACTCCGCGCTCAGCTATTCACTTTGGTGGCGATTGCGTTGACCTTACTCATGCTTCAATCAGATTGGCGAGGGGAGCGTAAATGGGTTTTTCTTTGGATTCCGTTGTATATCGTCTGGCTGAATTTACACGCGGGATTTGTTGTTGGATTAGGATTAGTCGGCTTTCATGTTCTGGAACGGCTACTGATCATCGCCAAAAAAGAATTTCAGCAGGACGAGTCCAAATTCAAGCAAAACCAAGGTTTTTTGAAATCGTTTCAAAGCCTGCTGCTTTCGAAACAGCTTTATCGAAAAGCGTACGAAGAGCTTTGGCATTTGGTTGCCCTCGTTCCAATTGTCTTGTGTGGCCTATGCTTGAATCCTTGGGGATGGCAGTATGTGCCTTATCTCATCAAGGCGATCACGATGCCGCGTCCGTTGATCTTGGAGTGGCAACCGATTTGGTTCACCTATGATCCGCTGACCACGCTGCTAACGTTTGGTTGCTCTGTTTTAATGATTGGTTACGCCGCTAAACAAAGACGTTGGGATCGACTCCGAGGCTGGCTCTTTTGCCTCTTAGCGGCGTACATGGCATTGAAGCATATTCGCCACGGTTCAATCTATGCAGTCGTTTGGCTCGCAATGGTTCCCGCGTGGATCACACCGACTCCGTTTGGAAGATCGCTTATCCGTTTCGTTAACAACACACGTCAACGATGGCTTCAGTCTTCTGCGTTGGCAATCGCTGCTTCACTAGGATTTGCGTTTTATCAACCATTTTATCGGGCAACAGTTCCTGACGATGTCGCGCCATCTTCTTATGGCTTCCCGAAAGGAGCGGTTGATTACTTAGAATCCCATCAAGCCCACGGGAACGTAATGACTCCGTTCCATTGCGGAGCATATGTTTCATGGCGTTTGTATCCAGCGGTAAAAGTCAGCTTGGATGGTCGCTACGAAGTCGCTTATCAACCGCAAGTCATGGAACAACACCGAAGTTTTTATGAAGCCGCGCCGGGTTGGCAAGACACATTAACCGCGTATCAGCACGATTTTGTAATCGTGCCCAAAGATGCAGCAGTGTATTCGGCCTTGCGAAGCAGAACTGTGCCTGCGGCAGGGAGTTGGTCGTGCATCTACGAGGACGACTACTTTGCTCTTTTTAGCAGAATGGAAGTTGGCACCTAACCAACTCCCGCATTGACTGAGAAGTTGTCTCTCCGATCGAGAACAACCCCGATTACTTGCGTCGCTTCATTGCTTCAGCAACTGCCTTGGCCATATCTGCTGGCGATGGCGCGACAACGATACCCGCAGCTTCCAAGGCCGCAACTTTTTCTGCTGCTGTACCTTTCCCGCCGCTGATGATCGCACCCGCGTGTCCCATGCGCTTACCTGGAGGTGCAGTCGCGCCGGCGATAAAGGCTGCTACAGGCTTCGTCACGTGCTTTGCAACGTATTCGGCTGCCTTTTCTTCCGCATCACCACCGATCTCACCGATCATCAGAATGACTTCGGTTGCATCGTCCTTTTCGTACAACTCAAGCAAGTCAATCTGCGAAGTTCCAATGATTGGATCACCACCGATACCAACGCATGTTGACTGACCAAGCCCCAATTGCGAAGTTTGCCATACCGCTTCATAAGTCAGCGTACCGGAGCGACTCATGATGCCTACCGCACCAGGCTTATGAATGTATCCGGGCATAATGCCGATCTTGCATTCGCCTGGAGTAATAATTCCTGGGCAATTGGGTCCGATGAGATACGAATTGCTTTTACGAACAACTTCGTAAACGTGAACCATATCTAGAACAGGAACTCCTTCAGTGATCGCACAGATGACTTTGATTCCTGCATCGACCGCTTCGAGGATAGCGTCCGCCGTGAATGCGGGCGGAACGAATATCATCGATGCATTGGCGCCCGTTTGTTCAACCGCTTCTTGAACGGTATCAAAAACAGGAAGCCCTTCAACCATCTCTCCCTTCTTGCCCGGTGTTACACCACCGACCATCTTGGTCCCATACTCTTTGCAGCCTTTTGTATGAAAAGCGCCAGCTTTGCCTGTGATCCCTTGGCAGATCACCCGAGTTTCTTTGTTTACGAGAATGCTCATGGAATGATTGATTTCGTTTCGTGTTGTCGAAGGCCGCTTAAAGATACGGCCGGTGAACATTGAATGGATTTGTGTAAGTTGATTAAATGCCGACGGCTTTTAACTCGATTTGTTTCTCTGGAGCAAGCTTGCCTTTGCAGTGAGATCAAAGGCAAGCCGAACACTTTGATCAGCGGATTACTTGACGGAAGCAACAACTTTCTTGGCCGCATCCGTGAGATCGTCCGCAGCGATAACCGCCAGGCCGCTCTCCTTCAGCATTCGCTTACCTTCTTCGACTTCGGTACCTTCCAATCGTACAACCAATGGCACCGTGAAGCCGACTTCTTTCGAAGCTTCGATCAAAGCAGTCGCAATCGTTGTGCAACGAGCGATACCACCGAAAATGTTGACCAGGATCGCTTTCACGTTTGGATCGGAAAGTATGATTCGGAAAGCTTCCGTAACTTGCTGCGTGTTGGCACCACCGCCCACGTCAAGGAAGTTTGCCGGAGCGCCGCCGTGATACTTGATAATGTCCATGGTCGCCATCGCGAGTCCAGCGCCATTAACCAAGCACGCGATATTTCCATCCAGCTTCACGTAGCTAAGACCAGTATTTGACGCTCGGACTTCGGCCGGCTCTTCCTCTGCCAAGTCTCGCAGTTCCTTAAGGTCAGGATGTCGGAACAT
>JAIYDQ010000370.1 GCA_027487375.1 Planctomycetaceae bacterium
AAGCCTGATTTACAATGCCAAACTCCCACGTCAGAAGCCCCCGCGATGACTGTCGCTCGAGGATGCCTTGCCAGGAATGTGAGTGCTTGCTCCAAGCTCGCAGGCATAAACGCGATACGCTCGGTCAATTCTCCGGTAATCAAATCAACGTCTGATTCAGAATTTGAATCGGACAACTCAATCAAAACGTCTTCTTTTGAGCGCGAATCCAAAATCGTGTTCATTGCGTCGTGACAATACGAATCCGCCATAACCTTTTGATGCGAAAAACATTCATCCGAAGCGGCTTCTTCAATAGCAACATATCCAGTACATCTACAGAGATTTCCAGACAAACCTTCTCTGATATCGTGGCTCTCTAGCTGACTTTTTGACTCACGCATTCCAGCAAGCGACATCACAAATCCAGGTGTACAATATCCACACTGCGACCCTTGATGATCGATCAACGATTGCTGGATAGGAGTAAGTACCTGACAATGAGACTCAATAGACTTCAGTCCCTCAATCGTTACAACATGAGTCCCCTCAAGCTGAAACATGAACTGAATGCACGAATCCACGGACTTATATTCCCAGGATAAATCTGTTGAACTGCTTGATTGAGGAGTGCCTGTAACCGTATCGCGGTGAACGAAAGCCCCCGAACGGGCATCGCGACTTCTTCCGATTAAAACAGTGCAGGCGCCACAGTCCCCTTCGCTGCACATAATCTTCGTGCCAACCAGCCGCAGTCTGTTTCTAAGAAAATCAGACAGCGTGCTAAACGAATCTGCCCCACTAATCAAATGATGCTTGCCGTTGATGTGGACCGAGATATCTTGCTTCATTCCTCGTTGCGTTCTGTGAGGGGAGGGGTATTCTGTTTATGAAGGATCGGAGAAGATTTATGTAGTATCGTGTCAGGGCAACGTCTGTTCAACTAGATACTCGACGAATTATGCTTAGCCCATGACCACTGTGATACCCCATAAGCTGTTGTACGAACTAACCAACGCCGTATTGGAACGCTGCGATCAACTTGCCCTGTGCTCAGACGTAACAGGGGAAGTCACACGACTCTTCTGCAGCCCGGCCATGCGTGAGGCGCACGAAAAGGTGGCCGGATGGATGAAAAACGCCGGGCTTCGCACCAACGTTGACCCTTTAGGCAACTTGATCGGACGCTATGAGCGATCCTCGCCTCAAAATCAATCTGTTGCATTGGCCTCCAATCCACCGCGTATTTGCATCGGTTCACACTTGGATTCGGTAAGGAACGCGGGGCGGTACGACGGAGTGTTGGGAGTTTTGATTGGAATTGCAGTTGTCGAGGCAATCGCGACGCAGCGATTGGAATTAAATGGTGCAATTGACGTTATCGGATTCTCGGAGGAAGAAGGGGTTCGCTATTCATTACCCTATCTTGGGAGTATGGCAGTCGCTGGAAAGTTTGATCCCGTGCTGTTTGATCGGATCGACGCAGAAGGTATTTCGATGAAAACTGCACTCGAAACATTCGGAGTCAATCCTGAAAACTACTTGGATGCGAAACTCAATGTGAAAGATTACATCGCATACCTAGAAGCTCATATCGAGCAGGGGCCTGTGTTGGAAGCGCTCCAGCAATCAGTCGGAGTGGTTGAATCGATCGTTGGTCAATCGCGACTTTGGTTAGCTGCCGAGGGGATCGCTGGCCATGCAGGAACGCTTCCGATGAGGATGCGTCGTGATGCCTTGGCAGCCGCGTCCGATTGCGTGTTAGCCATCGAAGATTACGCTCACAACGTGGACGGTCTTGTCGCTACCGTTGGTGGATTCCACGTTTCCCCAAACGCTACCAATGTGGTTCCAGGGCACGTTCGCTTCTCGATAGATATCCGACACAGCCATGACAAAGATCGCCTTGTTGCCGTCGAAGAAATTCTTTCTCTCATAGATGAAATTGCAACGAATCGCGGCATAAACATCAGTGTAATCGATCGTTCGGATTTCGAAGCCGTCCCGATGGATGCGAAGCTTGTCGAGGATTTGACTTGGTGTTGTAAAGCAGCACTTCAATCGAACCATGACCTTATTTCCACGTCGCCCGATTTAAACCAAAGTGATGATGCGGAACAAGATTCAGGACACCATATTAAAGAGAAACCGCTTGCCTCAGACGTTTATGTTTTGTCCAGTGGTGCTGGTCATGATGCAGCGGTGATGGCATCTGTCATGCCTTCCGTGATGTTGTTCCTTCACAGCCCAGGCGGTATCAGTCACAATCCGTTAGAATCTGTGCGACCGCAAGATGTATCCATCGCCATAGATGCCATGTGTCGCTTCGTGTTGAAGCACTTGGGACGACAGTAGTTCCTTGCCGTTTATAGCCGACGATGCTGGCAGACCTTTTCCCTTACGAAAGTTTTATTTTTTATGCAGCTCCCTTTCGGACATACGCGTAGTCGAATATCAACCCACTATGCGTTCATCACCCCAGACACGCATGTTTGGTCGACATTGCCCGGTTGGACAGGCTCTAACTTTGCAGTTCATATCTCACCACACATGGGATCTCGCTTCACCCAAGCAACAATCAAAATGGCGCCCGAAGGACGTAGCGCAATGCCGCTGCCTGGGGTGCAACGTTTTGTTTACGTCTTGTCAGGTGCGATCGAAGTCGAATCCATAGGACTGAAATCGGATGAAGGGCCTTTGATTGGGAAGCATCGATTTGAAAGTGGAGGCTTCATCTTTTTTCCGGCAGATCACGCTCATGCGATTCGCGCGAGAGAAGAGTCTGTACTTGTTCTCTTTGAAAAACCTTACGAACCGGTCGATGGTATCGACTACCCAGAACTTGTTAGCGGACAAGCTTCTGATATTGCTAGTTCCGCATTCATGGGAGATGAAGCGGCGCAGTTAAAGCTGCTCTTACCGAACATTCCATCAATGGATATGGCGGTTAATCTATTCACCTATCAACCCGGAGCGGCCCTTCCGCAGGTAGAAATTCACGTCATGGAGCACGGTCTCATCATGACTGGCGGAACGGGCGTTTATCGGCTTGGTGACGATTGGTTCCCTGTTCAAACGGGCGACATCATTTGGATGGCTTCCTATTGCCCGCAGTGGTTTGTGGCCATGGGAAAGCAACCTGCAAGTTATCTGTACTATAAGGACATCAATCGTGATCCACTCTCTTGAAGTAGATGCAAATCGAATTCAATCCGATCTCGATGAGCTTTCAAAGATTTCCGACAGTGATTTCCCATGTGTCACGCGAATTCTTTGGACAGAAAAAGATATGCTCGCGCGTGCTTGGTTGAAAGGCAAGATGGAAGAAGCGGGACTGGTCGTTCGCGAAGACGAGATCGGAAACATTTTTGGGAGACTACAGGCGGACGGCCCTAACTGCCCAGCGATCGCAACTGGCTCTCACAATGACGCGATTCCGTTTTCGGGAATGTATGACGGAACGGTCGGTGTTCTTGGTGGACTGGAAGCCTTACGTTCGATTCGTAAATTTCTTCAAAAGACAGGTAAGTCCCTTGCCAAGTCGATCGACTTGATCATGTTTACAGCTGAAGAGCCAACTCGGTTCGGTATCGGCTGCCTGGGAAGCCGATTGATGGCAGGAACTCTATCCCCCGAGCAAGCTCACGATCTCCGAGACGCGAACGGCGAATTACTGGAATCCATTCGCAGTAAAGCACAATATCGAGGAGACCTTGCTAATGTTCGACTTGAAAATAATTGCTACGATGCCTTCGTTGAACTGCATATAGAGCAAGGTCCGCTTCTTGAACAACTTGGGTTGCAAATTGGTATCGTCACAGCCATCGCCGCGCCCTCGTCACTTCGTGTGAAGTACGAAGGCCCTGGGGGGCACGCCGGTGCAGTACTCATGAAAGATCGACGAGATCCAATCTTACCGGCAGCAAAGCTGATCTTAGAAGTCCATGATGCCGCTCACGAACTTGGAGGCGAAGATACCGTCGCAACAACCGGAGTAGTAAAGGTCCATCCGGGTGCAATCAACAGCATCCCGCGTGAAGTCATCGTTGAAATGGATATTCGTGACATTGACCTTGAACGACGAACTCGCGTTCTACAACGCGTGGAAGCAAAAGCTCATGCACTTGGTCGTGACGCTTCGATACCTACGACGCTGGAATGGATCAACGCGGACCCTCCTGCCACGTGCGACTCAAAAATCGTGGATACCATTCAAAGCGTTTGCGATACATATCAATTCACGTCGCAAAAGATGATCAGCCGCGCTTACCATGACTCTTTGTTTATGGCACAAATCTGTCCTACTGCCATGATTTTCATCCCTTGTCGCGATGGAATTAGTCATCGCCCCGAAGAATACGCCTCAACTGAAGCAATCGAAGTTGGAGTAAAAACATTAGCTTCAACTCTATTGGAACTCGCTGAGATCGTGTAACTACAATTTTCCACTGTGCTGAAAGGTATCGCCTGTGTCATTCGTCATCAGTAGCCAAGCTTACGGGAAATCAAGAGTCCGATTATCGAGAGTTCGCAGGTTTGCGGACTATCACGAAATAAGCGAGTTCACAGTCGAAATCCTACTCGATGGCGATTTCGAAACTGCCTATACCGAAAACGACAACTCGAAAGTCGTCCCAACAGATACTGTCAAAAACACCGTGTTTGCGCTCGGTCGAAAATGGGAAGGAGACGTATGCGAGGAATTTGGGATCATGTTATGTAATCATTTTCTGAGCCGCTTCGCACATATTCATACGGTAGATGTTCATATCGTCGAACATTTATTGCATCGCGTGATGCAAGATAACGGACAGCCTCATCCGCACGCCTTTGTTGGCGGTTCGAAAGAGACCAAGAATTGCTCGATCACTCAGAAACGCACTCAACAGCCAAGTTTGGTAGTTCAAAGCGGTATCGATTCGCTGTTTGTCCTCAAGACTACCGAGTCGGGTTTTTCGAACTTTCATCACGACGAGTTTACAACTCTCAAGGACACAGACGACAGAATCTTTGCCACGTCCATATCTGCCTCTTGGATCTATGATTCGTCCGAAGTGGATTTCCGCGATGCCTATGATTGCTGCCGGTCGATCTTGATCCGTGAGTCTGTCGCAAGATTTAGCCCATCTGTCCAGGCAACGCTTTATGAGATGGGAACTGCAGTACTAAATGAAATTCCGGCCATCAAATCAATCTCACTTCGCATGCCGAATCAACATCGACTTTTGGTAGATCTATCACCGTTTAATCTCGACAATCCGAACCTTGTTTTTGTAGCGACCGATGAACCTCATGGGACAATTTCAGCAACAATCTGTCGTGAAGCAAACTAGAGGAACTTAGTGAGTCAACTCGTAAAGTAAACCTTTTGATTTTTTACGAATCGCAAGTCTTTCTCAAATCTTGCATCGAAAGAGGGCTTCATGAATAACGCCAGCACAGATAAAGCATCACCTCAGGGAGCTTCGGTTCGCAAAATCCTTCGATCGAGTCGCATTGTTACTCCGAACGGAATTGTCGATGGAGCAATCGAAATCCGTGGTGAAAAAATCGCCGGCGTCTTTGATTCAAGTGATGCGCAGTTTGCATCGTTAGCTCGCGAGTCCATTATCGACTACGGTAATTTTTATTTGCTTCCTGGTGTGATTGATGGGCATGTCCATGTCAATCAGCCAGGCAGGACGGAGTGGGAGGGAGGAAAGACTGCGACAGCAGCGGCAGCAGCCGGCGGAATCACTACACTCGTTGATATGCCACTGAATAGTTCACCGGTCACAGTCAACGCTTTATCGCTTCAGATGAAGCAGTCGTCCTACGAACAAGCTCCTTTCGTTGACATGGGGTTTCATGGTGGAGCGATCGGAACACTTCGAGGAACAATCCCACTTTCGCATTCCGAGATTGCTATGCAAGTGGACGCGTTGGTCGATGCTGGTGTACTTGGGGTCAAAGTTTTTCTTTGCGACTCGGGGCTAGACGAGTTCCCCGCGATCACCGAACGTGAACTTCGAACGGTCATGCCTGTCTTGGCAGAAAGAGGCGTTCCATTGTGGGTACACGCTGAACTAGTTCCATTGGATTGGGAATCACCGAAGTCCATACACCAGTACCGCGAATGGTCTTCCGCAAGGAGTAAGGGAATCGAGCTGACCGCGATCGAATGGATGATCAAGCTTTGCCGCGAGACCGGCTGTGCAGTTCACATCGTTCACCTAGCCAACGCTGAAGCCCTGAGCCGAATCCATCACGCTAAGACCGAAGGTTTACCGTTCACCATCGAAACTTGCCCGCACTATTTGTATTTTTGCGACGAGCACATTCCCGACGATGATCCTCGATACAAGTGCTGCCCGCCAATCCGCGATCTAAGCAATCGAGAATTATTGTGGCAGGGACTTGAGCTTGGAGAAATCGACACGCTTGGTTCTGACCACTCGCCATGTCCGCCAGAAATGAAATTTCTCGACACCAAAAATTTCGCGTCGGCCTGGGGTGGTATTTCTTCATTGCAATTGATGCTTCCTGTGGTTTGGCATGCTGCGATGCTTCGTGACTTTAGCGTCACAAGACTTACCGAGTGCATGTCATCATCACCAGCTAAACTACTTGGGCTATCTCACTCGAAAGGCCGTATCGCAGCGGGAATGGATGCGGACATCGTAGCATTTGATCCCGATTTTCAATGGGTTGTTCAAGGGGATGAACTGTATCATCGCCACAAAGTCACACCTTATGAAGACGCTGAACTCAAAGGGAAAGTTTTTGAGACTTGGTTGCGAGGCAAATCCATTTATCGTGACGGTTCCTTGACTGATATGCCATTTGGGAATTTCGTGCGACGCTCCGGCAATCTTGACGATGAGTGACGATCTAGAATCCATACTTCGCGAACGCTTTTCGCTATCCGATTTTCGACCGGGTCAAAAGCAAGTCATTGAAGCAATTATCGATGGTCGAAATGCCATCGCAATCTTCCCGACAGGGGGCGGAAAATCACTCTGCTATCAGTTACCCGCATTGTTACTTCCTGGGTTGACGATCGTCGTAAGCCCATTAATGGCTTTGATGAAGGACCAGGTAGATCAATTAATCAAGCGAGGAATTTCCGCAGTTCGGCTCGATTCCAGCCTCAACCATGAAGAGGTTAACAATTCGCTTACGCAGATCGAAAGTGGACAAGCCAAAATCTTGTATGTCTCTCCAGAAAGATTCTTCAACGAAAGCTTTCGAAGAGATGTCTCACGATGGCAGATTTCCCTCTTCGCAATCGATGAAGCACACTGCATCAGCGAATGGGGACACGCCTTCCGTCCTGATTATTTGAAACTGGCAAGAGTTATCGGGGAATTGAATGTTCGATCGGTGTTAGCACTGACGGCAACAGCCACCCCGGAAGTCGAATCGGATATCCGTTTACAGTTCGGAGTAGATCTAAACGATTCGGTTCGCACTCCTTTTTATCGCCCTAATCTCGAGCTACGATTTTCGCGATGTGAAACACAACAAGAACGTGACCAAGCATTGTTAAATTCGATAAAGAAAGATCCGTATGGTTCGCGGATCGTTTACGTCACGTTTCAAAAAACTGCGGAGAGTGTTGCCCAGTGGCTAATAAGTGAAGGTTACTCGGCTGTCGCTTATCATGCAGGACTTGAGAATGATGAACGTGAGGTAATTCAGCAACAATTCATGGATGGTCGCATTGCGATTGTGGTTGCGACAATTGCATTTGGGATGGGTGTTGATAAACCTGACATCCGATACGTATCTCACTATAACCCGTCCAAGTCGCTCGAATCCTACGCGCAAGAGATTGGTCGAGCAGGTCGCGACGGATTACCTGCGACATGCGAAACTTTCCTGTATGAACCAGATCGTATCGCCCTTGAGAACTTTTCGTACGGCGACACTCCAACTCTTGAAAACCTTCGCGACCTGATAGAGATTATCGCACACCAACCCAACACTTTTTTCATTAGCTATTACAGCTTGTCGTATCAGCTAGACGTACGCGAAATTGTAGTGCGTACAGTAATGACTTACTTGGAACTGGATGGCTATATCGATTCGATCGCGTCTCGATACGATTCCTACGAGTTCAAGCCGCTCGTAAGTTCAGCTACGATCCTGGCAGGAACCCCATCTCATGAGCAACGATTTGTTATCGAATTGATGTCGATGGCTGTGAAAAAAAAGATCTGGCACGATTTGAAGATCACTCCAGCCGCGATGAGACTGAGATGTGATCGCGACGAAATCATTGAGAAAATCGATCGATTCGCCCGAAATGGATGGTGGGAGGTTAAAGGCTGCGGCTCGATGCATGGCTTTAAACGTCTCAATCAGATTACAGACGTAAAGTCGATCGCAAAAGACCTCCACAAGCGGTTTCAGAAGCGCGAAGCAAGGGAAGCGGAAAGAGTTCAACGAGTATTCGATCTCGCGACGTCTAAATCCTGCCAAAGCCGTGTGCTGTCAAAATACTTTGGCGACAAAGTCGATACACGTTGTGGAAAGTGTAATGCATGCAGGAAGCAATTGTTAACCCCGGTGAGCACGACGATTCCTAATCATCTGGGAGATTCAGCTATGCGATATCTCCAAGAAGCGATCGCTAAGAAGCCGGACAGGCTTCAAAGTGTTCGACAAAAAGCGCGCTTTCTTTGCGGTCTTTCATCGCCAGGATTTCTTGTTGGGCGTGTTACAAAACTAGATGGTTATGGTTGCTGCAGCGAATTACCATTTTCGTTTGTCTTCAATTCACTGAAGTGAATTTGGCTATTCGAATAATACGAATCCTCTCATCTCATTCATCATCGCGCAGGCCCAGTCTTTGGAGCCATCGTCTGGTTCGCGGAATACTTCCAGGTACCAGCTTCCTTTCCGATGAAGGACTAGGATTCGATAATTGGGCTTCGATCGACGCGGCGTTGCTGGCTGATGCGGCTGAACTTTCCTCGGCAAACGTTTGCGATGCATTCTGAAGTGAGAGCCGATCCCGAGCAATACGAGCTCGTTCAACCGAGATCTCAATTTCAGCATCCCTGAGCTTTTGCTCAAGCTCGTCTTGCAATTGTTTCAACCGCGCCCGTTCCTCTTGAATGAATGGATCCGTATCTAGGACTTGATTAACGGCGCTAGCTCCCATCGCAAATCCATCCGCCGTAACACGGCTCTGCATGTCAAGCATCTCCTTTAGCTCTTGGATCTGCAAATCGCGATCAGCAATTTCCTGTTTGGTCGCTGCAAAAAGGGATTCGAGCTCTGAGGGAGACATATTACTCAGGCCAATCGCTTCGCTTTCCAATTCGAAAGCTCTAAGCAACGCAAGCTTTTGCTCTTCCCATGTTGAACCTTGGGGAATCTCAAAGCTGGAATTAGTGCGAGCTTGTCGATTCTCGCTACCAGCATTTGCTCTGATCGATTCAGCGGCTTGAATTCGAAGCTCGACCGTATCGTGGCGTGCCTCTAAAAGCTGCGTTCGGAGTACTTCCAATTGATCTTTTGTTTCACTCTCGTTCCGCCGCGTCTGCTCGACAAGCGATATCGCTGACTCAAGTTCTTGATTCAAGAAATCGATTTGCGAGTGCAGTACACACACGTCCTCCGAATAAGGTTTTCTTATTGTCGATGTTAATCGTAAACGATCAAACTCTACGTTTGATAAGCACTTCGTCTCGTCATAATCGTGCTCATATCCATGCTGGGGCTTGGCCTTCGGTAGATCGGCAAAAAGCGTTGAAGAGGTGAACAATGCACCGGGAACGCTCGAGCATAAATCGGCTTCTGTCGATTTCGGTAATGACTCCAAGAGCGATTGCGAGTTGCTTACTTCGGCGACCAGTTCGCTAAGCATCCGCTCCACTTGTTCAGAACGCTTCACGAGTGTTTCACGTCGAGATCGCGATATAGACCGCAGACGTTTCTGCAAAGCTGATATCTTCGCACCGGTAACATTGAACGCTTTTGGCTCTCGCCCATTCAGCATCATTATCGGATCGATGTTCATTGATTCAACCGTATTCACTATCTCACCCGTAGGATAATGCGAACATTGCCGCATCTGATATTTAGGTCATGAACTTCGCCTAAGGGGGACCTGATGGTCCGAAAGCATAAGTTACGGCTTTCGATGTTAGAAACGGATGCGATTGTATGAGATATGACGGTTGTACTCGCCGGAAGAGTCTTGGCGTTAAACGGATTGTGGTTAGACTGTCAAAAACGGGCGGTCAGTTGAAGCTTGTCCGGTAACTCTGGCCACGGGTTGAAATTTTGCTGGTTATTGCCAGATAGTCGCCGAGGACAGCGATTGTGATCCCAAATGAAAACAACTTTCATCACCTATGCATTAGGCTTGTTAAGATTCTGGGAATGACTCGAACAAAACGAAGGTGGATTTCATGAAGAAGAGTACGGAAGATCGGAAGGCGACTGCCTCACCAAAAGACGAAAGTTCGCCAGTCAGCTTCGAGCAGTCGCTTGAATCACTCGAAGGAATTGTCCGAGAACTTGAACGCGGGCAGTTGTCATTGGAAGATAGCTTGAAGCAGTTTGCTCAGGCGACTAATCATCTTCGTTTTTGTTACTCGGCTCTCGAAAATGCGCAACGACGGGTTGCGCTGTTGAAGGATGTGAAGTCCGATGGTGAGCCAGTTCTGCAAGACGTCGAGGACCTGCGTTTCGTTAAAACTTACCCAAACGGGACGTCGTAGCTTCAAAGTCGGGATATCTGCTAGCTAGCCAAGGTTCTTGTTTTTATTCCTGGTTTCGCTTCCGATACCAAGTCTGTCGAGTGCGAGCAATCTTTTGCGAGGATGCAGCGGCGGCAGTTTGAAATCGCCGGGAAATGGCGTTCCCGGGAGTGAACTTTTTTCGCAGGTGTGCGTGACGGCGTTGGATTCAGCTGGTCACTGCTAGCGAATTTGATACAAGGATGTTTAAAGTGAAGAGATTCTTTTCGACTAGCATAGCATTGGGCGTTGGGCTCTCCACATTAGCTGGCATCAGTGAGGCCCAATACTTTGGAAGTCCAAGTGGCAATGGTTTATATGCGAACCCTCAGTTTGCAAACCCACAGTTTGCGCCACAACCCGGCACTCCCTTCCGGCAGGTAGCTGCACCACTTCGAATAGGTGGCAATTACCCCCATGTTGCGCAGCAGGGGATTGGGTTGCCCAATGGCGTCGGCGCCGCGATGGCGCATCAGCACGTTCCTATGTCAGGAGTTGGCCAGTTAAACCCGATGTCCGTCATGGGACAGTCGCCAGTAGTTGGCAGTCCAACACTAGCTCCCACACAGCCTATTCAACAGATGCAACCAGGGGTGATGCAGGCTGGTCCAATGACAATCACTCCGTCGTATACTGCGCCACTACCACCTGTTAACAACAGTGCGACGCAATATGCTGGAGCAGAACAAATTCAGCCTATTCCAATGAGCTCTAGCCAGTTCAATGGCACACCGTACAACAGCCAAACCATTCAACCAATTCCGCAAGGTCAGCAGCCCGCAGACCAGTACCCATCGACACATGCGTCTGCCTATGGAAACTACGGAACGGTTCCCTCGACAGGACTTTATCAAGGTCAGGAAGGCTCCTCCTGTAGTACATGCTCGGCCGACGGTTCTTGCGGTGAGAGCTTTGGAGTGAATCCCTATTTGGCAGGACCAGTGCCAGTTAGTCCGTGGATTTTTGGAGCAAGTGGCTTGATCTTCCAGCGAATCGATAATGACAGTGTGAGGCTGTCAACCGACGCGAATAATCCAAGACCGCCATACCTTACCACCTACGATGCACGGATGGGGACCGCTGGTGGATATGAACTCATGGGCGGGCGATATTTTGGATGTGGTCAGTACGCAATCCTCGGAAGCTACTGGAGTCTACTACCTGCAAACGAAACGAGAACAGTTTACGGAGGCGGCACGACAGGAGTATCCTTGTATACAGACCTACCGTTCAACTTCACTCCAGGATCTGGTACGACTCCATACGGTATCTCCATGCCGGGGAACAATGCGTACTTCTGGTACAACAACGCACAAGCTCATCAGATCACTCGAGGCTCCGAGTTCCAGAATGTGGAGTTAAACTTTTTCTCGTTTGCACTCGGTGGAGCTGCTCGCCAAGGATACGCTGGCTGTGGCGGTTGTGGACACGGTGGCTGTGGCAGTGGATGGACCAACGGACGATTTGGAAGGATCGGTTATTCAGGGATTGGCCGACATGGTGGTCACGGCCACGGGTTCGGCGGATGTCAATCGTGCGGAAGTGGAAGCTGCAATGAGTGTGCTCAACCTTCTTGCGCGATTCCATGCACTGGTCCCACCAACGCCTGTGGACCCATCGTCGGGTCGATGTGCAGCCCACTCCGATTCGCATGGTTCGGGGGAGTTCGATGGTTTCAGTTCAGCGATGACCTTCAGTATGCAACAAGCCAAGACGATGCAATTATCGGCAACGGTACAGACTTCTACTATCGAAACAACGTAGTGAATGATTTAGTAGGCTTCCAACTTGGTGGGCTTGCGAACTACTGCTGCGGAAGTCGTCTCAGCCTTTACGCAGGCACCAAGTTCGGCGTCTTTAACAACAGGACTCAGTTCGACACGTTTGCAGGAAACGGCACCGCAGCAGCAACCGTGCAAAACGGCTCCTATGCAGGCCGAGCCTACAATTTGATGGCAACGGAGAATAACGTTGCATTCTTGGGTGAGGGAGAGGTTGGAGGCCGCGTTCGAGTCACTAACGGATGGTCCGCGACTTGCGGATATCGGCTTATTGGAGTTGCCGGAGTAGCAACTGCTCCTGGTCAAATCCCTTACGATTTCTCGAGAATTGATGACGCAAGCGACATCAAGACAAATGATTCGCTCTTGCTCCACGGTATCACTATCGGAGCCTTGTACAACTGGTAGAAAGTTAACTCCGCTCGCGAAATAGAAAACGCCGGGGCT
>JAIYDQ010000257.1 GCA_027487375.1 Planctomycetaceae bacterium
CAGAAGCTTTTCGCGACGGCTCGATCGTTCGCTGAAGGCGGTTCTTTGACAATTGTGGGCACAGCATTTGTTGACACCGGCTCGCGTATGGACGAACTAATCTTCCAAGAGTTCAAGGGTACGGGCAACATGGAACTTGTGCTCGACCGAAAACTATCAGATCGCCGAGTTTGGCCGGCAATTGACATTTCGCAATCCGGTACTCGTCGAGAAGAATTACTACACGATCCAGAGACGTTGCATGCAGTGACCATGATCCGTCGGACTCTTAACTCGATGCACCCTGTCGAGGCGATGGAACAACTCACAACCCAGCTTGGGAAGTTTAAGAGTAACTTTGAATTCCTTCGACTGATAACTAACGCAAAGATTTTGGACTAAGCTCTGGTTATAAACACGTAGTCGCGTCTCTCCGAGACGCGAAATGCCAACGTCTCAGACATAGAGACGCAGCGACATGAAATCGAGCTTGTAAGCAAAGCCTGGTGCGTCAGCGAGATTTAAATCTGGAGCTCTTTACATGGCAGGTGTCGCAAGACATCTGAAGCATCCAGCTTTCGCGACAGTCTTCATTGACATCTGAATTCTCACGAATTCAGCTACTAAAAGATCTAGTACTGAAAGAGCAATAGGGCTGCTTTCGTTACAACTCAGGTTCGGCAATCGAGCGAATCAATTCGCTCAGCCTTGCGTACATCTGAATCATGAGTTGCCAAGTGGCAATGTCTAGCTTTACGGTGGTCGCATGCTCAGGCGTCTTGGGTGACTCGATAACAGAACCTAGCTGTCCATGAAAATGCTCTAGCAATTCGGCCAACTGAGCCGCTTGACTTGGGGTCAATCTTTCCGGGATCTTGGGCTGCGGGATGCTACTCGACAGCATGAGCATGACGCTTTGGCTGCCGTCGACTTCGAAATCCAAAGGATCCTTCGAAGGCGAGTTCTGAAGGTCTGCCTTCGCTTCAATTGCAGTTAGTGATTCTTGCACGCGTTCGACGATTTGCTCACGGCTGCCATATAGGAGCACACTCCGCCCAACCGCAATAAGATCGCCGAATCTCAATATCCGGAGTTGGCAATCCTGACCGTTCACTCGCGTACCGTTGGTGCTATCCAGATCGGTCAAAACGATGTACTGATTGTCCTCTTGAACCTTTATATGAAAACGACTGATCCGTTCGTCGTTCAATTGAATTGCATTACCTTCTTCACGGCCTACGGTGAAGGGAAGCTTGAGATCCAAGTACACTCGACCGCGATCGGCCCCCTGGACAACGCGTAGGTTAGCCAATGTCATGTATTTCCCTAAGAAAGACGTCGATCTTTTCAAGCCAGCAGCCGAGCTAACACACTCCGTCTTGCCGCCTGAACTATGAGTATATTTCGCCCCACCAAGTGACGCCAATCAGACTAGTGTCGCGAAGCTCATTTTTTTGCGGAATAGTACCAACAATCCGAACTCTTCACTCCCAAATTGACAACATCTCCGGCACCGCATCTCCCCAAGCCCCCTCGGCTTGCCTGATGGGAAAGTCGCTTAACCCAATTCTCAGACGATCTTGTCCGCGGGCTTCCCGGCAACCCGTCGCTTGGCAAACACCCTTCTTTGCCGCGATTAAGCAAGCTTAATCAGCCCCAAGGTCATATAGGCTAACAACGGCAACTGACAGGAGCACTTAATCAACAGACGCACCGGTCTAAACCTCACAGCCAACTAAAACATCCTAATTGGACAACGCCAGGTTGAGCACGACAATCGATCGCAATCGTATCGGAGCACGGCCTTCAGGCGCTGAGCACTGTGAATTTGCCAAAAGCGGCTAAAGCCGAACTCCAGCGCAAACCTGGGACTTCCCAAATCAGATTTAGGCCAAGAAAGGCAGAGTCGATTACTTCGGAAGCGTAGGATTTCAATCCTACGTCGGTTCGGACCATCATCTCATTAGGATGCAGCCCCAACGAAGCAATTGCAATCGGCGGCGAAGCATGACCGTTGCAACCCGTCTCAAAGCTACTTTGGAGCTAGCATCGCAAGCATTCGCTTTCCCTGCTGCAGGGGTTGCTGTTCAATCTTTGCGTACTCACTGAGAGTTTTCAGAACGTTTTCCATGACACGTCGGCCTTCGTCGATGTGTGCCATTTCGCGACCATGAAAAATCACCATCACTTGCACTTTGTCTTTGTGCTTTAGAAAGTTGATCGCCTGATTCACCTTCACGTTGATATCGTGCTCGCCAGTTTTGGGTCGCAATCGAATTTCTTTAGTCTTGGTTTGGTGACTTTGGCCACCGACCTTCTTACTCTTTTCGTATTTGTACTTGCCAAAATCCATAATACGGCAGACAGGTGGCTTTTCGTTAGGAGCCACTTCCACCAGGTCCAAGCCTGCATCCCGCGCTCGATTGAGCGCTTCGTCTGTGGTTATCACACCAAGCTGGGCACCCTCTTGATCAATAACCCGAATGGGTGAAATACGAATTTGCGAGTTAACGCGAGTCTGAATCCTCTCGATTGTCAAAACCCTCATAAAAAGGAAAGAGTACCAATCACCAAAGTAAGCTCAACCATAACCTTACGGAAAGCTTTCCAATTCGGCGCGAACACCGCAATTGACGCGGTGGTTCTATATCCCCCAAAGTATCGACTAACGGGAACCGGTGCGTCAACGCTGATTCGCAAATTTTTTGCCTTACGACTCTCTTTTCTCTTCCAAAGGGACTCTCTCGGCACGACCTCTTGACGATTTCTCCACTTACGAACAACATACTCAAGTCGAGAATGCGTCTAGTCGAACATCTTTATCGAAGTTCGTAATCTGGAAAGCAAGACACAAAAGGACGGTTAGCTCAGTTGGTTAGAGCACCACGTTGACATCGTGGGGGTCGTTGGTTCGAGTCCAATATCGTCCACTGAAGGGTTCCATCATGGGACCCTTTTTTAACGTCATGAGCCCTCAAATCCCC
>JAIYDQ010000176.1 GCA_027487375.1 Planctomycetaceae bacterium
GACAAATCCCACGAATCAGTCGCGAGACGTTATTCTGGAGGGCTGGACTGTTTCGCAATCGTACCCATCAAGGGAAAGCAAAGATGTTCCTCTCGCATCGTATCTCTTCCTGCATTTCGGCCTTCGTGCTTAATGCCCTCGCTTGTCTTTCATCACTTCAGTTTGCTGCTTCGCTTTTGGCGGCAGAGCGGCCTAACATTTTGATTATCTCGAGCGAAGATAACGGTTGCGAGCTTGGTTGTTTTGGTGACACCTATTCAAAGACGCCGAACATTGATCGGCTTGCATCGCAGTCGGTCCGATACTTGAATGCTTGGTCCAACGCGCCTGTTTGTGCGCCAGCGAGAACAGCGATCATTACCGGGATGTGGCCCCCTTCACTCGGTGCTTCGCACATGCGCAGTGAAGTCGCCTTACCCAAATCGATCTCGTTGTACCCTCAATTGCTAAGACAAAACGGTTACTACTGTACCAACGCAAAAAAGGAAGATTACAACGTTATCAAACCTGACGGCGTTTGGGACGCATCGAATGCTCGTGCTCATTGGAGAAATCGTGCTGCGAATCAACCATTCTTCGCTGTCTTCAATATTGAAACATCACATGAATCCAAGTTGCGAACGCGACCTCATAAACAAGTTCACGATCCTGCGAAAGTAAAGCTACCCGCCTACCATCCAGACCTTCCGGAGATTCGCCAAGATTGGGCGCAGTATTATGATCGCTTGACAGAAATGGATTCCGAAGTCGGTGAGATTCTTGACCAATTGAAGGAAGATGGATTAGCCGATTCTACGATCGTCATATTCTTCGGTGATCACGGAAGTGGGATGCCACGTGGTAAGCGATGGCTGTACCAATCTGGGCTACGAGTCGCATTGATGATTTCGGTTCCTGAAAAGTTGAGAGAGCAAGTATCTCCAAACTACAAGAGTGGCAGCACGTCCGATGAGCTTGTTAGCTTTCTGGATATTGCCCCAACGATCTTGAATTTTAGCCAAACCGAAGTCCCATCCTATCTCCATGGGCGTGCGTTACTCAGCAAGAAGCCAACCCCCGAGCAAGAGTACATTTTTGGTTTCCGTGATCGTATGGACGAAAGGTACGATTGCTCACGAGCTGTTCGCGACAAAGAGTTCCTTTACATCCGCAACTTTATGCCGCATCGCGCTCAAGGGCAGTATCTTGAGTACATGTATCAGACGCCGACCACGATAGCTTGGTTGAATGCGGCTAAGGCAGGAAAGACCACTCCAGCACAATCACTCTTCTGGCAACTGAAACCATCGGCGGAACTTTATGATCTTCAAAAAGATCCGCAACAGACCAACAACCTAATCGACAATCCCGAATACTCCTCTCAACGTGATCGCTTGAAATCCGCGTTGCGGTCATGGATGATCGCTAAAAGGGACCTTGGATTAATGCCTGAAGCGCTCATGAAAAAAGAGAGCGGTTCCGATTCAGCTGCGATCGCTGATCTTGCAAAAAAGGATTCGTGGTTCCCGGTAGAAATGGTTTGGGACGCAGCCGACCAAGCAACGGATCTTGCAGTACCTGAGTCTCGCATTCAAACCAACCTGCAATCTGCCAATCCGATTGTGCGTTACTGGAGTGCGATTGGTTTGACTTATCGATCACTCCAAGGGCAACGATGCCAGCTTGATTCGCTCTCGTCGATGATAAGCTCGGACGACTCCCCGGTCGTAAGCGTTGTAGCATGCGAAACGCTTGCAAGAGCGGGTGACAAAGTTCAGCGAGCGACGGCCATCGATCGGCTTTCACAGATAGCTACCGATTCAAAAAACAGCTTTTTCGAGCAATTGTTGGCCTTGGAATCGATGATGGCTTGCAATCTCAGCAAGGAGGAAATCCCTAGCGGTCTTGCGGTGATCGAGAAGATGAAGTCGAACGTTCCAAGTCGCTATCAAACCTACCCGAGCCGCGCCGTGAAGGCGATTCAGATTCTTTCCGAGAGCAATGCCCTTCACACGCCTATAAAGTAATCCGATCGCTGGATTCGTATCGAACGTATATAATAAGGTTTTGAAATAGCCAGTAACTCACAAAGCTTTACTTATGTTTTCGACGCTCAAACTCGGGCGAATATTTGGAATTGAGACGTATATCCATTGGAGCTTTTGGATCTTGCTCCTTTGGATTGTGCTGCAGGCACTTGGACAGGGTGGGCTGGCCGCTGCGGTTTCCGCTACTGGATTTGTAATCGCGATTTTCTTTTGTGTTTACTTGCATGAACTTGGGCACGCGTTGACTGCCAAGCGGTATGGGATTCGAACGCTGGATATCTCGATCTTACCGATCGGAGGGCTTGCCCGATTGGAACGGATGCCCAAAAGTCCCATCGCTGAGTTCTGGATCGCTATCGCTGGACCTGCCGTCAACGTGGTGATCGCCTTGGTTCTCGCGAGCTTGTTCGGAATCAAGGTGGCGGTGGCGAATATCCAAAACGCGGACCTGTTGAGTCATTCGCTGCTCCTGCAGTTAATCGCCATCAATGTTAGTCTTGCGGTTTTCAATATGTTTCCGGCACTTCCGATGGATGGCGGGCGAATCCTGCGAAGCCTTCTTCAGCTTCGGATGTCACGACTGCGAGCGACGGAAGTATCGGCTCGAGTTAGCCGTTACTTGGCCGGGGTTTTGATCATCGCAGGGTTCATCTATGGGCTACATCTTGTGCTCATTGGAATTTTTGTATTGATCGCTGGGTTCCAAGAGCTCATGATGGCTCGTGTTGAACATCTGCGCGAGCAAGGTATGCAGTCGCCAGATGGCCCCGTGTATCAAGATGTCCCCATGTCAGGCTATCAAAGTTGGCCCCCTGAATCGTTCGGTGGCCGGCAACAGCGTCCGCCAGTGGACGGTGATGGTGATGTGCTGGACGCGACCGAAGTTCGAAGGATTCCTTAGTCTGCCATGTTTGTCTCGCCTTTACCGACTCCAAAACAACCCACCGCCGCGGCTAACGATAGACCAAGCGATGAATGTTCGACTGATGGCATCGCTGAGAACAGGGTGGCCTGGCGGTCGATCGCGGAAGTGAAACCGTTTTCGATTGGTGATTTACTGATCGATCCACCGATTTTCCAAGCACCGATGGCGGGCTATACCAATTTTGCTTTTCGGCAAATTGTTCGCGATTATGGTGGGGCTGGATTGCAAGCGACTGAGATGATCAACGCTCGTGGGTTTGTGTGGCTGGATGAACATGATTGTGAACATCCCGAACGACTTTGGGGGATTCGCGACGAGGCTCGTCCGCTAGCCGTACAAATCTGGGACAACGATCCAGAAACAATGGCCAAGGTCGGCAAGCGGATTGTCGAAGAGTATCAAGTCAGCGTGGTAGATATCAACTTCGGATGCCCCGTAAAGCAAGTCACGCAACGTGCGCACAGCGGTTCCTATCTACTCAGCCAGCCTCAACGCATGTATGAAATCATCACGCGGCTTGTCGAGGCGTGCTCGCCCACACCGGTTACCGCAAAGATGCGATTGGGTTGTACGAGAGCGACGATGAATCACATTGAGGTTGCTCAAACCGTGGAACGCGCGGGGGCTGCGGCGTTGACAGTTCATGGTCGGACTGCCGAAGATTTTTTTCGAGGTTCTGCAGACTGGGATCGTATCTCGGAGATCAAGCAGCATCTGAATAAGATGCCGATCATCGGCAATGGAGATCTTCAATCCGCCGAGCAAGTCGTTCATGCTTTCACGCATTATCACGTCGACGGGGTCATGATCGCACGAGCTTCACTTGGAAGGCCGTGGCTCTTTGCACAGGCAATGGCCGCTTTAAGAGGCCAACCTGTTCCGCCTGATCCGTCTGTGGAAGAGCAGAAGGAATGCATGCTGAAGCACTACTCGCTCGTTATCGAACGATTTGGAATCGAAAAGGGGACACTGCTGATGCGAAAGTACGCGAGCTGTTACGCTCAAGGAAAATACGGTGCGCGGCACTTCAGAACCCACATCGACAAAGTCAAAACATCCGAAGAGTTTTACTCGGTTGTCGATCAGTACTTTCCAACCACTGTGGCAGAGCCTGCTCAGAGTGAGCTTGAGCAAGCGTCATCGCAATAAGTGCACCTCTTTGCGAATGACTGCCTGCTATCGTGTTATCGGGAACAGCATCGAGTAAAACTTCGATTCGTCGAAGCGGTGGTGTTGAAGATGATTGACGCGAATCGCCCAACCCCACTTCGTCAATGGTTTGTAGTTGCAGTGGCAACTGAAGTGCACGAACTCGTAGATGGTCAGCATCGTGAGCACGCCAACGTTAACCGACGACAAATATCTAAACCCGAAGTACCAAAGAAAAGCCGTCATGGCGAAGTAAAAGGTGATGATCCATGCATCGGGTAGACCTGTTGCTGAGGTCGGTGTCTTGTGGTGGCGGTCATGGGTGAAATGGAAAGGTAAAAACGTCCATTCGTGGAGTAAGAACCGGTGAAAAAACCACTCGAAGAATGGCCACAACGCAACAATCCCGCTGAATAAAGCAACATCGATCCAGCCTACTGGAGCGATCGAAAGCCGCAGGCCTACCGAAAACAAAACTGAAAGCGATATCCATCCACCAGGGCTCAGTAAAAAGGCCAATACCAACTGAGGAAAAGACATTCTAGCAGTTTTGTAAACCGCTCGATGCGCAGGTTCGGAGTGACTCTTTTCCGTGCTTGTCAAATCAGGAACAGGCATATTCGGAGTTCCAGTTGCAGGGATATGGCCTTCGGATAATCCATCGGCAGAAATGCGTTCAGCTAAGCTCATATTTTTATCTAGCCGTGGTGATTACAGGATCACAACCCATCCACGCTCGAATTTCAGTAGGACTGAAAATGCATGGCTCCATCAAATCGAAAGGATATTAGGACGATTTATGGTCATTAGGCAAGTACCAAAGCGCTGTAATTTCAAAAGAAAGCCGGTTGAAGTCGCCCTATCTAACCCAATTTGTGCGTAGTGGCGCGATCGAGATCGTTGCACAAGTTGGTCGAAACGGGAGCACTTTGCGAGGGGAATTTCTTGCTACACTAAGGCACGGAATTGTCTGGGATGATTGTGAAATAGATAAATTGCTGAGGAATGAATGGCTGGTGGGTTACTACTATTATTGGACGACATCGCTTCCGTTCTCGATGATGTCGCAACGTTAACTAAGGTTGCGGTAAAAAAGACGTCAGGTGTTTTGGGCGATGATCTCGCGCTCAATGCGCAGCAGGTCTCCGGTGTTGCTTCTAATCGGGAATTACCGATCGTATGGGCCGTTGCAAAGGGATCTTTGCTGAATAAGGCAATCTTGGTTCCGGTCGCGATCGCTTTGAGTGCTTTCGCTCCATGGTCGATTACACCCTTGCTGATCATTGGCGGAGCCTACTTGTGTTTTGAAGGTGTTGAGAAAATAGTACACACTTTCTTTCACTCCAAACATCATCACGATGATCACGCAGCTTCACATATAGAGCCGGCAAACGCGGTGACTAATCAAGAAACAACCACGCTCGAGGAAGTTCGTGCGCAAGAGAAAACCAAAGTATCTGGAGCTATAAGAACCGACTTTATTCTCTCAGCAGAGATCATCGTAATCACACTTGGCACCATTGCAGCTGCCAGTTTTTGGACACGTCTGAGTGTGCTTGTTGCGATATCTCTTGTCATGACAGTCGGAGTCTATGGTCTCGTCGCTGGGATCGTAAAGTTGGATGACATCGGAGAATGGCTTCTTAAAACCAAAGGGCAAAGCGCATATGCCAAAGCGTGTCGATTTTTTGGGCTTGGCCTATTTTCATCGACACCCTATCTCATGAAGGGCCTTTCGATTGCAGGTACTGCCGCGATGTTTCTTGTCGGTGGTGGAATTCTTGTTCATGGAATTCCCGCGCTTCACCATTGGATTGAGCATTTGCTTCATCCGTTGGATGAACTGGAATCGCTACAGCCAGTTCTGTCAGTAATCGCGGGGATGACCATGGATGCACTGGTCGGCGTTGTCATCGGAGTAGTCGTCCTGCTGGCTTATACGCCTTTTAAGAAATCTTAAGCGATTGATTTCATGGCGATCGTGATTGGACGAGGATCTTTGTGAGCTGACCTGTGTACCATTAGCGGTTCAGTACCTCGAGATTACTCTTTTTCCCTGTTCGCGCGATGGGGCTATTTTGCTATATCGAATTTGACGATTTGCCGTTCACTTTCAGTTCAATAGCGAATAGCCATCTAACGAACCGCTTGTTAGTGTTTTGTGTGCGCAAGAATCGTCATCACGCAGTTATAAAATAGCGAGACAGAACGATGCCTGAAGCCGCACCGATAGATGCAAAGACAGAAATTGATGCCTACACACGAATTCTAAGTGACAAAGTACGGCGTGCTGCAACGGATCTGTATCACTGGAAGGTAGACTCGTCGTTCGATTTGCTAGAGTCGATGATCGTTCCGACAGTAAGTGCGTTGCTTACCCTCATTGTGTTTTACTTTTTGGGGAAGTACTTTTCGCGAATCCTTTCGGTTCCCATAAGCCGGCGCGTCGATGAAACGCTGGGAAAGTTTGTGGAAAAGCTGACCTTTCGAACGACGGTTGGTCTTGGAATCCTGTTCGTGCTCAGTCAGTTTGGCATTCGATCAACGAGCTTTGCAGCAGTCCTTGCTGCGGCGGGTTTTGCAATCGGTCTTGCACTACAAGGGACGCTTTCAAACTTCGCATCGGGCATTCTTTTGATGGTTTTTCGGCCATTCAAAGTAGGTGATGTGGTCGTTGCGGCAGGGATTCAGGGCCGCGTCCATGAAATTGACCTTTTCAATACGGTGATTGATACTGCCGATAATCGACGAATCATCGTCCCTAACAGTTCTGTTTCCGGGAATACCATCGAAAACGTAACCTACCATCAGCATCGTCGTGTCGAAGTCCCCGTTGGAATTGACTACAGTGCCGACCTGGACGAGACTCGTGAAGCGCTTTTCTTAGCCGTTCAATCGATCGATGAGTTCACGTACGAAGATGAAACCAAGAAGCCCGAAGTCCGGCTAAATGGCTTCGGGGCGTCAACGATCGATTGGGCAGTCCAGGTCTGGGCAAATACTTCTGACGTCGGGAGCGTTCGCGATCGCTTAGTTTACGCAATCAAAACACAACTGGATGCAGCGAGCATCGGAATCGCATTTCCTCAGCTCGACATTCATCTAGACCGCGGAGCCAACGAGCTTCTGCGTCTTTCAAGCAATTCTGACCGCATGCGGCCTCGTCTTACCCGCTCGACATCCGCCAGATCAACTGCTTGATCAACCGATGCATCGCCTGTTGCATCGAACTAAAAATGCCTAAACTCTAGGGATGCGACTCTTCGAAGGCACACCGTTTGATATACCTCCCAAGTGCGACCATTGCGGCTTGGTCGATAATGCATGTAAGTGCACCTCGGAGATGAAGGCGAGAATCGCTCCTGAAAAGCAAACTGCAAAGTTAACGATCGAGAAGCGAAAGAAAGGTAAGACCGTCACGGTCATCACGGGGCTCCTCGCAATTGCAAACGATCATGCAAGCCTTCTGTCGCAACTCAAGTCCTCATGCGGAGCGGGCGGAACGATCGACGGCGACAACATTGAAATTCAAGGTGAACACCTTTCGAAGGTTCGACAGGAGCTCTCCAAGCTCGGGTATCGAGTACGCCCTTGACCTGATGGCTGCGAGAACAGAATGAATCCAAGATCCTTGCAGGCGAAGAACAAACAGGAAACGGTTGTTCTGCTACATGGCTACGCTGCCGGCCGATGGGTGATGTGGCCCATGAGTTGGTGGCTCAAACGGCGGGGCTATAACACATTGATTTGGTCGTACTGGAGTTTGTCACTCCCGATCGCCGTTCATGGTGCGAGGTTCGCGCAGTACTTGAGCAAACTTGAGGATGCTGGGCTGAGCTATAGCATTGTGGCGCACAGCATGGGTTCGATCATTACACGCGTTGCATTGATGCAAGGGAGCTTTGGCGGTTTACGTCGCGTGGTTTTCCTCGCGCCGCCGAATCGAGGCCTACCGATAGCACGTTTAGCGCCGCAGATCTTGAAGCGATTTTCGCCACCACTACGCGAACTTTCAGATGCTAGCGACAGCTATGTTAATTCGCTCCCTTTAGTGACTCGTAAAAGTACCAACGGATCGGACATCGGAGTGATCGCCGCCAAGTATGATTTGATCATCCCGATCGCTAATACTCGGCTGGATGGAAGCGAAACGTATACGGCCTTACCAGCATCACACAACTCGCTTCTGTTATCAATCACGGCAGCAAGATGCGTGGGATCCTTTATTAAGCACGGAAAGTTCCGATAAGTCCGACATCCGTGTCGCTGAGACAAATCGCCACGACTTATCCTCGCGAATCGATGCTTGGACAAGCATCGATCTCTTTTTAAAGAAAGCCAATCTTCGAAATCTGTGGCTCGCCACAGCAATTCAAAGACGATGCTTCATATGTCATTGTCAGGTAATCGGTCTACGAAATCGACACTCGGGTTTACAACTGGCGACGCATGCAGCAGTTTTTGAATTTCTTGCCTGAGCCGCAGGTGCATGGATCGTTTCGACCGACTCGCTGGTTGTCGCGTCGAATCGGGTCAACACGAGCTTGCTCATCCGAAGACGAGGCTGCTCCAGCGTTATCGGCCGCCTCTAAAGCTGCGGCTTGTTGCTGCGAGACCATTTGTGCTAGGTCGGTCGTTGTTGGAGCTGCATCGTGGCGAGCGACTGTTTCTCGCATGGAATTTGCCACGACGTTTTCATCTAAACCTTCCATGCGGAAAATCACGTCGGTCATCCGTTCGCCGATTGAAAACCACATCTGTTCGAAAAGTTTCATCCCTTCGCGCTTGTATTCGACTTTCGGGTCCATCTGGCCCATGCCTCGGAAGCTAACGGCACTTCGCAAGTGGTCCATGGCTAGCAGGTGGCCCATCCACGTATCGTCCAGGATTCGAAGCAGAACGGTTCGCTCCATGCGACGAATTTCGCGGTAATACTTATCATCGATTGCTTGTTGAACTGCACCCTGAAGCTCTTGATCGTTGAGGGAGATAAGCTCGTCTTTGCTGCCAAGCCAGTTCAAACGATCTCGTAGCCAGTTAAACAGGTCACCGATCTTTTGGACACGAGCAGCTTCGGTATTGGTGTCGCCATTGCGGATGGAAATCGACTTCAATTCGGAGAGCTTTTCATCTGCAGATTTTTGGATCAATGCGGCTCGTTCAAGCGACTGCTTCGATATGTTTTGCAGAAACTCGTAGGATTGCTCGCCCGTCATCGACTGAATATCCAAAGCATTCGGATCTTCGAATCGCTCGGCACAATGACGAGCAATCTGAGCACCGTCGATGGCGTATTCGTTCTCGCCAACGCGTTGTCGAAACGCTGTGAAGGCAGCCATGACTGGATACATGATTTCGCGCTGCGTATAGGCCGTTTCAGCCATTTCCATCAGCATCTTCTTCATGCGATCTGGTTCACCGCCGACAAGATGTGACGGTTCGACGTTAATGCCGAACTTCATCTTCATCCAGTTCGATAGCATGCGCGGACCGTAATCCTCGGTGAGGAATTCCGCTCCAGCAGTTAGATCGATTTGAGCAATATGGTTTCGAGCTCGTTCGTAGATCTCTTCGTCCATTCGGTCGCGATCGATTTTCTTCAAGGCTGTTGCGTTGAAGTTCGTTCCGTAGCGAGTATTCGAGAATTTCGCGAGAGCTTCGAAGTTCCACTCGGACTTCTCTTCTTCTATCGGTAGATTTTCATCGATCGCATCGAGGATTTGCGTTTCCGCTTCGCGTTCAGCGAGGTCTCTGGCATAGCTGGCTGCGGTGTCGGCATCGATCGAGCGAAAATCCTTCGGCTCGAGTTGGCAAGACAGTTCGCCACCAGCCCAACGCGCATAGCATTCTGCTCCGAAGAGCGGGTTGGTTACCTGATCAACATTGTGAGAAATCTGTTCTTTGATCTGCTCGAGCACCAGTGTTCGGCAGCTGATACCGTCCAGTATTTGTTGGCGATAACCATAGACTCGTTTGCGTTGTTGGTCCATGACTTCGTCGTAGTCAAGCAAGCTCTTACGCGATTCGAAGTGGCGTTCTTCGACTTTCTTTTGAGCGGCTGAGATGCGTTTGGAAACGAAGCGACTTTCGATCGCTTCGTTTTCGCCCATTCCCATTTTTTCCATCATTCCTTTGACCCATTCGCCGCCGAAGATTCGCATGAGATCGTCTTCGAGCGATAGGTAGAATCGACTACTTCCCGGATCGCCTTGACGACCGCAACGACCACGCAATTGCAAGTCGATACGGCGAGATTCGTGGCGTTCTGTTCCGATGACCGCAAGACCACCGATTTCGCGCACGACATGCCCCATGGCTTTCATTTGTTCACGATCATCGATTTCTTGGACCAGTTCGTCCCATTCTTCCTTGGGGACTTCCAATCGCGTTGGATATTTGTCTTGTAGCTTCGCCCAAGCCATCGTTTCGGCATTTCCACCCAGGATAATGTCGGTACCTCGACCAGCCATATTGGTCGCGATGGTTACAGCTCCGATGCGACCAGCCTGCGCAACGATTTCAGCTTCTCGGCGGTGTTGTTTCGCGTTGAGAACTTCGTGTTTGATTCCGCGTTGTTCGAGTAGTTTACTGAGCCGTTCGCTTTTCTCGATGGAGACCGTGCCCACCAGGATAGGGCGGCCTTTGCGTTGGATCGATTCAATCTTTGACTTTTCGATCGTCTGGGTCTCTTTCGAATCACGCAGTTTCACGGTGATCGATGTGTCGCTCTCTTCGGTGATTTCACCGACAATTGCCCCCGAGTCCTTAGGTTGGATTTCGTCATACTTGCAGGCCCGTTCGATATCATCAGCAACAGCTCGGAATTTTTCTTTTTCGGTAAGATAAATTACATCCGGATACTCGATCCGTTGCATGCCTCGATTGGTTGGAATGGCGATAACGTCGAGCTTGTAAATCTTTAAAAACTCGTTGGCTTCGGTCATAGCGGTACCGGTCATGCCCGAGAGCTTGCGGTAGAGCTTGAAGAAGTTTTGGAGCGTAACCGTTGCGAGTGTTTGGTTTTCTTCTTTGATCTTTACTCGTTCTTTGGCTTCCACAGCTTGATGCAGTCCGTCGGACCATTGGCGACCTTCCATCAATCGTCCGGTAAACTCGTCCACGATGATGATGGTTTGATCTTTGACAACGTAGTTCACGTCAAGCTTGTAGAGGTAGTGCGCTTTCAGGGCGTTATCGATCAGGTGCGGCCACTCCATGTTTCCGGCGGTGTAGAAGCTTTCTACGCCGGCCAACTTTTCTGCGTGACGAACGCCTTCGTCTGTGAGGTTGACGGTGTGGTCTTTTTCATTGACGACGAAATGGGTCTCCTTCACGAGTTGCCGTGCGACCTTGTCGGCTTCCGAGTACTTTCCGATGTCGGTATGAGCCGGACCGGAAATGATTAGCGGAGTTCTGGCTTCATCGATCAGAATGTTGTCGACTTCGTCGATGATGGCGTAGTGAAGTGGGCCTTGAGCCTGTTGGAATTGCTTTGGGAAACGCGGATCACCTCGACGAGCCAAACGCATGTTGTCGCGCAAATAATCGAAACCGAGCTCGTTGTTGGTCGCGTAAGTAATATCAGCAGCGTAAGCAAGTTGCCGCTCGTCGGGGTCCATTCCGGACTGAATGTTGCCAACGGTCAGTCCAAGCCCCATATACAGGGGAGCCATCCATTCCATATCTCGACGCGCGAGATAATCGTTTACCGTGACCACGTGGACCCCTTTGCCTTCCAGTGCATTCAAGTAGGCAGGCAAAGTGGCGACCAAAGTTTTTCCTTCACCCGTCACCATTTCGGCGATATTTCCGTGATGAAGGACCATACCGCCTATGAGTTGGACATCGTAGTGACGCATGCGAAGAAAGCGGCGTCCCCCCTCGCGACAGACGGCAAACGCGTCGACGATCAGATCATCGAGGGTTTCTCCAGCGGCAAGTCGTTGCCGGAACTGGGCTGTCATGTCGTGCAATTCTTGGTCGCTTAGAGCCATCAATTTTGGCTCGAGCTCATTGATTTTCTTTACTTTTTCTTGGTATCGCTTGATATACCTTGCGTTTTGCGAGCCAAACAGTCCGGTCATGCTGCGTTCAAATCCGGCCAGGACTCCGTTAAAAACTGTTCCAGTGCCTTCCCAAATTTTCTCGAGCAATTCCATAATGCTTTAGTTCATCCCAAAGACGTCGCTTACAACCTGAAAACCAGGCAAATTTTACGCAATTTACCGGCTCATGAAGAGTATCGGCGGAAGCCTATGCGGTCAACGGAGATATCGTTTGCTCGCCAACTGAGAAAAGTCAGGATTTACGACTTAAATTCCCCGTTCCGCCTCAGACTAGTGGATGTTCCCAGTGGACGCATTTTGGGACTGGGCATGAATTCTTGAGAGTTCCCCCGATCTATTGGACGGGCGAGGATTTGTTTTGAGACAAGTTATCACTGGAAGGTTACAATCGATCGGGGCAAACTTGCGGTGTCGAGTTAAAGCAGAATCGGCAGGACTGTCATGAGCGACTCAAACGACAACTTTTCTTCTGGCTATATGCCGGTTCATCCGGCTTTTGAGTCTCAGGCTTCCGATTTGACTTCGAAATCTACTTCTGGCCCTGGGACCGAGTTACCCGACGCTTTGTCTGCCGGGGCTAAAGAGAGCGTGTCGTCGAGCGAGAGTCCTGTGCGGCGGCTTCTCAGGCACCAAATGGACGCGTGGCAAAAGGGCAATCATGTTTCAATTGAATCCCTTATCAGTGAGGACGCTGAGCAATCGGGAAATGCTTTGACGGCGAATGATTTACTTCACCTGATCGATCAAGAAGTGGCATTGAGGCAGTCGCTGAAACAGGTTCCGACGCTTCGCGAGTACCAGCAACGCTTTCCGCAGATTGTTCGAGAGCTTCGAAGTCACTGGGATAAGCGTGATTTGCAATGTGATGAAAGCGGTGAAGCGGTTGGGTCCACGCTACCGCCCGATTCAACTCGCGATTCCCTTGATCTTCTTGTCAAAGACGATCGCGAGCTCGAGTTAGGTTCGGCGGTGACTGAACGCGAGGCGATTGGTCGTTATGAGATTCGGTCGGAGCTAGGACGTGGAACCAACGGGATTGTCTTTGAAGTGTGGGATCCCTCGCTAAAACGAACAGTTGCTCTCAAGCGACTCCGCGCGGGCTTTGACGCGAGCAAGGGGCAACTCGAGCGAATCCAATCGGAAGCCGAAGCGATTGCAAGGATTCATCATCCGAACATTGTTTCGATTTACGATGTGGGTAGTCATCAAGGGCTCCCGTTTTTTGCGATGGAAATTTGCCGTGGTGGGACACTTGAGAACAGGCTCTCAAAAGGACCCATCGCAGCCAAGCAGGCTGCGCATCTGATCATCGGTATCGCAAAAGGTGTCGGTGCCGCCCACGAACGCAACATCATTCACCGAGATCTAAAGCCAGGGAATATTCTGCTTGAGAGCCATGACGATTTGAATGCGAAAGTAACCGACTTTGGATTGGCTAAAACAATCGATAATTATGCGATGTCAACTTGGACCGGTAGTATCGTTGGGACGCCCGCCTATATGTCTCCTGAACAGGCATTTGGAGACGCGAAGAATGTCGGCTTCGCGTCCGACATCTATTCCATGGGGGCAATTCTCTATGAGTGCCTAACTGGTCGACCTCCGCTAAGAGGTGTGACAGCGGCCGAGACACTTGATCAAGTAAAACATCATCAACCAGTTGCTGTAAAGAGTCTGGCTCCGACAGTTCCCAGGGACCTAGAAACAATCACTCTGAAGTGTTTGCAGAAAGCTCCCGTCGATCGCTACCAGACAACGACCGAGTTGATCGAGGACCTACAAAGATTCCTGGCGAACAGACCAATTCTGGGGCGACGCACAAGTCGCATTGAGCTTACCTGGCGTTGGTGCAAACGAAACCCTTTGGCAGCCAGCCTTGTAACATGCTTGTTAATGTTAGCGATTACGTCCGTTTCAAATTTTGTTGTATCCAACAGGATGATTTTTCGCGAAACACTCGAAAAGTCACGCGCTCTCACAGCTCGAGAGCGAGCGTTAAATGATCGTGCGATTGCTTACGGAGTCTCTCAGAAGAGCGAGGAACTCGCCAAGAGACATTTCTACGCAGCTCAATTGAATTTAGCCTCGCGGGCATTTATCGCCGGTGAAGTTTCACGAGCGGAGGATTTGCTTGAATCGGTTGTTCCTGCACCGTGTGATGTTGACTTTAGGCGTTTCGAATGGCATATGCTTAACACAGCGATCCATCGAAATTTACGACAACAAATTGACTTTACTGATGGCGAGGTAACCTCGCTATCGGTTTCGCCGGATAGCAAATATCTTGCCGTCACAGGAGGAACCACCAAGTCGGGATACGCTGCGATCGTAGACTTAAGCGATCAAAAAATAATACATCAATTCCCAGAGTTCAAAAACGTCGTTTATGGCTGTGGCTATTCTCCCGATGGTAGATTTCTCGCTATCGTTTCCAGTGACGGAAGGCTCGATATCTTTGACGCGAAGTCTCTCGATACTCATCACTCAGAGCAGTTCAAGCAACCTCTTAGAAGCCTCGCGTGGTCCTCTGATAGCCAACAATTCGTTGTGGGTGCCTTTAACGGTGACCTCATCCATTGGAATAGTTCTGATTGGGAAAGGCCAATAACAACGCAGGGAGCACACCGAGGCCCAATACTTCGATTGAGGTTTTCCAAAGATTCAACCCGTCTCTACTCCTCGTGTGAGTGGGGCAACGAAGGAATTGTTTCCAAATCTTGGAACGTGGGCACCAACCCGTTAAAACTTATTGAGGAGTATCCAGGCATCTCTGTCGGCGATGAATCGGATGATGGAACGCAGGTCGCGGGATTGGCTTGGGGGCAACTAA
>JAIYDQ010000496.1 GCA_027487375.1 Planctomycetaceae bacterium
AGACGGGTCGCGGACCATAAAGTTGTAAAAACAGAAGATGAAGCCAGTATGAGCATCGAGAATGAACGATGGATCACTGCAACCTCCATCATCGATCGATTCAAGCAACTCAATCGGTGACCAAGTTTTGCCATTATCAGTGCTTCGTCGAAAAACAATGTCAATGGAACGCTGAGGCTTGAGGTCGGCAGCCGATTTCCGTCGCGCGTCACAGGCTGCGATCAAGTCTCCGTTCTTCGCCGTAATGATCGCTGGAATGCGATAGGTGTGCGTTCCATCTGTACCGGAAACAAACAGCGGTTGACTTTCATTAAGTTTGATTTGCTCGTTTGAAATCTTTTCGGTCGCAACCAATTGAGTAAGTTCTTGAGCTACCACGTAGTCAATCACTCCTATTGCCGCGCATAACATGCCGAAACAAATTCGAATTGTCTTAAAAGCCATGAGTTCGCTACGTAAACTCCAGAGTTATTGCCATTAACACTCTTGAACAACTAGCTTTATTGTAGCAAGCTCAAGGAATTTACGATTCAGCGTCTTTCGATTCGGTATGTTGCATCCCTCTAATTCTCGATCAATTTACGATCGGAATTCAATTTTCTCGTTCCCCAAGATGGTTCCGATTATTGCGAAGTATTGGCGGTTGCGGACTTTCCCAGCCACCGGGAGCCCCAAGAACAACGACCGATTTACCCGTGTTGTCGTCAATGCGGATGTTATCCTCGATCCGTCCGTTCATTGATTTTCGCCAGCAGTGAATCGCAAGCCCATCGCTCTTGATGATGTTGTCGATTACTTCGTAGCCATCAAGCTGAAAATTGGGCTCGATCGACGTCGTATTCGTTTCCATATAGTTATGATTGCACTTCACATCTCGCAAGTGCCCGCGATGAGAAGGGTGCCCAAGCAAGTATCCGCTTCCCTTGGGATTAATCGTTCGCGTGTATTGGATCAATATTTTCTCAGCGTCGAATGATTCGCCCGGTGTTACACCACCACCAGCTAAAAACTTCCCGGTGTGCTCCCCGTAAACCATCACCGATCGCATCGTATCGGTCATCGTTATTCCTTCGACAGTAATGTTCTTCGCCCGGCCATGAACTAGAACACAAGCATTAATGTCCTTAACCAGACCACTGGGCGACACATTGTTTGTCGCATTCAGATCGATTGTTCCTTTGCCATGAATCCGAACATTCTCAATCGGCTCGCTTTGAAGCCCATGCCCTACTCGTATCCCATAAGATTCACGACCATCGTAGGATAGAAACCACAGACTTCCTTTGTTATGACCTCGTACTTGATCGAATCGAATTTTGATCCCATGGTTTAAATCTTGCCAATCTCCGGTAATTGGAATCTTAGTTTTGTATGTTGAAAACAGCGGACCAAACCCCCATGAAAAAGTGTCAGCACCTCCATCGGTTCCTTCGCCATCGATCATGAGCGTATAGACAATGTCCTTGAGCCCTAGATCGTACTGGCCTCCAACTGACAAATCATCGAGTTTTTTGGGTGCTCCATGATCGGTAGTAATCTCTGCGACCGGTTCTAAAACGGTCTCACCATCTGCAAGCTTAAGGGTTGCGTTGGCCTGGAGCTCAATCTCGAGGCTCTTGTCGACATACAGAATCGACCGATGCTTTCCAAGCTTGTTTTGATGGAGTCCAGGCAGAAAAACAATCCGATCCCCCGGTGCTGCTCTATCCACGACTTCTTGAGGAGATTGCCCCGGTTTAATTGAATGTTCGGTACCAGTAATCGTTTCTGAATGCAGCAGGAAGAGCACAAGCATCGCTAGTCCTCTCCAAAGCTCAACTACCGACTTGGCTTTAAAATCCCTAGAAACAGCTGGCTTATTCATTTCTTTACTCGACTCGACTAATTCAGTTGCATTCGATTTGGAAGGAATCAGAACGGGCGAAGGATCGCACGAATCTGCACAAGTATTCTGCACAATCATTTGACCGAATCCATCATCGCAATGTAAGAGACGGCTTCTTGATGATCGTCATAAGCGTTCGATCGCTTGACAACACCTTTATCGATAATACCATATAGCAATCACGTGTCTACAGGACAAACTGGCAAAAGTCAGCTTCGATGCCGTTGTGAAACACACCGTGAATGTAAGATTTAGTCGAAAGGTTGTTGAAATGCCCCGAATATCCCATTATCGATTCGCGTTAACAGTAGTGCTTGCATCTATCTCGCTGACACCATTTAGTTTCACTCGAAGATCACTGGGACAAGAGACAAAGTTTCTATCCCAAGTCCCCGAAACTTCTCGCGTAGATCGGGAGCTAACGATACTTAAGAACGCCAACGTGAAGCCATCTTTGTTTGTCGATCTCGGACCGACCTGCAAAGTCCCCGACGCGATGACAGTCGACATCAATAACAATGTTCTTGTATCTATACCCAACTTCCTTGGCTACCAAGAGCTAGGTAGTCGCATTCTTTCGATCGACACGAATCGCAAGATCACAAATTGGTTCGTCGATCTCCCCAAGAGCCCCAAAACGGGAGAAGTACATCCAATGGGGATGGAGTTTGGACCCGATGGAAATCTTTATGTTGCCGACAATCAGTACTTTACCTCGAAGGACCATGCATCCCGTTTGCTGAGAGTGGTAATGGAAGGCGGCAAACCGACACGATGCGAAGTCGCGGTTGAAGGCTTTAAACTCGCCAACGCGGTTCGATGGAAGGGCGATTATGTCTATGTCAGCGATACCTTTTTCGATTTAGTAGACCAACCACGCCAAAGTGGTGTTTATCGAATCGGAATAGACGAGATGCAGAAAGGACTGGTCACCTTGCAGCCATTCGCTAATGACTCCCGCTTGATTGCGCGGTACACGACCAAAGACGGTACCGGTGAAATAGCTGGTGCAGACGGAATGTGTTTCGATCGCGACGGAAGCCTATATTGCGGAAACTTTGGTGACGGTGTCGTCTCTCGCACACGGTTTGATTCGAATGGGCAACCCACCGACCAGGCTGTGGTAATCGACTACCCTTCGTTTACTTGCTGTGATGGAATTGTTTGCGATCCCAAGACGAACAACATATATCTAACCAACAGTAAAATGAATTCCGTTCACGTGTATAGCGTCGATGATCACTCCCTGCAGGTACTCTGGGAGAACGACGATGACTCTGGTGCTACGGGATTGCTTGACCAACCATGCGAACCAGTGATACGCGGTGACGAATTGATCATCGTCAACTTTGATATGCCGTTTCCCGGATTGAAGAATACAGCAAATGATGACCACCATACGATGTCGGTCTTCAAAATTCGATAAACTTACTCCAGCCTTGAGAACTAGCGTTCGGGGTTATGGGATCAGCTTCAAATGCAACGGATACTTGTGGACAATCAAGAGTTTCCAGCTAAAAGCCAGAATCTCAATACGATCAATAGCCGGCAAAACCTATCATCCGACTGCCCAGACCGAGTCAACTCAACCTTCGAAGCAAAAGATAAACCGACAGCGGCAATTGAACCTGCCAATCAATCGAAACTCTGCTGGAGTACAGCTTTTAGGCGCTGAGAACCTTGGATGCTCCGAAAGCGGCTAAAGCCTGGACTCCAGCGAAAAGTGGCGCTATCGAACTAAGATCCTTACGTTCGTAGCAAAAGTGATCGATAGTCGATACTTTGCGTTTTACGTTAACGCCGAACAATTTCTATCGTTTATACTTCGCTAAAATCTCAACAGCGAATCCCTTCAATCCAGTACAGTCCTTTGCTCCATCGATTAGCATGCCAAAAGTAAAAGCAGTCTCGCCCGGCGAACGATATAGCGTCCCCAACCTGGAACGAGCACTTCAAATCTTGGAGACAATTGCTGATCGTCCCGATGGAATGACGATGAGCGAAACGGCTACCGCGCTGAAGATTCCTCGCAATAGTGCATTTCGAATTTTGTCCACACTACACGCCCACCAATTTGTGCTTCGTGACGAGGCAACGCAACGGTTTCGATTGAGTGGTAAGATGCTTGGAATTGGTTGCAAAGGAACAGGGTCGGACCGATTGCTTGAATACAGCCATGATCTTTTACCGCAGTTACGTGATGAAACCGGCGAGACGGCGCTGGTGGGTCGATTAATCGATAGTAGCGGTGTGGTGCTCCATCAATCGCCAAGTAAACAAGCGATTAAAGTCCAGGTCGAGATCGGCGTTCGATTTCCGCTTCATACAGCAGCCCCTGCAAAAGCAATTCTCGCTTGGATGACTACCGTAGATAGTGACCGAATCTTGGGAGGAATGAGCTTTCCCAAGTTCACCGACAACACGATTACAAGTCGCAAAGCCTATCGCGAAGCGTTGGATAAAACCCGCCAAACTGGTTATGCAGTTGAACTTGGCGAAGAAGTCGAAGGTATTACCTGCGTGGCCGCCCCTGTTTTTGATTTCTATTCAACTCCGATTTCCGCATTATGGATAACTGGCCCTGACACGCGACTAGCGAAGAAAAGGCTCGCTGACATTGGAGGAATCGTAAAAAAATACGCGATGTTGCTCTCCAACCGACTTGGACACATTGAAGCAAAAGGCTAGTAACACTGACAAGGATGTCACATCACTTCATATCAGTTGATCTTAGTAGCTTCAATTCAACCCGACCAAATGTCGTTGTAATTCTAGGCTCTGTTTCTAAACACGTAGTCGCGTCTCTCCGAGACGCGAGATTCTTGTTAAGTACCCCATTTTTGTCCAGGCGTTATGGGAGTCGTATTTGGGTAACTGAACTGGGTAAATCGTCGCTGCGCTGCTGGAGCGAAGACGCAATCGTGGTGGAGTATAGCCTTTAAGCGCTGAGCACCTTGAATTTGCCCAATGCGGCTAAAGTCTCAATTCCAGCACAAACCTAGCGCTGTCCAACTAGTGTCTTCGGTGGTATATGAACCACTCGAAAACAACAAGACAAAGTCCTGCAGAAAGTATCCATCGCCAGTACTCGATTCTCGTTGGTGATTTACCGACCAGTCCGGTAACTTTCTCTCCGCCGATCGAGAGATCGGGCACGGTTGCGATGTTGCTTTCGCGAGGAGAAAACAGATTCGATATGAAAATGTCGATTGTGCTTTCGTTGGCTTGAGAATCGGTAAGGCTCTTTATTGAGTTATCGGCATCTGAAGTTTGACTTGATGCTTGAACGCGATAGACGCCGATCGATTCTGCTGCGGTGAAGACAAACTGCCCACCGGGAGTTGGTTCAATTGACGACGTGGTGCCACTGGGCGCGATGACATTGAATTCTGAAAAGCGACTTGGAAGCACAAGCGAGATCGGCTGGCCTGGTTGAATAGTCGTCGCTGCTTCCTGTGTCACCCCTCCCGATAAAAAATCAATGCAGCCATAAATGAAAAGCGGGAAACTACGTTTGCGTACCCAATCGGTATTCAACTCAGTCCCTTTATCCGACTGACGGACAATACCGAAACCCAAAACCGCATCTTGGTAAGGGCCTCGCGGTGCAATTGCGAACACAGATCCGATATCTGCTCGCATGAGAATCTTTCCACCCTCGGGAGGTGTTACTGATTGACCTTCGAAGATACCCACTGATCCAAGCTCTAAGAACTCCATCATCGGATGAGTACGATCTAAATCGATCAGGCTGACTGGACCCGTCTTTTCGCCAAGACTCCAACCATCGGTAGGTGGCTTGGCTCCAATCATAAGCGTGTTCGCCGCAGGCATCCGTTGCGGTTGGCATTGATCAAAGATTACGAGATCCACATTTCCATTCTGAAAAAGTCGCACCGATTCCGATTCATCGAGCAGGACCGAAGGCTCGACAACTTTCACATTCGCGATGGATTGAACTGCGGATGTTTCAATAGCTTTTTGAAGTGGCTTATTCCCTGAGGTGACCAGCACAACATTGCCGGGTTTAATTGGTCGCGTTGCTGCGAACGCGGTATTGTCAATCAAAAGTTGATCTTCGTGATCCAAGACCAAGCGAAAGACACCACGCGTAGTATCGGTGGCTGCCAAATCAAAGGTGACCCCGGATTCCTTATTGGGTTCAATCTTTATTTTCACTGCATCAATCAATGCGTCATCGAGGAATAGCGACGCGTCAACTTCCAAAGCCTTCTCACCGTACGAAGCGACTCGAGCATAAGCCTGAATCTCGTCTGGACGTTCCTCATTTCGCAAAATTGAAAAAGCCTCAATTGCGACATTGGATACCTTTTCACTTCCGATAGGTATGTACCGGACGGACAGATTTCCGAGGTTAAAATCGGACAGCCCAACAAATCCGCCATCGGAAAACAGATTGACGGTCGCGGGCAATGCCTCCGCAACTTGAATATCGTTCATCCCATCAAAGCTTACTCGGCCCGGGTTTGCAAGGCCCGCAGCGGCTCGCATCGCTTCGTTGAGATCTGTTGTTCGGGAGGTCACTGGAATGTTATCGATTGCAGCGATCAATCGATTCCGATCGCCAGTGAAACCTTGCTGAACATCAGCCCTGTCAGAGAAAGCAATCACCATCGCAACATCGTTGCCTGTCATCGCACGAACGATTTCTTTAGCTTTTGCCTTCGCAACGTCTAGCCTTGAAGGAGTTACGTCGATGGCAGTCATGCTCGCCGAGTTATCAATCAGCAAGATAGATCTCTGTCCAATGTTTTGTGAACTGCTCCAACCAGGTCGCAAACACGCAAATATAATCGCGGCAACAAATAGCAACTGAAGCAGCAACAGCAAACTGCGTCGAAGACGCTGCCAAAGGCTGTTAACATGCGAGTCCTCAATCGTTTTTCGCCAAAGATAGGTGCTTGGCACGCTGATAGGCGCTCGCTTTAGCTTCAGAAAATAGAGCGAAACAATCAGAGGCGGAATCGAGAGAAGAACGATCCACTGTGTCGCAGACAACGAGTTGATCCAAGTCATCGAACGAGCCCTCGAAGCCGCAAGTACTGTTCAATCAGCGTTTCCACTGAAGCATCGCTTCTGGTAGACACATAAGCAATTCCACGACGCTGACAAAAATCTTTCGCCGTGTTCATGAATCCAGCAAGAGTCTTCTGATATCTTGCGAGCATTGGAGCAGAAATACTCACCTCGCGTGAATCACCGTCCTCACAATCCACAAGCTTAAGATCGCCGGTGATGGTTGGAGAAATCTCTTCCGGCGCGAGGAGATGAATGACAAAGATGTCTAGTTCCTTTGCAAGAAGCATCTTCAGCCCCGCCTCGTATCCGCTTTTGTCCATCAAATCAGAAACAACTACGATGATCCCTTTACCTGTATTGCGAGAACAAAAAGACTTCATCGCGGCGCTCAAACCAACCAACGATTTTGCATCATTCTGACTTCCGCTGACCATCTTCGCAGTTGGCTGCGCGGCAAACGAGGCATTATGTATTTCAGTCAAGCCACTAAGCATGCGACTGGTATTCGATCTGCCACGATGGACCTGAGGCTTTGGCGAATGAAAACTGGATATGCTAACTCGATCACCGCGACATAGTCCGATGTATCCCAACGACGCGGCAATTTGAGCTGCAGCCCAAAGCTTGGTTGGACTGCCGAAATGCATCGAAGGAGTATCATCAATGATCACCGATACATGAAGATCTTCTTCTTCAAGAAACAATTTCAAATACAGTCGGTCTAACCTGGCAAAAAGATTCCAATCGATGAACCGAAGATCGTCACCTGGAACATAATTTCGGAAGTCAGCAAACTCGACGCTCTGCCCCTTGCGAGTGCTGCGTCGCTCACCTTTCATTCGGCCCCGAAAAATTTTCCGGCTAACAAGCTCCATCCGCTCGAGCTTGGACATCCAAATCGGCGAAAGCAATTGCCCGGATGAGCTACTGTTGGTTGACGATTCG
>JAIYDQ010000313.1 GCA_027487375.1 Planctomycetaceae bacterium
AGGGCGACCCAAACGCCCCTGAGCCGATGGCGCTGGCCACGGATGACGCGATGGGCAAGATTTCAATAGATGGAACGAAACCCGCGGCTAGCGCCGACTGCTCCGGCGAAAAGGAAGCCGCGATAATTGACCGGGCTCAGGTGATCGCTGACGCGGCTTACGAAGTTCGAAAGCCAACCGTATTCGGTGAATTAATCATCGCGGTGGTCTTTGTTCCACTCTTGTTTCTGGAAGGTAGCGAAGGAAAACTATTTCGCCCGATGGCTTTGACATTGCTCCTTGCACTTGGCGGATCTCTCATCGTGTCGATGACGGTCATGCCAGCCCTATCAACACTTTTTCTCCCCAAAAACATTTCGGCTGATCCAAGTTGGTTGGTACGAATGCTTCTTTCGGTCTATCGCCCAACGCTCAAACTGGCGATGCGTTTACCGGCAGTGAGCATGGGATTAGCTTTGGCGATCACTCTTGCCGCAATACCTGTCGCAATGCGACTTGGTGCCGAGTTCATGCCAAGACTCGAAGAGGGCGATTTGTTGATTGAAGCATTGCGACTTCCTAGCGCATCATTGGAAGGGTCCCAACCGATGACCAAAGCGATCGAAAAAATTGTTCTTGGCTACCCCGAGGTCCGAACGGTTTTTTGCAAGACAGGCCGCCCGGAGATTGCTAACGACATCATGGGCGTGCATCAAACAGACGTCTGGGTGATCTTGCATCCTAAAGACACATGGAAAAACGGGATGACTCGCGAGAAGCTAATTGAACAGCTCAACGATCAACTTACTGCAAGTATTCCAGGTGTCGCCTTTGGATTTACTCAACCGATTGAAATGCGAGTCAATGAATTAGTTGCCGGTGTTAAATCCGACGTTGCTGCATTGATTTACGGTGAGGACATCGATGAGCTTTCACGACTATCGAAAGAAATTGCAACCGTTATTCAATCAGTACCTGGTTCAGCGGATGTAAAGCCGGACTCGCAAGCAAACCTTACTACACTACGAGTCGCGATCGACCACCAAGCAGTAGGAAGATACGGACTCGACGCCACAACAATCATGCAGAACATCGAAGCCATCGGTCAAATCGATGTAGGGGTCGCTTATGAAGGGCGTATCCGCCACCCGATTGTGATTCGGATGCCAGATGATTGGCGCGACGATGTTCAAAGAATTCGTATGATGCCTCTTCGTACCCGAAGCGGTAAAACAATCTTGATGCAGGATGTTGCTAAAATCGAACTCGGGAATACTCCACCGGCAATCGAACACGAAATGGGTCACCGAAGAACCTATGTCTCCGCAAATGTGCGAGGTCGCGACACGGCGAGCTTTGTTGCCGAGGCACAGAAACAAGTGGAGAGCCGAGTCAAGTTTCCGCCGGGATACGAAGTTCGATGGGGAGGGACCTATGAAAATCTCCAGACAGCCTCACTACGATTGGCACTGATCACACCGCTCGTGCTGTTACTTGTGACGGTACTTATTCATGCAACGTTTCAGTCTTGGAAGCTCACAGCAATTATTTTCTTAGCGATACCGGTTGCTTTGTCCGGCGGAGTTTTCTCCTTAGCACTACGTGAGCTCCCCTTTAGCATTTCTGCTGGCGTGGGCTTCATCGCCTTGCTAGGGATTGCCGTGCTTAACAGCCTGGTATGGGTGAGTGCCGCAGAGAATTTGCGAGCACTGGGCCTTTACGACATTGAGACGATCACCTTTGAAACAGCGATGACACGAATGCGACCGATCCTGATGACTGCTTCGGTTGCCGCACTTGGCTTTTTGCCGATGGCAATATCTCATGGCGATGGAGCAGAGATTCAGCGGCCGTTGGCAACCGTAGTCATTGGCGGCCTGATTACATCGACCATGCTCACGACATTGATCCTACCGCTTATTTATCAGCGGTTGGGTCGGAGGCAGGACTGATGAAAGGCCTCTATTGGTGAGCCGTGGGCGCTAGTACTTGGTTCCCCCTGCTAAATCTTACGACAATTCAAACTATCAATCGCCGTGCGTCACCCGTGGCTAGCGCCATTGGCTCAGGATCTATCGGTCGGGGATCGTAGATGTTTATGCTTAGAACACGTCCAAGATGAATTGGTGGCCCCAGTGGTAGCGCTGCTTCTCTGGGTAGTAGTTATGCCACTGACGATTGTATACAGGTATCTGCATTTCTTGCGGGTAACGATAGTACAAGCTGTCGCTGCTACGGAAGTATTCGCTTCCGTAGAAGTTTTGTGGATAGTAGACATACGGGTAATGCTGGAAGCGATTGAAATCGCGAGCTCCCTGGTTGTTTCCCCATGCTTGCCCGTAGGCTTGTGGTTGCTGTGCCGAGGCTGCTGAAATGTCGAATGACTGTGCTGCAACGACGCACAAGACCGAGAGCGCAAATAACCGAAGCATGAAAACTTCCCCCCAAAGCCACAGTGGGCCAGACTGAGAAAACAAAAACGGACGTATCTCAGTGTGTAGTATCGGAATCCGTACAACCTGCACTCAAGGAAAAATCGGCACCGATTTCAGGTTGTTGGTCGATTCGTCTTAGGCTCAATACATTGCAATCTGAGCCGACGGCGGTAGCCGCGTTAAAGGAAGTTCTTCCAAGTGCGGATGGCGAGTCGTTTGAACTCCGCTAACGATTGAGCATGATGACCAGTCGTAGGCTAGGCTTCCAGCCTGTCGGTTTCGCTATCGACAGGCTGGAAGCCTAGCCTACGGCAATCTGACTAGCTAAAGCTACTTTAGAATTGCACCAAAAGTGTCCTGCTTCGAAACTTACGCATCGGGTTAAGAAAAACTCAGCGTTTTGCGGTTGGTTGGCGTGTACCAACTAGACCTTCCGAAAATCTACCGCGGCCGCCTATCGACCAGTCGGTGACCTGTGGAAGTGGACGTGCTTCCAGGATCCACCCGAGCGTTGCCATACCCGAGTTTCTTCCATCGCAGCGGTGATTGGTGCTCCATCGCGAAGCTTTTGAGTCAACCTCACGTAAGCGATTACTGCTACGTCGCCCATGATTCGGATGTGTGGCGCAACAATCGTTGACTGAATTGGCGAATCTCCGCCACCAGGTAGCTTGAAGTAAAAATGATGAAAATCGAGTCCATCGACCAAATTCCCGACCGCCTCTGGCTCAAATGCTGTGAGTGAAGGATCGCAAAGTTCAACATAGGTCTCCCAGTCGCCGCTGGTCGCCGCCATGAGAAGCTTCTGCGTCAATTCCAAAACCTGGTCACGATCTGAATCAATCGACATTTTGATTACGTTTTCCTAATGATCTGAAATGAAAGGGAGTTGATTTGACACGTTGTTCAATCGCCATTCTTCGTGTCAACCAGTCAAAATCTTACCTTTACTTCCACCACATGGACAGCCAACCCCAAGTTACTCGTCGTTTTCCTTTGGATCAGTTCGATCAGATCCAGATAAATTGGGCAGATCAAGCAACTCGCGTAACGTGGTCAAGCCGCGATTTTATTAGCAATTTGAAGCACAATGCCGCTCGGAACATGAATGTTTTCCATGAAATCATCGCGTTTCGGATGTCATTATTGTCCTTATGTAGATGTCGGGGAACATGGTATACTCTGGGCGTTGTTTGAACGAATGAGTACGTTTACACGAAGAAATATTGCTATAAGGATTGCTCGATATGAGTTCGCGAAGAAGATGGATTTTGGGTAGTACATTGCTGTTCTGGATCGCAGGGGTATTGATCGCTCCTAGCACAGCGACCGTACACGCACAAGCAACTGCATTGGCACCAGCAACTTCTGCCGCTGGCTCTGATGATTCGAGCGATTCGCCAACTCTAGTCGTATCTACCAGTAAGCTTGATCAATTGATGCCGCACGTAAGCTACTTGATGCGAGCAGTGAATCAGCCTGAGTTTAGTGGCTTGGCCAACATGATGGTCAATAGCTATACACAAGGAATGGACAAGACCCGTCCGATCGGTGTCGCGGTTAGCCTGAGCGATGTTGGAAATCCAACGCCGGTGGTGATGCTGCCCGTGAACGATATCAAGCTATTTTTTAATGGGCTCGCGCAATTCGGCGAGCCGGATGACTTAGGTGATGGACTATACAGCCTGGAAGTTGGTCCGCAACCAGTATTCGCTCAATATGAAGAAGGCTGGCTGTATGTTGCGCCAGAAGAGAGCGCTGTTACCGAATTTGATCATGATCCTTCGGAACTGCTAAACAAGCTTGCCTCACGATACGATATCGGCCTCCGATTGGATCTGCAAAGTATACCCGAAGAGTTGCGGGAGACCTTGCTTGCTCAAATGCGTGACAGCTTTGAGCGTGGTGCTTCGCAAGGAATGGAGCAGGCCAAACGTGCTGCAGAAGAGGCTATCAAAGCGGCTAAGACAGACGAAGCTAGAGCAATTGCCGAAGCGCAACTGGCCAACTTTGAGGCATCGATGGAAATGCAAGAGAGACAACTCGATCAACTAGAAGCGATGGTCAATGATATCTCGACCGTCGTGTTTGGCGTTACAGCCGACTCGGCCGCTAAACAGCTGTCGATGGAACTGGCAACTCAATTTGTCGAAGGGTCCGATTTGGACAAGCAAGTTGCCTTTAGCGCCACAGCTAAAACCGCTTTCTCTGGGCTAACCGGTGACCGCGAAGTCATTTCGATGCACAGTACCAATCGCACAATGCCAGAATACATCGAGGACGCAAAAGCGAACGTCGAAGTCTTATTCTCACAGTTGAATCAATTACTTGAGCAAGCCGATTCCAAAATGCCAGGTGCGACCGAGATTGCAGACGAATTCAAACAGCTCGTCTTGGAGACGGTTGAAGAAGGCATTAGCGATTCGGCTGTCTCACTGTCGCTCGGTGACCAGCTATCATTGGTCAGCGTTGGACACGTAGCCGACGGAAGCAAATGGGCTTCATTCTTGGCATCGAATTATGAAAAGATTCGTAGCTACAGCGATGATTTTCCGTTAATCCAATTTAACAAAGGAAAGCACGCTGGAGTGACTTTGCATACGGGCGCGGTGACTCTGCCTCAAGATGCACCAGCAGAGTTGGTGCGGGTACTCGGGTCCCCAGTTGCCTTTGCGTTGGGAACGGCTGACAAGTCGATCTATTTGTGTGTTGGTCCTGATGCAGAGACGAAACTCAAGGCCGCCATTGATAAGGTCGCATCCAAATCGACTCCCGTGGCAGGCAATCCATTCGACATGCGAATTCAATTGGTACCCATCCTTCAGTACATTCAAACCATCAAAGCCGAGCCTATCGTGGAAGCGATGATCGACGGAGCAAGCCAATCCTCTGCGAAAGACTTCATCAGCATCAACACCAAGATCCTACCGCATGGAGTCTTGGGTCGCTTGTCGATCGATGAAGGTGTCTTGAAGGCGATCGGTTCTGCAGCGAAAGCAGGGCAAGGCGGCGGACGACGTCGATAGGGAACTGTCGATAGAGTTTGTTGTTGAATCACAGCCAAAGTCCTTTTCCTCTAAGGGAACGCAACATGCCAATTCAAAAATCACTTCTCCTGGTTGCGATTACGGTTGGCATGTTTTTCAACGCGAACCGGCTTTCAGCCGATACACACACATCACCAGAATCTGCTGGTGATGTGTATAAGCTTCAAGGTGAATACACGGGAATTGTCGATCCGTGGGGAGGAGCTTGGGGAGCTCAAGTAGTCGCTTTAGGTAACTCTGAATTCTCAATCGTCTTGTACCCAGGCGGTCTTCCCGGTGACGGCTATCGAACAGATAGTCAACGTAAAACTCTGCGAGCTAAATCGGAGGGAAAATTGGCTGTCGGAAACGCAGATTCGTTTCGAGTTGAAATAACAGGTGACCAACTCTCAATCACTGATGGAGACCAGAAGAGTCTTGGCGAACTGACTAAGGTGAATCGACAAAGTGTTACGCTGGGGGCTCCACCACCGGAAGGAAGTATCGTTCTCTTCGACGGTGAAAGCACTGACAAGTTTCGGGGTGGTTCGTTGATTGACGGCAGGTTCTTGTCGGTCGACAGCGAGTCGATAGAAACATTCGGCGACCATCGATTACACGTAGAATTTAGTGTACCGTTTATGCCCAAGGATCGCGGGCAGGGTCGAGGCAACAGTGGTGTTTATGTCCAAGGAAGATACGAGGTTCAAATCCTCGATTCCTTCGGACTCGACAGCAAGAGCAATGGCTGTGGCGGGATCTATCAAATTGCGAAACCATTGGTGAACGTCTGCTACCCGCCCCTCGCTTGGCAGACTTACGATATAGATTTTACCGCTGCGAAGTTCGACAAACAGGGCAATAAGACTTCGAACGCCTTGATAAGTGTTAGGCATAATGGCAAACTGATCCACGATTCGTTGGAGCTGCCCAATCACACCCCTGGCAAAAATGCCGAGTCGGATTCGCCTGGGCCGTTGTATCTCCAAGATCATGGTAACCCAGTCGTCTTCCAGAACATTTGGGTCGTGAAGAAGTAGTTCGTTTAAAGTAAGGCATGGTATTGCGGTGAAAACGTTTTCGAGAGGTTACTTTCAACCTCAAGAACAGCAACCTGTTTTGGCATCCATGATCGAAAGCGATTCCCGAATCGAGCTAGAAGTGGGCTCGGGAAAAGGGCTGTTTATGATCGGAGCCGCAGCGGCCGCTCCGGATACCTTATTCATCGGGTTGGAACTGGCAGCAAAGTTCGCAGCCTTAGCTCAAAAGCGACTCGAAGAAGCGAACGTAACCAACGGGCGATTCTTTTGCTGCGATGCGATCGAGGTCATGTGCCGTGATATTCCAGCTGAGAGACTGGCTGCCGTCCACGTCTATTTCCCAGATCCGTGGTGGAAGGCGCGTCATAAGAAGCGACGCGTACTCAATGAACGAATGCTTGTCGCTATCGAACGAGCCTTGACTCCCGGTGGGACGCTCCATTTCTGGACCGATGTCGTAGACTACTATGAATCGACATTGGAACTGATTGCAGAAGTCACGAAGCTTCAAGGCCCCATGTTTGTCGAAGAGCCATCGTCAGAGCATGATATGGACTACCGGACTCACTTCGAACGCAGAACGCGACTGAACGGTCTTCCTGTTTATCGTTGCAAGTACATCAAACCTGCAGAACTGCACGGTTAACATATCGCTTTTGAGATTGCGTCTATTGCGATCAGCCTATCGTAGTTAGTTTCTTCATGACATCTGCATTTACTTTCTGATTGCACCTTTTGAACTGATGAAGCGTTAGCAGCATGGCTAATCAAAATGAACTTCTTCGAATCCTTCGGGCGATACCACCGAAGTGGGCACTCGGAATAATCGGTCTGTTGATTGGCTATTGGCTTTTACAGCCAGTTGCGAATCGCACCTTCGGCTGGAATCTTCCGACGCTTGTGCAAATCGTCAACAATGAAGTTGGAACAGTAGAGAATAAGCCAACGGTCAAAGCTGAGAAGAAGTCTGCTCCTGCGGTCGTTGCGAAGAACGATGGGAAAAGTACAACCGAGACATCGACTGCCCAACCTAACTCCCAGCCTCCCCCCCAGCCAAAGTCTCAAGCCAAATCTCAGCCTCAAACAAAGCCACCAACCAATACTCAAACAAGTAGCAGCACAACTGCGAAGTCTTCCGATGCTAAACAACCTTCGGCAAACGGGACGGTCACGAAAAAGCCTTCGACAACATCCGCGCAGGCAAGTAATGCAATCAAAAAATCTCCGGACGCAAGCGAACCAGAGCTCAAATCCAATAAACCGGGTCCAACATTCGGTTACTTGAAGTCCGTTGGACGCGATCGCTTTGAATCGCCAGAGGGATTGGTCTACGCACCTGGAAGCGAGGAGGGCCATCGGCTCAAGCACATTGCACGACACATTGAAGACATACCCGATAGGCCTGGTTCGCATGGAGTCTTCGAAGGGAGTATGGCGGACTTTCTCGAGACCATAGATCAAGGTTATCAGAGGGCTTCATCGAAAGCGAAAGGAACTAAAACTCGCGACGAAGATGGGATGACAATCATGGAGATTACATTTGATAAAAAAATCGGGTTCGTCGGAGGTTCTGAAGGTCGCAGAAAAGGCAATCCGTCGACGAAACGACTTCGAATTGTCCTGAACGGTGATCGGGTAATTACTGCGTTTCCTTTTTAGTTTGCGTCCATCAGCATCAGGGTATCCAACGTTGACAACAGAAATTCATTACGTCGAACATTGTCCAGTCTGTGGGCAAGGGCTGGTACGGATTCGCGTCACCATCGACGATATGGGGCAAATGTTTGGTTGCGTTGTTTGCGATGAATGCGAATCGACTTGGACAGACCCGACCTTGAAAACTCGGTTTCCTCAGTCGAATCCCGAGGTTCCCGTTTGCCCCAATAGCGGAATCGCCATTTGGAGCGACGAGAGTCATTGGGCTGATAAGGCCGAAATGAGCTTGTTGGGTTGGTATAAACGCAGAAAACGGTAACATCTCATCACTTCAAATCCTCGTCACATAAAATTTTCACCTACCGACTTTTACACCTAGATCTTCATCATGCAGATATGGCCCGCAATTGATCTTCTGGACGGCAAATGTGTTCGGCTACAGCAGGGAGACTACCAACGTAATACGGTCTTCAGCGACAGCCCCGGTGCGACGGCCGCAAAATGGTTTGCTCAGGGAGCTACTTGCCTGCATTGCGTCGATTTGGATGGTGCAAAATCGGGTTCGATTATCAACGCCGATGCAATCCGAGAAATAGTTGCAGCCGCAGGGACTTTTCCGGTTCAATTAGGGGGCGGCGTAAGAAACGAAGCCACCATCGAGCGGTTGCTCGGACTAGGATTGTCGCGACTTGTTGTCGGCACGGCTGCATTGAAAGATCCAGCTTGGTTTGCCGCGATGTGCGAGCGCTACAAAGGGCATCTCGTACTGGGCCTTGATGCGCGAAACGGCTTGGTCGCCACTGAAGGGTGGTTGGAGACGAGCAGTACACTTGCAACCGATCTCATCAAACGCATCGCTGAACAAACTAAAGATTGTGTCGCGGTTGTTTATACCGATATTGCCAAGGATGGGATGATGGCTGGACCGAATTTCGAAGCCTTGAAAGCGATGCAAGAAGCGAGCCCGTTTCCTGTTGTCGCTTCAGGAGGCGTAACCACGCTTCGAGACATCGACGATCTCGTTGCCATGAAGACTCATTCATGCATCATCGGTCGAACACTCTATGAAGGGCACATCACTCTCAAGGACGCGCTCGAGCACGCAACCGCGCAGTAGTCCGGTGCCTCTTGTTGTGCCTCGTTGAAAAACTATTGCTTGAGCAAAACTTCATTGAGGAGCAGAAGAATTCGTTAGAGTTCCGACATCGCTGGAAACAATCGTAAAATCTGAGGCCTTCAGGTGTCTTACGAAATCTGCTGCGAAAGCGAAATCAATAATTGCGCCGCATCCAAAGGATGGGGCGTGAACACAGACATTTTATGTCGCGGTTCTACTTGCTCGGTTTGAGTCCGGAGATTGGAACGTAGTACTTCAAGTAGCGTTTGTGGTTGCTGTACATCTCACCTTGAGGTGATTCAACCAAGACGGTCGCCCGACGAGTGATGCGATTGACAACTCCTTGGACAGGATGCCCGTCATGCATAAAGTAGACTCGGCTGCCGACACGAATATCGAACAGTTTAGCCGCTCGTTCGCGTTGGGTTACGAGTTCGTGTCGATGTTCGGTGTGTCCGAAGAGCCGATTGGCGATTGCTTGAAAGCGGCCTGCCGCACAATCGCTATCGATCCAGACTAGCATCTCTGCTAGGTGGATTGCTTCATGTTCAACGATCCGCTGCATGGCTTCCAATCGGTGATGGCATGGTCTTCCACAGACCTTGATCGGACGCGAATCATCTTGAAAGGTCTGAAACAAAAGTGACGACGAGAGCGTGATCTCGTAGTGAATCTCGGCGGCTCTTCTCAATGTTGCGCGTCGAACGGTGCGAGTCGTTTTACCACCCGCACGCGTCATCCGACTGCTCCATCGAAACGCCATACCATAATGCTTGGCCAGCGCAATACAGGACGAATCAAAGTAGATTGAATCGTAGAGCTCGGACATGAGTCGTAAGTCGGCAACGCTGGTAGCCGAAAAGTTCTCGTCCGCCATTGCTCTGGAATGCTGCAACACGGTCGTTTGAATCAATCGACTTCGCGCGCTGTAGACTTCCGGTGCAATTTGTTGATGCCGCAAAATTTCTTCCAGCCGATCCTTCATGATGGCGATGCTTGGGGCGATTTTCGGCTTACTCTTTTGCGTGCTTTTCCGAGTCGTTATCAGGCTGGTCTTCTGGGAAGAGACTCGCGAGTTCGACTTCTCCGAGGCACTAGTGGTGCCACGTTTCGAAGCATCGCCCGCAACGCGAGATGTAGTGCCGCCAAGCAATCCTTCGAAAATACCTGGCAGCCATCCCGATTTGATAGCGCCGTTTGGTGTGCTTTTCTTCGAGCTTTTCTCAGCGTTTTTTTTGGGGGGCATGCCGTGCAACCTTAAGAACCCATCTTCCGTGAGGTACGATTTGCCAATAGGTTAAGCGATGGTTTTACCTGCGTCGAGTTGATATACTGCGACCGAGTAAGATTTGTGAACATCGAAGGAAAGTGTATCCAGGTTCAAACAAGGATGTTGCCTCCGTGGCTTAAAGAACGGCTGACTCACGCAGTTGATTACTCAGCCTATTTACTCGTTCGATTCATTGTTGCGACTATTCAAGCAACAACTCCGGAACGTTGCGATCGCTGGGCAAAAATGCTAGCAAACCTCCTCGATCGTGTTGCTGGGTCGCGTCAGCGGCTGATTCATCAAAATTTGTCGAGAGTCTTTCCGACTTGGAAGCAGCATCGTTCCAACGCGGTCGCACTCGCAATGTGGCACCACTTGTTGTTGATGGTTTGCGAGATCGCCCATGCGCCGCGGAAGATTCATCGCACGAATTGGTATGACTATTACCACATTGAAGACCGTCGAATGATCCTGAAATTCATCTTCGATGTTCGTCCAAAAATTTTCGTAACAGGACACTTTGGGAATTTCGAACTTGCTGGGTACCTGACGGGGCTTTTTGGATTTCCTTCGACGACGATTGCAAGGCCGCTGGATAATCGCTACTTGCATGACTTTATCATGCGATTCCGGTCGATGGGGGGCCAGCACTTCATCGCCAAAGATGGATCGGCTCATTTGATCCAGGCCTTGCTGGAATCGGGAGGAACGCTCAGCTTGCTTGCCGACCAAGACGCGGGAACCAAAGGTTGCTGGGTTAACTTCTTAGGCTCGCCTGCTTCGTGCCATAAAGCACTCGCGGTCTTCACGCTTAGCAATCAGGCACCGATGTTGGTCTGTTTCAATCGTCGCACGCGTAAGGCATTCCACTTCGAAGTCGTCGTCACAGGGATTGCTGACCCACTGAAGCCGGCGCCTTACCTTGAAAGTGTCCAATCACTCACGCAGTGGTACAACGATCGGCTCGAACAAGGCATCCGAGAGACACCCGAGCAATATTGGTGGGTTCACAATCGATGGCGCGACCCGCCTGCAAGACTTCGCCGCCAATCCGAATCCCAACAACAGCTCAAGCAAACAGCTTAGCGAACAGGTCGCTGGTGGCTATCGTTTTAAAGATTCAGACCTAGCCACATTCACGTTCTGCCCAATCGCCCTCGGTTCGGATTTTACTTCTGCTTGGGAAGCGGCTTTGGCCCCTTCTTTTTGTCCTGCTTAGGCTTCATCGCCTTCTTATCGTTTTTGCTGCTGTTATTTCCTTTTCCCATGATGTTCTCCTTGACGAATCGGGCCTTAAACTGAATCCATCGCCCACGCGGGTTATCGACACCTTAAGGGTAGCAGACTCCCGCCGCAAGACCGTAAAAGAGTTAAGTAATTTGATTCGAAGAGCACGCCAGACGGGCTGGCAACTTTGCCGTAACCAATCATAATTCAATACGCCCTCCCTCCAACCATTCTCTATAGGAACCCATCCGATGACTCAGATTCTTGGACAGCTAATGCTACGACGACAATTGCTTCGAGCGGGTGCACTCGCGTTTGCAGTGCCTGCCGTACCCTCACTTTCGTTTTCGGCACAAGCATCAGCTCCCTCGGAAGAAGCCGATCCGTGGTTGGGATTAAAGGTGGGAGTCGCAACCTATACTCTACGAGAATTTCCCATTGAGGAAACAATCAAAGCAGTACAACGCGTTGGACTGAAGTACGTCTCGATCAAGAACGTCAAAAATCACATCGATCTGTCGCATTCAAGCGAAGAACGAAAGCGCCGAGCTCAAATGTTTCGCGATGCTGGAATTACTCCACTGAGCGTCGGTAACATCCCGATGAAAAAGGGCGAAGAAGAAATCCGAGCGGCCTTTGAGTTCGCACGCGACGTTGGGGTCTCGACAATCGTTTGTGCACCTAGTCAAGACGCGATCCCAATACTGGATAAGATGGTCAAGGAATTCGATATCAAGGTTGCGATCCACAATCACGGACCAGAGGATAAAGCAGGCTTTCCATCGCCATTCGATGCAATGAGAGCGATCGAAGGGGCCGACAAACGCGTCGGGCTTTGCATTGACGTTGGACACACCGCCCGCGCAGGAGTCGATCCCGCAGATTCGATTATCAAGTGCCAAGACCGTCTTTATGATGTGCACGTCAAAGACATCTCCGCACTCGGTGACAAGAATACCCCTATCGAAGCAGGTCGCGGAATACTCGACTCAAAATCCATCCTCGCAGCCCTTCTTAAGATCAAGTACCAAGGGCTAGTTGGCTTCGAGTACGAGAAGGACGGCAAAGATCCTGTACCAGGACTGGCCGAGTCGGTTGGCTACAACAAAGGCCTGCTGGTTGGACTCAAGTAACAATTGGTTCAGTGTTTGTACTTCAAGAAATGATTCGAAAATGAATGAACCTATTGCCCTGTTTATCACTTGGCCTACCCATGGAACTTGGCTTATCGGTGACGATCGGGGATGGGTCGAACTTACCCACGGTTGGCAACTCCCGCCACCGTCGCGGGACCTGGAGTCGTTGTCTCGCATGAAAGATGATGTTTGCCTTCTTAGCACATCAGAATGCAGAATCGTTGAGAAGCAGATCGCCGAATCGTGCAATCATCGACGATGGACTTTACATGCCATCAGTTGCCGGAGCAACCACATGCATTTGGTCATTCGAGCAGTCAACACAAGCCCCAAGCAGATCCGAGAAGCACTTAAAGACTGGACAACGCGTCGGCTGAAAGAGCAATCCGATTCGAATCGAGACCAATGGTGGGCCGAGCGAGGGAGCATCCGCTGGATATCAGATCCGGATGAACTCAAGCTTGCAAAGCAATATGTAAATTCAACAAAAGAGTTCGAGAAAAAAGCCGACGGGCGTTCCGCAATGATCACCTAAGTCTCGACTTATTTGGCTTTACCAAGCGTCGCCGCGGTATTCACAAAAAATGGTAATGAGAATCCACTACTAGTCTTATTTGGGTTCGTGGGTTTTGTGATCGAGGATTCTATTTCGGATTTGATCTGTCTCAGATAATCGACTTCGACAATTGGATTCCACGGAGACAGAGCCATCATCACGTAGCTCTTTTTTAACGCGGCCAATAGGTCAGAAACCTTCTCGATTGCGATCGATTGTGTTGCACTTGCATTAGCCAGTGACGGCGTGCTTTGAATAACGCGTCGAGCTTGATCAATAGTCGGTTCAGCGGCTAGCAAAACCCAAAAGACCATGGCCGCGGATAAACTTGTACTCGCTAAGCCCATAAGAAATCCTGCTCGGTGATCGCACATCCTGAAAGCTTCGTTTCTGCGAAGTAAAGCACCGACAACGATAAGAACGAGCGTCACAACCGCACCTGCTACGAATCCAGAAATCATCAGCCCTGTCGATCGATCTACCGTTTGCTTCCACTGACTCTCAATAAACGGAACTAAACTATCGGCGGTTTGGCCTGCAAGTGCGTACCCAGCATAGAATCCGACCGATGAAGCGAGTGTCCGCCACATGCCCCATAAGTAACCAGCGATTCCACCGACTAGGACTGCCACAATAGTCGACAAAGCAACCCAATCCTTTACCGCCCAGCAGTGAACTCCGACGAAGCCGACAGCAAATAGAAAGATGACCGACAAGAAGGTGGTGATCGGAGAGCTTGATTCTGAATCTTTCATGTTTGTTACGCCTTCGCAAGGCAGAAAATATAAGACGATTAAAAGAATCGATTCTTAGCGATTTACTCGCTCTGAAAACTTTAGGTCACGATTTCGTGACTGCGAGTTCCGTCTCAGAAATCTCACGACACGCGGATTAATCAGAATAATCCACCCAACCCGCGGTCCGCCGACTCCGGGGCCCCCAAGCAGCGTTCCTTGGCGGAGAAAACTTACTGGCCAACAAAGGGGACTGGGGTGAGAAAGGCGTGTTGGAGAAATACAACCAACGGGCCGTCCCATGATGAGATCGATCCCAGGTAGAGAAACAGCATGTAGACGGGAACTATTGCGAGTTGAAGGAACCAAGCGGCATATCGATTCAGTAACCATCGATTGGGCTTATCTTGTTGCCCGCGATACATGGCCCATCCAACACACAACTTGGCGGGTAATGTTAACAATACGAACGCTAGGCAAGGAAGGAACATGAGCTCTTTGGGAATCACTTCGATACGCAGCAGATACAGCGGAAGGGCTAAAGCGAGTGTCACCAATGAACCAAAGAAAAAAGCCCAGGGCGCTTTTCGGAACGATTGACGAACCGTCGATAGTCGAAACATGCTTCGCAATCGATTCTCCTGAGCCATTTGGACTTGAAGAAACGGAAGATGCAGTAGGACCCACCACATAGCGATGAAGCCAATCACTCCGATTACGACGCGTCCCGGTTGCTGATACGACTGCATCCCGATGACCATCATCGTTGCGGGGACTGCTAACCAAATCAGTGCCCCAAGCCACGCTCGAAATCCTAGCCAAGCTAAACGGGGAACTTGAAGACCTGCCGTGACACTCCACAGGCGATCTTCTAGATCATGCCACGTTGAACGTCGCAAGATACGTGGAATAAACTCTCTCAAAAACCGAATTGGTGCCGGCCACAGAAAGTCTCGAATACGACCACCGCGAATGATTGCCCAGAGCCCATAAATCATCCAAAGAATTGCGGCAGTCCCGGCTGCGATCCGCCAACGGCTGGCAATTCGCGAGCCCGGTTCTATGAGCTCCGCTTGATAGGAATACTGTGTCGCAAGCCACACAGGGAGCCAAGTTATCGTGAGGCATAGCAGAACCAAGATAATTCTTCCCGCACGTTCTCGTCCGGGGAGTATCTCACGCCAAGATCTTCCGTTAGCGACACGCGAGGCTGCTTCGAGCAGGTATCCTAGTGATGCCCATTGGATGATTGGAATTGTTGCGGCTACCGCAAGAAGTACCAGGAGACATGTGATTTGCCAGACGCACACGGTTACATAAGCAATCGATCGCCAAGGTAGCGACAGCCATGACTTTCCTCTTTCCTTCGAGCCCTGATCAGCTTCACTAAAAGCGATGTCTTCGAGAGGGAGACTTATGTTCGAGGAGGCCATAGTGAAAAAAGCTTTGCTTGACGGGCATTCATACTTGAATCCACGTAGGTAAGTCTCTCCGAGACTTACGAACTCCGATACATCTCTCTGAAACTAAAAATCTAGGCGGCTCGGAGAGACGCCTCTACTTGCGTTCCTTAGCTTATTCGTTGGTTAAACTCAAATCTTGGAATTAATTATTGACGAGCAATAAACTTCAAGAACTCACGATCAAGCTTTGCAAGGTCTGCTCCAAAATGCTTTTGGAAATCACTGATCCTTTGCTTATCATCGTTGACTGTTGTCAGTGGCCTCGTAGCAAGGTCAGTCAAATAGGCGGTGAACTCTTTCGGTCGAGTTTTCGCCAAGAAATAGGAAAGGGCCCATGCCTCGCCGTATGCTGAATTGACCGTTTGTGCATTTTGAAATCGCGTATCGTCTTGAATCAAGGTGATAAGGCTATTGGACGGTCGATTGCTCAGATAATGGCGGAATAGAGCCAAGTTATATTTGTTGACGTTGCCAATACCATTCCAACCTGACGAGCTACGTAGGTCGGGTGATTCGAAATACATTGCAAGTCCTTCGCTTATGGCCACAGGATTGTGTAGAGCGAGTCGTTGCTGAAGTCCACTATTAAACGAGATTTGGTGCACTGCTTCATGAACGACTGTAGCCACGGATCGTTCGGCGGCGGGTTGGCGAAGAATCGCGTTGACCAGTTCCGTAGTAGATAGTCTTTGGCCATCTGGAATCATTCCCTCAACGCCAGTCAGGTCGTAAGTCGCAATCCGATTGGTTTGCATGCTGTAGAAGCCAATCATGTTTTCAGCGCCCTGCACCTTTTCCTCGGCGGCATACTTCAGATAGTCGTCTCGGGATTCAAAGATAAGAGACACCAATGGAAACTCAGGCTCGTGCAATTCCGCACCAAATCGTTTCCAGTAAGCATAAAAGGCTTTGTGCAGACGTTCGAAGAGCACTGCATTCCATTTGGCGTAGGCATCAGTTGTGTTGTAGACAATGACGAAGTGCTTACTGGAATGTGTTTTGAATCCTTGGGGAAATCGCTTCAGCAAATCCTCTGCAACTTGTTCTTTCGTCCAAGCTTGAAAGGGTTGACCTGTTGCTTGAATTCCACCTGAGGCGACGGCTGAGACTAGTTGTTGCTGTCCGCTTTGCTCTTCAATCAGATAAGATCCATCGTCATCCTCGGCAAGGATGCGTGCCAGATGAACAGCGGCCGGCCGGCCCGAAGGCTTGACAATGATTTTGTACAGCGTGTTTGTTTGGATATCTTCAGCCTGGGAATGACTTGCGGCAAGGCTTGCCCATATGATTACAAGTATTCGTAACAGAGCCATACGTTTCGACACCGCAACCGTTACTGCTGTTGGACAGTAAACGGGCAAGCGAATTGCTTTCAAGAGAACGGTATTGGTACTCATAGCCACGCGTCTTCCTCGCGAGTCTTGTTCATAAAGACATACAGGAGTGCGACTCCAAGGCCCATTAACGCGACAAGCAAAAGAAGCCCCGCTTCTTGGAAGCGAACTCCATAATGGAGAAGTTCGAATACTCGCATCGAAATGGTGGTTACTCCCGGGGGCAGGCAGAGCATGTAGGTCGAAAGATCGCTGAATGAGACTAGTACTAATATAAGCCACAATCTCGCAACAGACCAACCGACAGGCCCTATCAATATCTGAAGTTTGAAACGAATCGGAAGCGCTTCGTCGATCGCCCAGGTGTGTTGGTATCGATCATGCCATCGAACGATAAACCAAAACGACCAAGCTACCACGATTGGAATCAGCCGAAACTGCAGGCAGAAAATAGGAGCCAGCAATGTATGGTCGTTCCACCAAACCAGCCATTCCTGCTGCATCAAGGTAAGAACAATCTGATTTACCGTAGGACCTGGAAGAAAAAAAAGAGCGGCGATCACGTAGAAGGTAATTCGACGGACGAAGACTTTAGAACGCTTCATGACAAAAGCGATCACTAACCCCGCAAGTATTGCAAAAATGGAAGCAGACATGGCGAGGCAGGCAGACCAATAGAATTCCTCAGAAAACCTCCCGGGCGCTTCGCCAACGCTTTGCATGGCTTGTATCAAGCTCCAGCGATGCTCGATGAGCTTATCATTTTGCATCGAGTCAACATTTTCAAGGATTGCACTTGTTCGAGTATCGATACGGGGTAACTCTCGGACCGCCCACCCGGCTTTGAGAACCAGATTGGTCCAGGGAACGATAGACACAATCCCAACGATCGTGAATAGGATCGCTAACGAAACTAATCGTGTTGCGAACGAAAGGTTGATTCGTGAAGTTTGAGGGACTTGATCAGTCGTGTCCGGGAGATTTTTGAGCTGCGACAAAAATCCTTGTTGCAGAAGAGCGACCAATGACCACGCGAGAAGGGAACTACTAGCGATGGTGCCGATTGGATTTTGGCCAGAAATAAGGTCCTGATAGCTGCGTTCGGTAAGCGTGTTTACCTGGAACAAATTGGTAACAAACATATCGGTGCTGATCAGTCCCGCTAATACTCCTACTGTCACCGCAATCCAAGAAGCGGCTGTAGGTAAAAAACCATAACAAACACCTGCCCAAAAGCCACCTTCCATTCTCGAAAGAGTCCAAGCCGACAAGTTGCTTGCCCGAAGTCCCAACTTGAGGATCACCAACGCCAGAGGCAGTAACGTAATTGCATAAATCCAAATCACCACCAAAGCGCTCAAGAATGGTTTCCCAGCAACACTGACTGGCGAGAAACCAGGCAGCCAACTCGGCCACCAGCCTTGAAGGCCAAACCCCGCCGTCCAGGCCCCGGCGACGACAAAAGTCGGGATAAATAGCATCCCAATTAGCCAACTGTCCAAAATCCGTCGAATTCGAAAACTACAATTTTCCGCCGTTAGAATAAAAACCACGGCCATGAAAACAGCCAACGAAGATCCACCAAAAGAAACAAAGAGCGAAGTAATCAAAGCGTGCATAAATCTAAGCTCTGGAAAAACACTTTGTAACGTGGAGTCACCACGAGGATTGCAGCATGTGAATTAGCAATATCATGAGTCAATTACTTCGAAGGTTTTTGTCTTGAAAACGATCAAAACACAGCCCTGGAGAAATTGATGAACCATCCAATAATTCAAGCGGTTTTCGTAAAATCCCTTGAAACTCCTGTGCTCGGGCCTGGAATCGAGAGTTTGTGTGACTACTCTAGAATTAAGGGGTTGTGCACTAGATCCATCAATGACTTCCACGTCGGTCCATTTCGGAGTTTCATCAACATGCCTTGCAAAGCAAAATCTATTCTGATTGCCGGGCTTATTCTAGCAGTTACATGTTTTTCGGAGCCTGTGCGTGCGGGTATCAATGTGAGCGTGGACTGGGATGCGACACTTGCTAACGGTATCCAGTCAACAATCGCCGCCAACCCAGGCGACACGGTTACAGCAACAATCGTTTTCACGATCACTGGTTCGTCGTCCATAAGCAGTTACGAGATCAGCACAAGGTTCTCATCCAACGAACTCTTGTGGGTAAGTCGAACCGATACGGGGCCAAGCAACCTACAGAATACACCACCAAGCTCAGGAAATACGGGACCCATCTATAATATTCAAAACGTTGGTTCCGGTGATCCGAATTTTGGTTCCTTCGGAGTAAACGAGTTCATCGCGGGAACGGTGCCAAATTTTGGTGATCCGGGTCCTACGTCTAGTTCTCCGCCTTTCGCGGTTTCGGCGATTACATTTACTGTTCGTCCAGGAGCCAGTGGATTGGTGATTCTTCCGGGGTTTTTCAATACGAGTCTGGACTCGTTCTTTGACAACAATAACACTCTTGTTCCGGAAAGCGAAGTCACTTTCAATGGCGGCAGCATCACGGCGATACCGGAACCGTCCGCAGTTGCAATGGTATCCGTTACTTTGTTCGCTTTTGGGCTTCGCCAATATAGGAAGCGACGATCCAATCGCGTTTGATGCGTTTCCCTTGATGATCGGTTTTGATATTCTTACCCGGCAGCGTTTTGTCGGAACTGTTAGCGGGGCACGCGTGGCATGCTCCGCTTTATTTTTTGATGCCAGCCAATACCGATAAACGTTTAAAACTCGCTTAGCACTAGTACCAAACGGCCTAATATGTTCGCGAATATCATGCGTTCCCTTTTCCGGAATGATCCAACCGAACGAACACCCCACCGAAGATCTTCGAGGGGTTTGTGCTCACCAGAAACGTTAGAGAATCGTAACCTGATGGCAGCTGACTTTACGTTGCTTCAGGACATTAACCCTGGAGTGGCCGACACGGCAATCGCTCCCTACGGTATGGTTTCTATTGGTTCAACTGCGTTCTTTGCAGCATCCTCGGCAGCCAACGGTGTCGAGTTGTGGAAATCCGATGGAACAACAGCAGGGACTGTGATGGTCAAGGATTTGATCAGTGGTCCAACGGATTCTTTTCCCAATGATCTCACGAATGTTAACGGTGTTCTTTATTTCTCAGCGATCAATCCGATTGGCCAACGGGATCTCTGGAAATCGGATGGTACGGATGCGGGAACCGTGATCGTTGCGTCAGGAGTATTTCCTGACAGCTTATTAGTCGGGGAACCTCCGCTAATTGCTTCGATTGGAAATAACTTGTTTTTTCGCGGTACGGATTCCACTGGGGGCGGGGAGTTATGGATTTCCAATCTTACGACAGGAGCAACAGCTAGGCTGGTTGATATCAATCCTGGCGTCGGAAGCTCGGACCCTGGGTCTTTGACCGTCTTTAATGGCGACCTTTATTTTGCAGCCGATGATGGAGCGAGCGGCCGTGAACTTTGGAGAACCAATGGCTCTACGTTGGTTACCACACGTGTTGCAGACATTTGGCCTGGAGTGGATGGCTCAGAGCCAAACAACATGGAAGTATTCGGAAACAACTTGTATTTTGCAGCGATGCGACCGGCGGAAGGAATTGAGCTTTGGGCAACCAACGGCACTACCGTCAACCTCATTCGTGACATTGTACCCGGCGTAGATGGCTCGCTCCCTTCGTACTTAACAGAAGTCAACGGCACATTGCTCTTTGCGACCCTATCGGCAGTCGGAGCACCGGAGCTCTGGAAAACGGATGGGACTAGCCTGGGAACCGTACGCGTTTTCAATGGGTTTACTGTCGAAGATTTTATCTACGAGTTTGGGAGTTTTACGACGATTGGGAACTCCGCCTACTTCACCGTAATCACGGACTCTATAGCACCGATACCATCAACAGTTACGCGAGCTTGGAAAAGCGACGGAACCAACTTAGGGACCGTTGAAGCAACAGAATTGACGGCGGGGATTAGCGTTACCGGTCCACAAGAAATCACGCGAGTCGGTGCTTTAACCTATTTCGTCGGCACCTCACCGACGTTTGGTAATGAACTATTCGTCACTAACCAAGCCCCCACCAATATTGTTCTGACATCCAACACCGTTGTTGAAAACTCACCTGTCGGCACCATTGTCGGAAGCTTTTCAACGATCGATCCTAACGCGTTTGATACTTTCAACTACTCATTAGTTGCCGGTACAGGTAGCGATCACAACTCTCTCTTCAGCATCGTTGGCAACCAGTTGAGAGTTAACGGACCAATTAACTTTGAAGCGATACCGACTCTGTCAGTACGCATTCGTACTACAGACAATCTTAATTCTGCATTGTTTTTTGAGCGTACATTTCTAATTACCGTAGTAGATTTACCAGAGGTACTGACTACAGTCGTCGCCGAAAGCAATGCCGTTGGTTCGCAACGATCTGCCGTTCGATCGATAACAATCACATTTGACGGACCGGTAGACATTACAGGTAATCCGTTTGAAGTACGTCAACGTGGAGGTGCAACTCCAATAGTGACTACAGCGTTTACTACCAGTACTAATAGCTCTGGGCAAACTGTTGCAACGGTTACTTTCAGTGGCGCATTGACTCGGGCAAACGGAGCATTGTTAGACGGAAACTATCAGTTGACAATCATCGCATCCGGCGTGAAGCGTTCCAATGTCGATCTAGATGGTGACAGTAACGGGGTTTCGGGGGGCAATTATCAATTCGGCACGCTTGCGACCGACAGGTTCTTCGCCTTCTTTGGAGACGTAAACGGAGACCGAAATATCCGCGCTGCTGATATCAACGGATTTCGATTGACCACCGGGAGATCCGCGGGTGATCCGCTCTACAACGCAAATCTCGACTTCGATGGCAACAATTCCATACGAGCAGCAGACACCAATGCGTTCAGAATCAGAGTCGCAGCTCCGTTGTTAACGTTTGTATAAGACTCTCTGCAAAGAACGATTCGGTTGCCATCTATTGCGGCAACACAAGTCCCCAACTGGTCGCACTCTTCTAAGTTGCGTTTGATGTGGTCGCCTTTTTGCCCTTGGACTTCTGTGCCGCAGCAAACAACGCGTTGATATCATCGATGCTAGCGACAAGTGACTCCTCGGCCACTTCTTCGGTTACCTCTTTAGCCGCTTCCTTAACCGCTTCTTTTGCCGCAGGGGCTGAAGGCTGAGGCTCAGCAGCAGGTTTCTCTTCTGACTTCGTCGTTGTTGCCTTTTTGTTGCTTGCAAACAATGACGCAATATCATCGGCGGATACCTTCGAGTCAGGGCTCTCTGCTACTTTAGATTCGGTAGCAGACGTGCTCGATTCAGATGACGGTTGAGGGCTCGGTGTTTGTTCCGCAGGGGCTGTGGCAGGAGTTTTGGGTTTTGCCTTTTGGGCTGCAAAGAGTGCTGCGATGTCGTCGCCGGAGGCCTTTTCATCAGCAGCCGGCGCGGACGTTGTCGGCTTCGAATCTACAGCCGGCTCCGATGGAGCTACTTTGGGTTTGCTTTTCTGAGCCGCGAAAAGCGCTGCGATATCATCACCGGAAGCTTTTCCATCGCTGGCCGGTTCCGGTGAATTGTTATTTGCCACAGGCGCCGCTTCGGTAGCGGCAGCCTTGGGTTTACTCTTTTGCGCAGCAAACATGGCTGCGATATCGTCACCAGAAGCTTTACCATCGCTGCTAGAATCAGGCGAAGCGTTTTGAGCATCTGATGGGGATTCAGCGGTCGTTGTCGTCGCTTTAGGCTTACTCTTTTGAGCAGCAAAAAGTGCAGCGATATCATCACTCGATGTTATCGCTTCTCCAGCAGCAGGTGCGACTTCGAAAGACGGTGATTTTGCTTCTGAAGGAATCTCTGTTGGCGCGGTGTCAACCGCGCTTTCGATAGCAACTTCAGGGGCGGTTGTCGGTTGAACTTGCGTCGGCCCCATTTCTCCGCGTGTCTGATTTCCGCCGCTGGTGATTGCAGCAGCGAGCAGCTCTTCCAACCGCTCCCAGACTCCCTCAACAAGTCGACTTTCCGGATCGAAATCTTCAACAGCAACTTCGGTTGTTCCGATTGATACAGTTGTCGCGATTTCAGTTTCGCCCACAACAATCGGTTGGGCTGCGATCGAAAGCCGAGTCTCATCGAGCAATTCACATGCGCTTCCCGAAGGAATTCCAAACAACACAACTGCGAAAGTGTGCTCGCTAAATCGGACAACAAGACCATGCACATTCAGTTGTTCATTAAGCTGATTCCCCACCTCGCGCAGTAGACGGTCACTGGTAATCGCACCGTGTTTACTCACCAACTCAGACCAGTTATCCACGGCTATCATCGACATCTGAATCGATAACCCAAGCTGTACTTGAAGCGTACGCGTCGATTCTAGAAATCGGTTCAGTGAATCAACGATTGGCAGTCGCGTGATTGCATCTTGGTTCGGTTCGATAACCAGGGGTATGAGATCGGAAAGCGACGACGCAATTTGACAACGAGTATCGCTGAGTTTCCAACTGCTGATCGATGCATGATTAAAGAACTGCTTTGATGCTGCATCGAAGGCAAGCAATCGTAAGGTCTTCAATGAATCTTGAAATGGCTCGAGAGATTCAACAGCACCACAATGATTGGCATCCATTGACTTCGAGACACCATTTTTACTGCTCTGTTTGCTTGGGTAGGCGATCGAAATGATCAGCAAAACAGCAGTCACTTCTGCGGCTAATGCTAAGTACTCGATCATAAGATAAAACCCTCGGGCAAAATTGACGACGACGAAGGTTAGTACATTAACATTTGCGAAAATGACAATCGCCTACAAAAGAAATTGTCAAACGACAACACCAATACAGGTCGTAGCGACTGTGCCGATTAAAAGGCCGTCAATCGGCCTCGTCGAGCGTAATCTTGTCGACGACTCGTCGCAGTTGATCGTCGAGTGCGTCCGCTCCAAGAGAACAGCGTAAGTCAATCTGAACCGCCCACAACGGGACATTCCCAATTTGGTCGACCTCCAGCTTTGCAAGGTCCTTCCCTGTGCAGAGAAAGAGTTCGGGACGAGCGTGATTCTTACCAAGGATGCGTTCGATATCCGCGGAAGCATAGGCATGATGATCCGGGAATGCGATCGAATCGACAACCTCTGCTCCGCATTTACGAACGGTTTCAAAAAATGCTTCGGGGTTACCAATGCCGCAGAAGGCAAGGACTTTCTTACCAACTAGGCTTTCCGTAGGCATAAGCCCTCCCGATGCATTAATCAAGGTTGTAGCTTGGTGATTTGCTTCTACCCAAGTCGCCCGAGGCGCAAATCTCTGCACAGTAAGCCGAGTATCCGCGACTTGCTGACGCGTTACCAAGTCGCTCCGAGTCAGGACCACTACATCCGCACGACGCAGCGATCGAACACTCTCGCGGAGCATCCCACGAGGCAGCATGTATCCGAGTCCGAATGGTTGAGTCGCATCTAAGAGGACGATCTCTAAATCACGATGAAGTCGCCGATGCTGGAAGCCGTCGTCCATAATAAGGACTTGCATATCGAGTTCTTCTTGAGCGACTCTCGCAGCTGCGTAGCGATTTGGATTTTGAAGATGAGGCACATCTGGAAGTCGCTTCTCGATCTCCTTGGCTTCATCGTTGACTCCATCACGCCCAGCACCGTAGCCCCGCGAGATGATTGCAACCCGGAAGTTACGATCGCGAAACCATCTCGCAAGTAACGCAACCGTCGGCGACTTCCCTGTCCCACCCACAGTTAAATTACCAACTGAGATGACTGGGATTTCTACACGATAGACTTTTTTCCAACCGCGATCATAGAGGTAATTGCGAGCGGTCATCGCGAGCCTGTAGAATTGGCTCAGCAAAAACAGAAGAGCTCTCAATACATCCGTAACAATGCCGACACTTTCTTGTCGGACTAATTTACCCCACCGCTCAATCATTTGCGTTCCATCTGTTCTGTACCTAGAGCGGTTATCCCACACGCGTGTCGCGTAATCTTCGCTCCTTACGAATTCGCAATTCGGCTCTGACGCATCTTTTCCCTAGCCCGAGACAGATACGGCCCGATGCTATTCTCAGAGAGACCCGTCTTCGAACTAATATCGCGATAGTTCATCCCATCTAGATAGTACATTCGAACCGCCGCCGCCTCATCGCCCGTCAAGGATGATAGTGCTGCTTCAATTTCTTCGCGACTCTCGATAGTTGATTGCCCAAGATCGCCCGAGCCGTTAGGGCTTCCTGCAAGCTGCTCCAAAGATTCCTTAACAACCAGCAACTCGCGGCGACGTGACTTTTTTGTCTGAGCCAATCTCCTTGTGATGATCCTTCTTGCAACAACTGTCAAATAAGTAGCCAACGAACTTTGTAGCCGAAAGCGACGAAGAACAGCGAAATCGTTGTCGACTATCTCAAAGAAAACATCAGAAACCAGCTCTTCAGCGACTTTTGCATCAATGGTGACCGATCGAGATCGAGCGGTATGATTTGCAACGCAGTAAACTAAGCTGGCAAACCTTTCAACGAAGTCTTCCCATCCGCCCGAAGAACGAGCCAAACAACGTTGCAGAAGTTCACGATCAACGTTCGATAACACGGGAGGAAGTTGCCTTGATGAGTCGCTAGAATTTGTCCCCTATCAATATTAGGTGCCAAAGCCGGGCACATCAAGCATATTCTCATCGCTTGACACCCTATCCTGCCCAGCCTAGATTGCCATGTTGGAATTTGTGCGGTTTACGGAGGATAACCAAAGCGAAGTTAGGGTTCGAAAACGAATCCCCAAACGGACTTCCGATGACTGAAAATTGGAAACGGCACGGCGGCTGTCCGCCAAAGCGGTTTGTTTATAGGAAATTTTTTGAAAGGCAGATGAGATGACCCATGTCGTAACACAACCCTGTGTCGGTTGCCGATATACAGATTGCGTTGTGGTTTGTCCCGTGGAATGCTTCTACGAGGGCGAGAAAATGCTTTATATCCATCCTGAAGAGTGCATTGACTGCGAAGCATGCGTTCCAGAATGCCCGGTCGAAGCAATTTTCCACGAAGACAACGTGCCTGAAGAATGGAAGAGCTACGTCGAGCTCAACGCAGAAAAGGCTCCCGAATCGAAGGTAATTACCGAGAAAAAGAAGCCCCTGGCGGAGTAATTCACCCGTATTCAACTCGGAAACGGGCGAATACTAGAGCAAATCTCAAGTATCTGTAGCTAGTCAGATTGCAGTAGGATAGGCTTCCAGCCTGTCGATAGTGAAACCGACAGGCTGGAAGCCTATCCTACTGCTGTTCATAATGCTGAATCGGTAGCTACATCAACCTAAGAATCGATCTAGTCCGACATCCGTTAGGAAATTCCGAAAACAGAACTCCTTCGAGTTCTGTTTTAGACGGAGGAGTACCAAGATTGGCTCTGGAATAGTGCCACGGTCACAGAACCGTCCCACGCCTGCATTTTATTAGTCTTGCTAATACCAAAGCGAGACGGATTGCTCCAAGTACGTTTTCTCCACGTAGGAGAATGATTCGCTACATTTCTGGCAGCGAAACTTAAGAGATGCAGTTCCACCCAGGACTAAGCAACGATGTTTTGAATCGTGATTCGGGTGTACTTTTGGCGGTGACCCGTTCGCTTGTCGTAGTTCTTTCGACGGCGAAACTTCTGAATGTAGACTTTTTCACCCTTTTCTAGACCGACTACCGAAGCGGTGACTTTAGCTCCTGAAACCGTCGGAGCACCCAACTTCAACGAGCCTTCGTTGCTGATCGCCAAAACACGATCAAACTCAATACTGTCGCCAGTTTCCAGCGAATCGCGGAAATCAATATCGACAACTTGGCCTTCTTGGACTTTGTATTGACGACCGCCGTCAGTGAATATCGCGTACATGAGAACATCATCAAAATAAGGGTGGTTAAATTCAGGGAGGGAAAGTTTAGGCGTTCTCGCTCGGGTCGTCGAGTCCAAATCTGGGCTTTTGTAACGACCCACGCTCGCTAGTATTGAAACGCCGGAACTAGTGGCGTTTTCGGTCCAGGTTGTCTCGTGATCATAGAATTTCGTCCACTATTTATTCAAAACACGGTGAATTGTGGCCAATTTGAATCCTCCGCAAGCTGAAGCTGTGAATACCCTCTCTGGTCCGCTATTTGTCTTGGCGGGAGCTGGAACTGGAAAAACGCGTGTAGTTACCTACCGAGTCGCCAATCTAATTAAGCACGGAATTCGCCCAGAAAGAATTCTTGCCGTCACGTTCACCAACAAAGCCTCGCAAGAAATGCAGGAGCGAATCGGGCATCAGCTGAAAATTCCGAGTCGCCCTAAACGAGGCCAACCCCCAGCCCCAAAGCCGCAAATCGGAACGTTCCATAGCACTTGCGTTCAAATCCTCAAACGGCACGCGCGAGTTTTAGGATACCCGGAAAAGTTTGCCATTTACGATCGAGGCGACCAGGAAAGTGTCGCTCGCGGTGTACTGCGGGAGCTGAAAATTCACGACGCAGTCCTAAAGCCAGGTGACTTTTTGTCGATCGTGGGTCGCTGGAAGAATGCAGGTATCACCCCTTCGATGGCACTCGGGGAGGCGAAGACTGACAAAGAGCATTTGGCAACCAGCGGTTATTTGCGTTATCAAAAGGCTCTCAAGCTGTCCGGAGCGTTTGATTTTGACGACCTACTTCTGTGCACAGAACAATTGCTAACCGAACATCCAGAAGTCCGACTTGCCGAGTCGAAACGATTCGATCACGTCCTTGTGGATGAATACCAAGACACGAACGGTAGCCAATATCGAATCATCCGCGCTATCGCACAAGACCATCGCAATCTCTGCGTTGTGGGAGATGACGATCAGTCCATCTACGGTTGGCGTGGCGCTGAAGTCAAACACATTCTGAACTTCAAACACGACTGGCCCGACGCCAAGGTCGTCCGGCTCGAAGACAACTATCGTTCGACAGCGGCAATTCTTACAACGGCCAATAACTTAATTGTCTTCAATAAGCACCGACATGGGAAAGTGCTTCGGGCCGCTCGTCCCAACGGCGCGCCCCCGCGTGTGCTGCAGTTTCCTGGCGAGAACGAAGAAGCCCAAGAGGTGGTGCAAGAGATTGCTCGCAAGATCGGATCCCGATCAGGATCAGAACAAGGCGATGCACCTAAGGCTCAATTTGGCGACTTTGCAATTCTATTCCGCACCAACGAACAACCACGAGTCTTCGAAACCGAACTGCGGCGAGCGAAGCTTCCCTACACTCTCACCGGAGCCCAGTCTTTCTTCGATCGTAAAGAAGTCAGAGACCTTTTGGCTTACTTGAAATGGATCGATACGCCTCAAGATGAAGTCTCGCTACTGCGGATCATCAATACACCCGCGCGGGGCTTAGGCGCAAAGAGCGTCGAGGCTCTGATTGCGACCGCGGTCGAAGCGGGTAAGACCGTCTGGGATGTTCAAAAAGACGGCGTGGATCTCTCACAACTACCGCCGGCGGCTGTCAAAGGCGTTGAGAGCTTGCGAGCCCTTCACGCGACCTACCAGTCGCTCTACGCCAATGGCTGCGACCTTTATCAAACAACACAACAATTGATCAAACACTTGCGATACGAGGAAGAAGTCTCGCGTTATTATCCAGATCCCGATGAACAATCGATGCGGCTAGCGACAATACAAGAGTTATTGAACGCGATCGCTGCTTATGCGCAAGAACATGGAGACGAAGCAACCCTCTCCGGTTTCCTCTCGGAAGTCACTTTGGGTGGTCGCGAATTTGGATCGCCTAAAGAAAAAGAAATGCAACGCAATGCAATTGCATTGATGACGCTTCACAGTGCCAAAGGTCTCGAATTTCCCTATGTTTACATGGTCGGCATGGAAGAAGGTTTACTGCCGCACAGAAGAAGCGTAGCCGATGCGGGGGATGCGATCGATGAAGAGCGAAGACTTTGCTATGTCGGAGTCACACGAGCTCAAGAGGAGCTTACCCTCACAATGGCACAAGCTCGATTCAAATGGGGTAAAGAGCGGCCAACTTTTCCTAGCCGCTTTCTCTATGAGCTTACCGGTCAAGCAGACCATCCAAACAAAGTAAAATCAATCCGCGGTTCAATGGCCGAATTCAGCAACGCAGGCTCTATGGCAAAAACGCCACCAGAAAAGAAAACCGCTCGTGCCAAGTCGATATCCAAGAAGCCAAGCACTCCAAGCAAACCAGCCAAAGGTCGCCGGTGAAAGCTTTGAATCTAACTCCACAGCATGGCTATTAGCTTAGGCAATCTCCAGGAATTGGTGTACCGACAGTAGCTTGGGACTATAGTCCCAAGCTACGATTTCGGACGGGACAATGGTCCCATCCTACGGTACATTTTTTTCGGTCGATTGTCTAACTTCAGCTGTAAGTTACTTACTGCGAGTCGTCGGCTCGACCGAAACGGGGATTGATTTGGCTGCAGAGAGCATGCTTCGGACTGCCGGGATGACCACATCGTTTGGCAAGGCGTAGGAGCTAACTCGTCCGGCACGGGCGATGTTCACGCCGACTACTCTGCCACGAGTATCCACGAGTGGTCCACCGCATTGATGAGGCTCGAGGACCGTATCATGCTGAAAGACTTTCGCGAAGCCCGTCGATCTTGCGCTAAGATTACCGTTCACTTCAATCTCGGTTTCGTCCAAAAGTGATGGGTGCAGGTCCATCAACTGAGCTTCGACTTCCAAGGAGCGTTCGCCGCGTCGCAAACCAATTCGGACGCGTTGACCGGCATGAAGCGTACCTATCTTGGAAAGGACCGCTTCCTGACTCTCCAGTCGTTGGTCGTCCATTGCAACGATCACGTCGCCATCCTCTATCCCAGCCTTCGCGGCACCACCCCCTGGAAGAACCATCTTGATCAGCGCGCCCTTCCGATCGTAACCAAGATCAATCCCGAGAATTGCTCGCTCTTGCCGGATCGTTCGCGGCAAAACACTTACGACACCGATCGATAGTGGTCGCTTTGTGCTACCCAACGTTGCAAGCCAACCTCCAACTTTCACGCTGTTTTCTTCGTGCCACGATATGGGCAACAAATCGCTTGCTTCAATTCGAACCAGAGCCAGGTCGATGTCTTGACGTACGCTTTTTCGGACAGCCTGAACGACAGAACCGTCCGCAAGCCGACACTCCAAACCATCTCCCGTAAGCTGGCTGGCCTTCGTAAGAACCCAGCCGTCCTTGTCTACGACGACTCCCAGCGCGACTTGTCGACCACCGGAAATGATTTGCACAGTGGAATCGGATGAACTTCCAACAACTTGCTCAAAGGTTCTCAATACAGGGGAATGAATCCGTTGATTGGGGCTCTGGCTGGGAAGAGTGTAATCGAGGCGGTAGCTGCTGTAAGAAGACGATGGTTCTTGCACTAAAACCGATGCAACATCGTGGTCATGCAGCGCTGAGCCAAAATCACCATTTACCGAGGAAAAATACTGAATCCAAGGAAAACAGAAACCGATTGTGACTGCTGCTAACCAAAGAGAAGCGCTGCAACATCGAATGAAGCTCATTCAATTCTTCTTTCTTTCTAGGTCCACTGATCTTCTATTTTGGTAATCTTGCATCTGGATGAATCGTTAAGTTTATTAAGCCGATAATCCTACAGTTTTGGATTGCCGCATTTGCGGGAAACGCCTTTGGAAGCTCACATCGAAGACTCACTACGAATCCTGACCGACGATGATTCGTAACCGAAGTCGTTGCCCTTGGCGCTCGATCTCCACGCTCACACGATCGCCTGGAGCGACCCCTTCGACGGCTCGTTGAAGCTCTTCAAAAGTCGCCACATTCGTATCATCAAATCGAACTATAACGTCACCCTCTTTCAACCCCGCCGCAGCCGCCGGGCTGCCCATCAACACCTTGACGATTTCAGCAGGAGGGTTAGCGTTCGTGCTTCCGCTGCGTTCTGGGCCAACGACACCAATCACTGGTTTGTAACCGGGAAGGGTTCCCCAAGCTTGCCCATCCGCTAAGCGATCCCAACTGTCTTGGTAAATGTCGATAGGTACATGCATGTTGTCTGCCGTTTCGGTACCTATCCGGCTGTGAATACCGATCAATCGACCATTTAAGTCGAAAAGAGGGCCACCGCTATCGCCACCGATCAACGCACAGTCGGACACAATCGTCGATCGCATAATGTTCAACAATCGTCCCGCTCTTACAACTGCAGGCCGATCAGGAATCCACCCACCGGGATGCCCGGCTGCAATGACCCATTGTCCCAAGCGAAGATCGTCGGACTTACCGAGCGTTGCATGGGGCCAAACATCGGCTGATGAGTTAGCGGACGCCTGAACCACAGAGCTCTTGGTTACATATCCGCCAGCAACAGATCGTTCATCAATTGTTTTGCGTGATGGCAAATCGATAATCTGAATCAACCCCGCGTCCATGCCGCGATTCGTACCGAGGGTTCTCGCTCGCACGCGACGACCATCCGATAGAATTACGGTCGCTTCTCGTCCGGGTTTGCCTGCGACGTGAGCGGCGGTTAGTACATACCCGTCCGGAGTGATAATCACGCCGCTTCCCTGAGCAGAACCTTGCTGAACATTTACAGTCACCTCAATGATTTTCTGCGAAACCTTCGCTTGCTGGTCTTCGAGTAACTGAAGCTCTCGAATCGAACGAGGCTCAGCACCACGGGCCAGTCGGTCCAGGCCCTCTTCAAGTGCTACAAAAGTAATACCAGGAAAAACACCCCGCGCCTTGGGTTGGAGCTGAGGAATCACCGGCTTGTTAACCGTCACTCGAACTGGTTCTTCGCCGTACAACTCATCGTGAATACCCGCGGTGCAAAACAAACCGGAAACGATGCAGAAGATCGATGAAAGGCGAACGCAAGCTAGTCGAGCATTCAATGCAAATAACCGGCTACAACCCAATGCAGCCCCATGCACCCAATTTTGCCGCGTCGTCTCAGTTGTGAAATGCAATTCCAACGCTCCTCCCGAATTAGCCAAAAAACCTCGTGAACGAGATCTGCTAGCAATGCAGCTCCTGCGGAAATCCATTCCATGAATTCAATCCCTTTACCCCCTCGACTTGGAAGCACCAACGTCGGTCGGAGGAATCACTCGTGAAACGCCCAAGACGAATCAAAGGATCAACCAAACCGAGCATCGATTATTCACGGTCGGAGACCAAATTACCACCCTTTGACTTGAGGAATTTTCAGAAATGATTTGACAAACATCACCGGCGCGCACCGTCAGACTGCGGATTGTAGTGGTTCGGAAAGACATTCTGCCGGACAGCCTGTTTTGGATTCGCTCCGTCAGTGGGGCTGGCCGGGAATGTGGGAGCCTCGCTGCAGAAACGGTTAGACCGGCGAGTGAATGGCCCGCTTAAACGGGCAGCCCCATTGGATTGAGCTTCTCGTTCTTCACGCAGCTGAAAAGCTGTCGTAAGTCATCTGGTAACGCCAGCGTTAGCCGCTGTTTTCACCGAGTTCTGAAGTCTTACGAACTCGGCTATCCAAAAGTCTAATCAGCACAAAGCACTAACTTGGCTTCTTCACTACGACCACGGTATTGAAAAAAAGCTCAGTGCTGCGTGGTGCCAAAGGAGTCAACAGAATTCCAAGAATCGTCATCGGACTAATGAATATTGCAGTCAAGATAGTGTTTGCAATTTGGTTCTTTGTTTTAAAAAAACCAAACACGTAAAGCTCGAAGAGTTGCCAAAGCACCTCAACGTAATGCCCCGTCTTGGTAATGCTAACGATCTCAAAGCCGTGCGAGCGGAGCAAATGTTGGATACCAAACGACGTGTAGCGACCATAATCATAGGGAACCTCATGCTCTGGCCATCCAAACGGGACAGTTATCAATCCTACAGCCCCAGGTTTAAGGACACGGTATATCTCGGGCAAGATTTCGGATGGATTGAAGATGTGCTCCAAGACCTCGCTTGAAAACAATGAATCAAACGATTCGTCTTCAAACGGAAGGACCTTGCCATCATAGTAGACGTCCACCGGCGACTCAGCGTTGTCGTGACCACTGATCTCAATGTCTACGCCTATGTACTCGGAAACCTGGAATAACTCCCGATACGGCTTGCGACCACAACCAAAATCGAGCATTCGCCCATGCAGAACATGTCGATTGGCGTTGATTGCCCTCCAGATCCTTACACGCGTAAAGTACAGCGGGTTCAGAAAGATACTTAAGAAGTTTGGATGGAAACTTTGTTTCTTACCAAACTCCAATAGACCTTTAATGAATGCCATCACGATACCTTGAACTTGACCGGGAACTCTCCGCCGCACCCATACAATAATAGTTGCTAATTACCTAACTGAAGGGGGGTAAAGCTACAGATTTTCAACATTCCATGGCAACCAAATTGGGCGCACCGTTTCAGGAGTACATTTTAAATGGATCATGGACGTATCGACGCACTTGGAAGCGAGCTCTCTTTATCGCGATTCTCGCTAGGTTACGATCGCGTTAAGTGTTGCAGATCGATGTAACCCATGAACCTGATGAACTACCAGCCAATCCAATCGAACCCGACTTTACCGATTAAAGCGACTGCAAGGGCACTCACCGGTATGAACGGCTCGTAGACGAAGTGAAATAGGGAGATTTCAATGAAACGTACTTTGATCACTTGCGCGGTCAAACTACGATAAAGGCTTGATTTTCGCTTACGGTTTCCCGAGGTTTACACGATGTCCGTGACCAAGTCCGAAATAATTGAACTCGTTTTTCGACATAAACTTAAAATTGTTTCGATCCCCATAGTCGTTGGATGTTTAACAGTCGCCCTACTCCTGTTTTTACCCAGGACCTATCGCTCTGAAGTCAGACTGTTTCTTCAAGTTGGACGCGAAAGCATGGCAGTCGACCCGGTTGCCAATACCGGCGGACCAACTGTCGGGATCATTCAAAGCAATCGAGACGAAGAAGTGAAGTCGGCCATTCAAGTTGCGAGTAGCCGCGGTGTGGTTTCAAAAGTGGTAGATGAACTTGGCCCGGATTTCGTACTAAGTGGTGGTATCGGTGAGCCTCAGCCAAGCAACCCATGGCTACAACCAATCAAAGACGTAATTTCATCAGCCATCAAGGTCCTAAAGGATATCGATCCTATCGACGACCGCGAACAAGCCATCATTGCTATCGAGAAAAATCTTAGCGTTGAAGCCGAACGCAACTCAACCGTCTTGGCAATTTCTTTGGATTCCGACTCAGCGGAAGCAGCTCAAAAAATCCTTGAAAAGTTAATTGAAGTCTATAAGTCAGAGCACCTTCGTATCCACCGAAATCCAGACTCGAACGAGTTTCTTGCAGAGCAAACAGCAATGCTGCACCAACAATGGCTCCAAGCAAAAGACGAACTGTCGAGAGAGAGAACTAAATCCGGAATCTTGACCACTGCAGGACGCAGAGCGAGCCTTGAAACACAACTGCAAGCAATCGAACTGGACGCGTTAAAGAACTCCCAAGATCTTGGTAACGTGAAAGCAAAAATGCTCGAGATCGATACACAACTCAGCAAGACGCCCGAGCGACAAATGGGTTCGATGAAGAGTGTTCCAAACAACGGCGCAGATTTAATGCGAGAAGAGCTGTATCAAAATCAGCTTCGCTATCAGGATCTCAAGGCACGTTTGGAGGAAGGCCATCCGCTATTAACTACGACAACGCGTCAGATCGAAGAAGCCCAAAAGATCCTCGCCCTTCAATCTGAGAAGCGAGAAGAAAACAACGATGACATCAACCCTGTTTACCAAGAATTGAAAGCTGAGCGTGCTCGGCAGCAAACGCTCTTGGCTGGCCTCACCGCAAGCAAAACCAAATTGATGGAGCAAAAATCGGATCTTCAACGAGCGATGGAAAAATTCAATAACTTTGAGATTGAGATTGATCGACTCGAGCAAGCTGAGCAAATCGCAAGGTTCAAGTTTACAGAATACAACAGCAGTCTTGAACAGTCTCGAATGAGTAAGGCTCTTGAAGAGAATCAAATATCCAGCATCAGTGTTGTTCAAGCTCCAACACTCGCAAGAAAACCGATAAGCCCGTCGAAGATACTGGTGCTTCTGGCTGGATTTGTTATCGCTCTTGCTAGCTTGGTCGCCTCAATCGTCCTGTCCGAGAAACTTAACGATCGGATTCGAAGTGAGTCAGAATTAGAGAACCTTATTGGTTTACCAGTACTGACGTCGATCTACGAAAATCCAGCTAACAAAAAACTACTCCTGCGTTAATGACACCCGACTGCTTTTTGGTGCTCCTAAAATGAACAATACGATGGACCTAACTAACGCTCCTAAGCCTGTCGAGTCAGCAATCCGACCCAAGCCGTCAATCAATCCTATAAGTAGTCTAGACTCAGATCTTGATATGCTGCTTTGGCGACTTCGGGCTCGAGTAGAAGCAAATACGACTGCCGCAACTTTGATCGGGTTGACTAGCTGCTCTCCCAAGAGTGGCGTTTCTACTTTGGCAACCAATTTGTCCGTTCGCGCCGCCAGTAATTATATGGGCCCCGTATTGATAATCGACGGAAATATGGGAGCTCCTTCGCTGCAGCGAATGTTTAAGATCAAGGGGACCAAAGGACTGGTTGATTTGCTCGTGGGGGCCGGTACACCCGAGGAGGCTATTCAATCGACACCCATCGATTCGCTCGACGTAATGCCAGTTGGATCGAAAGAATCTTTGCGAAGCGGGCGAATTATTCCAGAAAATTATGAGGAAATCATCACTTGGATTCGAGATCGTTATCGAACTGTTTTCATCGATCTTCCGACCATTGATAACATGCGGCATTCTTTGTTCTTGGCAAAGCTGTGCGATGCAACGATCATTGCGGTTCGATCTGATGCCGTCCGCCGTTCGCAAGCGCTCACCGCAATTCAGCGGCTCGCAGATGATGGCGTTAAAGTCACCGGGACTATTCTAACACGCCGTCGAATTTATACGCCGCGTTGGCTGCGCAATGCATAAAGGCGTGACCGTGTCGACAACATCAAGCAACCCATGCGAACCGCAAAAAGTATTAGCTGTCGACTTTGAGTTTTCTGGTCATCATCCGGCGTACATTGAAAACATTGCCAATGTCTGGTCGCAATCTAATCTCAATCACCACATTGAATTCTTACTCTGCAATCGATTTAGAGAATTGCATGGTAACACAGTCAATAATATTGAACGTTTGTCCGACCCGAAAGTAAGTCTACGCTTTATCTCCGAAGATGAAGAAAGACTTCTTGCTAATCCCAAAAGTAAATACTGGAATGCATGGAAGCTCTTTTGTAAGTATGCAACAGAGCGCAAGGCGAATCATGGCCTTGTCATGTTCCTCGATATGTTTCAACTTTCGATTTGGTTAGGGCAAAAGTCGCCGATACCTTTTTCGGGAATTTACTTTCGCCCAACGTTTCACTACGAGCTCTATCAAGGATTTCGCCCATCACTTCGCGAAAGATTAGTTGGATGGCGCAAAGCATTCCTTCTCCAGCGAGTCTTGAAGAAACCGCAGCTGTCTAATCTTCTATCGGTAGACGGTACAGCCGTACCGTATATCCGCGAGAACTTTTCGACATCCGCACGCGTAGCCCACTTTCCCGACTCCTTTTCCCGTCAATCGCCGTCGGATCAACAAGCGAACGAACTGAGGGATACCCTTGGTATTGAACCTGGTCGAATGGTGTTTTGCTTGATCGGCGTTCTGGACAACCGCAAGGGTCCAATGCAGTTGTTGAATGCGATCCGACACCTCCCGGATGATGTAGCAGAGAAGACTTGCATTCTTTTAGCGGGTCGCATCTCCGATGGGCTTCGAGATCAAGTTGTCGATGCGGTCCTCAAGGTAAAATCGTATTCGAAAGCGCAAGTTGTTTTGCACGACCAATACATTCCACCGTCTCAAATACTGACTTACTACAAGATTTCTGACGTCATGCTCACAACCTACCAGTTTCACAAGGGGAGTTCTTCGGCGCTGATTCATGCAGCTCATGAGAATAAGCCGGTTCTTTCGTCCAACTATGGCTGGTTGGGCCATATGGTTCGAACCTACTCTCTTGGGATCGATATCGATTCAAGTGATTCTGTGGCTATTGCAAACGGGATCACGAGATTCGCTCATTCCGATCCAAGTAAACTTCTGAATCAATCTCACGCGAGTGATTTGCTAAGAGAAAACTCACAAGAAAAACTAGCTATGGAGCTTACCCGCCTGGTTAGCCCGACTCCATTCGTCACTGCACCTCTAGATGAGATTGAGATAATTGCCTCCGCAAGCTAGCACTTGTGGACGAATTGGAATTCAACATGCCTGAGATATCAAAAAACGTCAAACATGGTGTTCTAGCGCTCGGCGACCAAATGGTCGTAAGCGCTGGAACCTTTTTGACGGTGATGATGGTCTCTCGAAACTGCTCCGCATACGAAGTCGGGGTTTTCTCGTTGACGTGGACTGTCATTGCCGTACTGCGAACAGTGCAAGAACGATTGATAGCAGCCCCGTTTCTCGCGTTCACTTATCAGCCTCTTTTCAACAGAACAACCTATCGCGGCAGTTCGATTGCCCATCAGTTATGCTTCGCGGGAATTTCGTCCCTGATTATTGCGATTATTGCTGTGTGCTCGCCAATTTTTGGTGCTGGCAGTTATGCAACTGCATTGGGTTTGAGCCTTGCTGTTGCATTGTTTTTTAATTTAGCTCGGGATCAAATGCGGGCACTATCTTATACCGACTTCTCTTTCTTTCGATTACTACTGTTAGACTCACTCGTAGTTGGATCCCAATTAATAGGTTTGTTGTTACTCAGTTGGTCACAACGCTTCTCTCTAATCAGTACGAATATTATTTTAGGCATCGCGTGCATTGCGCCTCTGTGCATCTGGCTTCGGCAGACTTGGAGTACATTCGAGATTAATCGTGAATGGGTAGGTTCCGACTGGATTCATAACTGGAATTACGCTCGATGGTTAGTAGGCGGGCGGTTGATTGGAATCGCACCAATTGTCGCGATACCATGGCTGATTGCATATTTTCAAGGGGAAGAAGGGACTGGAATCTATGCGGTTTGCAGCAGCTTAGTTGGGCTGTCGATGATGTTTGTGACGGGTGTTAACAATATGTTTCAGCCACGCACGGTCCTTGAGTTTCAGAAAAATGGAGTGAGTGGAATGCTCGCTTCCCTTTTTAGCTCCATAACTCTGATGATCGGAGTTCTTTCGATTGTCTCCCTCTCGTTTTGGTTTGTGGGAGACCGGCTACTGGCAACCTATGGGCAAAGTTATGCTCAGTATAGCTTTCTCGCTTTTTTATTAAGCATTTCTATTTTGATAGTAAGCATATCCTGTTTATTGAATAACGGTCTCGTTGCTTTAAATCAGTCGCGAGCGCAATTTTGGAGCGAGGTTTCGCACTGTATCGGAGCGGTGGCTTTTGCATTCTTTTTGATTCCAACTTACGGGCTCATCGGCGCCGCGTATGCATCGATCATAGGAAGCACTGCCGCAACCATCGTTTCACTAATAACACTTGCCCTAGGTGTGCTGGCCCACAACCAAACATCTACGTTAAACCATTTGCCACACATCCAAGCAATTGATGATGTTAGAGGGATTTAAATGATTGCGTCAAGTATTACAACCGTTGCAAGCAAAAGCGATTCGGCCGACGTCGTGACCAAGGATCGCTTCGTAAGCGGACTGTCACTTGCGACTGCCCTGTTCGTCTTCGTGACGTTCTGGTTTGTAGAACACTCTTGGGATGCGAGCTTGTTTGCTTATATGGCGCAGGAGTCGTACACGGGGAGTGAAAACATAACGGCCGATCGACTTAGCCAAGTAAACCCGATCTCAACCGTGATGCGATTAATACTTGCTGGCTGGGGGGTTCTTTGCTTTTGCTTCGCTCCAAAGTTTCTTATTCGCTTTTCGTCACCATTATTTTGGGCTATGTCCGCCGCCGGTGTCTTTTATTTGTCGAGTGCTTTTTGGAGCGTGCAACCATCGCACACCGTTTTCAAGCTCATGGTGCTCGGAGCGATGGTTGTGGCCGCAGCTGGGATCGCGTCAGCCTTATCTATTCGCGAGTTTTTGACTGCAATCACTCTTGTTTGTCTTTCATTCGTCTGCGTCGGGGTACTTTCGGAGTTATCCCAAGGTACATTTCGACTCGGTGGAGACTATCGATTCATTGGAACAACCCACCCAAACACCGAAGCGATCTATGCTTCAATCTTATGTCTAACAGCGAGAATGTTCGCTACCGATTCCAATAAGCTTAACGCAGTCACGATATTCCTGTTCGTCATTGGAATGGGCGTTGTATGGATTACTAAATCTAGAACGACTCTGGCAGGATTATTAGTGAGTCTCGTATTCATTCAGATCCTCGCAGTCCGAGGAAGCAATCGATTGCTCCTTGTCTCTTCGATGATTGCCTTGGTCTGTTTGGGACTTGCTGGATTTACTATGATCAGTCAGAGCAGTTCGGGCGCATTAGGAGAATTCGTGACCATGGGCCGCAAGGATGACGTTTCCAGTCTCTCTGGTCGCCTTCCGCTTTGGGAGGAATTAGTCGACTCCATTTATAAGTCTCCACTTATTGGGTATGGATACCTAGCCTACTGGGATGCGAAACGCGTCGAGTACTTGAGCGAAACCTTTCGTTGGGAAATCCCGCACGGTCACAATCTTTATCTCGATACGATGCTCGACGTTGGTCTATTGGGATTTATCCTAGTTGTACTAATGATGTTTGCTGCACTTTGGCAAGCGATGAAGCTCTATGGGAAGACGAGTCAAATCGAGTATCCAATTGTGTTTGGATTGTTTACCTATGCTGCTTTCAATGGATTCGCGGAATCACTATTCAAACTCCCGAATTTTCCTCTTTTCGTGGTAGCAACTTGCTGCTTTTCCATGATTCTTCAACGCGAAAAAGTAGATAACAACAAGCAACCAGATAGACATCGTGGTTTATCGCGGTCCCTCGAATTGAAACCCCGCCTAAACAGATCATCCATCGATGGTTCGCAACCCGTGTCATAACATGCAAACGCTCGCGTTGATTTGTATTCACTTCGCGAAACAGTACCTAAGATAATTCTCATGAAGATTATTGCGGCGCACAACTACTACCAGCAGCGAGGCGGTGAAGACCAGTGCTTCGAGGATCAAGTCCGCGTGCTTCGAGCCAACGGACATGATGTAAAGGAACATGTTGTTCACAATGACTCCATTAATCAGGCGAGCAAATTAAAGGTCGCTGTCGATACGCTCTGGAATCGGACCGCTTACAACGCATTCAAAAAGGCTATTGATGACTTTCAGCCTGACATAATTCACGCGATTAATACTTTTCCGCTCCTTTCGCCCTCTATCTTCTATGCTGCTAAAAAGGCTGGCGTTCCAGTTGTACATGAAGTCGCGAACTATCGACTTGCATGTGCTGGGACATATCTATTGCGCGATGGTAAAGTTTGCGAAAAATGCATAGGAGCATTGTTTCCTTTCGCTGCCATTCGGCATCGTTGTTACCGCGAGAGTATATCTGGCAGTGCTGTCCTGGCCTCCTCCATTGCGCTGCATCGTCTACTTAGAACCTGGCGCCGTGTTGTGGACGGTTTCATTTGCCCGTCGCAAATCACAAGACAGAAGTTGATTGAGATGGGCCTTCCTGGTGAAAAGATCTACGTAAAGCCCAACGCCCTGGACAACGACCCCGGTATCGGCGACGGTCCTTCGGGATTCGCCGTTTTTGTCGGGAGACTCTCACCAGAAAAAGGATTGTCTACGATTCTTCAAGCATGGAAATCCAACCCTAGTCTTCCAAAGCTGAAGATTATAGGAGATGGACCGTTGGCGGAATCCGTCCGTAGCGCTGCTGGTTCTGACGCGAGAATTGAATGGCTCGGACGCCTGCCCTTGTCAGAGTTGCTCGACGTTGTTGGACGGGCTAACTGCCTATTGATGCCATCGATTTGGTACGAAAGCTTTGGACGTACAACCGTGGAAGCGTTCGCCAAAGGAACACCGGTGATAGGATCACGAATTGGTGGTACTGCTGAGATTATCGACGAAGGGAGAACAGGTTGGCTATTTCAACCCGGTAACTCTCAAGAACTCGAATCAAAAGTCACTACGGTAATGGGCCTCGCTCAAGAAGAAGCAAATCGTTTTCGACATGCGACTCGGCAAGAGTACCTCTTAAAATATACATCTCAGTCGAACTACACTCGATTAGTTGAAATCTACGACATTGTCATTCGAAACGTTGCTGCACATCAAACACGTTAGTGAATGCTTAAGTAACTTCGAAGTTACTACAAAACAATTTGTGCGATCCTTCCCGAAATCTTGAGCATAAGGAAGGTGAGATATCCAGGGACAAGGCTCTAAGACTTTTAAGTAATTTTGCTTGGGCTGTTTACAACTATGGCACGGTCCAGGCTACATGCTTGAGTTGTTAAATTCGTGCTAGATCGACTCTTAGGTTGAAGTAGCTCAGGTTTGAGCACGATGGCCAGTCGTAGGATAGGCTTCCAGCCCTGTCGGTTTCGCAATCGA